>JBBSAV010000019.1:0-36940 GCA_038251965.1 Candidatus Limnocylindrales bacterium
GATCTCGCTGATTCGTAGCTCACCGGCCACCGAGATGAGCATGTAAGCATCGGCCGGGTCCAGACCGTGGCGCGCACCGAGGCGATCGATCATCCGTCGGGTGGCGTCTCGCGCGGCCTCGAAGAGGTCAGGCCCCAGGCCGTCAGTCGCGAACCATGGCGCGATGTTGGTGGCCGTGCCCAGCGGGCCGGCGGTCTCGAACTCGGGCGCGGTCACCTCGATGTCCTTGCGCACCGTCAGGCGGACCTGCGCGCGCATGGGCGTCTCGATGGCGGTGCCACAGACCTCGCCGTCACCCTGGGCACCGTGCCCGTCACCGAGGCTGAACAGCGCCCCCGGCACCTTCACCGGCAGCCACAGTCGGGCGCCCTGGGTCAGGTGGCGGGTGTCCATGTTGCCGCCGGTCTCGGTGGGCGGGATGGTGCTCTGCGGCTCACCGGGCGCGGCCAGACCGAGGACGCCGCAGAACGGCGCCATGGTGATGTTGATGCCGGGCATGAAGGCGGCCACCCCGTCGGCCAGTCGGCTGATCCGAAGGCTCGGCTCGGGGAACTCGTCGGCCAGCAGGCCGAAGCCCGGGATGCAGGCTGTCCAGCCCCAATCGGCTGGCCCAAACTCGAGCAGCTCGACCTCGAGGGTATCGCCCGGCTCGGCGCCCTCGACGAAGACGGGCCCCGCGACCTGATCCACGCGTGAGAAGTCCAGGGCTGCCAGGTCCCCGACCATCGAATCGGCTGTGATCTGGCCGCAGGAGGCATCGAGCACATCGAAGGAGACGGTGCTGCCCGAGGGCACCGTGTGGACCGGCGGGATCGAGGCATCCCAGAACATGTGCCAGGTGTCGGGTCCGATATGGGGTGACATGTGTTCCTCCCTGCGTGGTCGATGCTCGCGGCTCGGTCAATCGAGCCAGCAGCGGCTGGCCCGGCCCTCGCCGAGCTGGATGAATGGGGGTGTCTTGTCGCATTGGCCGAAGCGGTGTGCGCAGCGGTCGCGGAACGAACAACCAGGCCCTTCGGCGGCCTCAGCCTGGATCTCACCGCCGGCTCGCTCGGTCCGCAGTCGCGCTGCCCAGGCAGGGTCCTCGCCGGGGATCGAGGCCAGCAGCGCACGGGTGTAGGGGTGATGGGGCTCGTCGAAGACCTCGTGCACGGTGCCTTCCTCCACGATCTCGCCGAGGTACATGACCGACACGCGATCGGCCGCGTGGTGGACGACGGCCAGGTCGTGGGCCACGAACAGGTAGGCCAGCCCGCGCTCCTCCTGCAGGTCCTCCAGCAGGTTCACGATCTGCGCCTGCACCGAGACATCCAGGGCTGACACCGGCTCGTCGAGCACCAGCAGCTCCGGGTCCACGGCCAATGCGCGGGCGATCCCCACGCGCTGCCGTTGACCGCCCGACAGCTCATGTGGATAGCGGCGCGCATGCTCGGCGCCCAGGCCGACATCAGCCAGCAGTGCCGCCACCCGGTCACGGCGTTCCCCGCCGCTACTGCCGATGCGATGGACGCCCAGTACTTCGGTCAGCGTGTCGGCCACGGTGATACGGGGGTTGAGCGACGAGTAGGGATCCTGGAAGACGATCTGGATACGCTCGCGCAGTCGGCGCAGCTGGCTCGACGACGCTGCCAGCACATCGATACCATCGAAGCTGATGCGGCCGCCGGTGGCCCCCACCAGGCGCAATATGGCTCGGGCGGTGGTGGTCTTGCCGCTGCCCGATTCACCCACCAGCGCCAGCGTCTGGCCACGCGCGATGGAGAAGCTCACGCCGCGCACAGCGGCCACGCTCCGAGCCTCGCGACCGGTCAGGCGGTCGGCGACGCTGCGGCCACGCTCGAACGTGACACGCAGGTCCTCCACGACCAGGAGCGGCTTGGAGGTCGTGGGTTCGCCCACGGGTACCTCCGAGGCCGCTGGTGACACCACGCTCAAGCGGCGCCACCGTCGGCACTCGTGCCGTCCTCGGCGCTGGCGTCGGTCGCCCCACTGGCGTCGGCGGCGTTGCTGACACCGCCCGGAAGGCCGGTGAGCGGGCCCGGTCCGGCGCTCCGCGGCAGCTCGCGTGGCTTGGGCGTGGCCAGCGCCGACGCCCGCGTCTCGACCACGCCGCACTCGGCTCGGGTCAGGAAGTCGGCCAGGACGGCCATGTAGCGGTCGGGCTCCTCGTAGTGCGACATGTGGCCGGACTGCTCGAAGATGACCCACTCGGCCTGCAGGATGCGCTCGGCCACGAGGGCCATCTGTGCCGGCGTGGCTTCATCATGGCGCCCGCTGGTGATGAGCGTGGGGACCTCCACGGCATCCAGGCGCCCGCTGATATCCCAGTCACGCAACGTGCCCACGACGTGGAACTCCGTGGGCCCGTTCATGGTGCGATAGACCTGTGGGTTGCGCGCCGTCTTGGCGTTCGACCGTGTCACCGCCTCCGGGAACGGCACCACCCGGCAAAGGTGCCGTTGGTAGAAGACATCGACGGCGGCTTCATACTCCGGATCGTCCCAGGTGCCGGCCGCCTCGTGGCGCTCCAGGATCTCGATGACATCAGGCGGCAGGGCGGCCCGCTGCTGACCCGTCTCCGCGATCCACATGGGCATGCTCGCGGGCGAGCTGGCGATGGTTCCCGAGACCACCCCGGCAGGCTTCCGCACGAGGTACTCCATGAGCAGCATGCCGCCCCAGCTCTGGCCCAGGATGTGGACGCGCTCCAGGCCCAGTGCCTCTCGGATGGCATCGACCTCACGCAGGTAGAAGTCCACCGTCCAGCGTTCGGGATCGTCGGGCTGGTCCGAGTTCCCGCAGCCCTGCTGGTCGTAGAAGATGACCCGCCGGCCGGTAGCTGAGATGGCGGCCATCGATTCGATGTAGTCATGACAGGCCCCGGGACCGCCGTGCAGCAGCAGCAGCGGTGCCCGGCCTTCGCGGCGCTCGCGTTCCTCGTCACCCACGCTGGCGACCCAGGTCCGCTGGCCCTCGAAGGTGACGAACCGCTCGTCGGCCTTGAGTGTGGGGTCGATGCTGACCAATGCCGTGTCGTTCATGTTCGAACCTCCCATTCGATCTTCAGGCTTCCATCGATGAGCTCGGCGCTGCGGTGGCAGGCCGAACGTCGGCCGGGGCCGGTCTCGGTGAGCGGCGGCATCTCCGTCGCGCAGCGGTCCAGCGCCACCGGGCAGCGCGGTGAGAAGGGGCAGCCCGGCGGCAACGTCGCCGGATCCGGTGGCGTGCCCTGGATCTGGGGCAGCCGCCGCCGACGCTCCAGGATCGAGGGGATGCTGGCACCAAGGCCGGATGTATAGGGGTGGAAGGGTGCCGACAGCAGCTGGGCCACCGGTGCCTCTTCCGCCACCCGGCCGGCATAGAGCACGATGGCCCGCTCGCACAGCTCACGAACCACCCCCAGGTCATGGGTGATCAACAGCAGCGCCATCCGCCGCTCGCGCACCAACGAGCGCATCAGCTCCAGGATCTGTGCCTGCACCGTGACGTCGAGCGCGGTGGTCGGTTCATCCGCGATGAGCAGGTCGGGGCCTCCGGCGAGTGCCATGGCGATCATCACGCGCTGGCGCATCCCACCCGACAGCTCGTGCGGGTAGCGTTCCGCGACATCCGCCGGCTCGGGCAGGCCGACCGAATCGAGCAGCTCGATGACGCGCTTGCGAGCATCTGCGCGAGACAGTCCGAAGTGGAATCGCAGCACCTCCGCCACCTGCTCACCGGCCCTGTAGAGCGGGTCCAGCGCGGTCAGTGGATCCTGGAAGATCATCGCCACCCGCTCGCCGCGGATTCGGCGATAGCGCGACTCGGGCAGGCCCACGAGCTCGTCGCCTTCCAGGCGGATGCTGCCCTCGATGGTGCTGGTGCGGGGCGGCAGGAGCCCCATGATGGCGCGGCTGCTGACGCTCTTGCCCGAGCCCGATTCACCCACTAGCCCCACGATCTCGCCGGCTTGGATGGTCAGGTCCAGCCCGTTGACCGCGTTCACGAACCCAGCCACGGTGCGGAAGCGGACCGAGAGACCGCGAACGTCGAGGAGGGCTTGCGGCTGTGGCGCCCCCGTCTGCGCCGAGGATGACGGTGTGGTCATCGGTGGCGGTGTGGTCATCGGTGGCGGTGTGGCCGATCGCGCCCGCGTGGTCGTCACCGCCCGCGCTCCCGCGGGTCGAGCTGGACCCGCAACCCATCACCGACCAGGTTGAAACAGATGACCGCGATCATGATGGCAAGACCCGCCGACACGGCCGGGAGCGGGTTCTGCAAGAGGTAGGAGCGGCCGTCGGCGAGCATCGATCCCCAGTCGGGGTCGGGCGGCTGCTGACCCAGCCCCAGGAAGCTCAAGGCGGCGATATCGAGGATGGCGTAGGCCAGGTCGATGGTGGACTGGACCACCACCGGCCCCACCAAGTTCGGCAGGATGTGGCGGAAGATGATGCGCCGGTCGGAGTAGCCCAGCGCGCGTCCCGCATCGACGTAGGCCTGATTGCGCTGAACCAGCGTGACGCTGCGAACCAGTCGCGCCATGGCCGGCACGTAGATGATGCCCAGCGCCAGCACCACGGTCTCCAAGCCGCGGCCGAAGGTGGTGACCACCAGCACGGCCAGCAACAGCGCCGGGAAGGCCAACAGGGCGTCGAGGGGCCGCATGATGGCAGCCTCACGCTTGCCGCCGTAGTAGCCGGCGATGAGGCCCAGCGGCACGCCCACCACGCCGCTCACGACCACGACCACGAGCGCCCCCAGCAGCGTCGGGGCGGCGCCGTAGATGACACGGGCCAGCACGTCACGACCGGGCTTGTCGGTGCCCAGTGGATGCGCAGCGCTGGGACCCAGCAGCGAATTGGAAAGATCCTGGGCGATAGGGTCGGCATTGGTCAGGAGCCAGGGCACCAGTGTGGCGAGAAGCAGCGGGATGAGCACGATCAGCCCCAGCAGCGCCGCGCGGTTGCGCACCAGTGGAGCTGCAGCGAGGCGCCGCAGGAACAGCCGATATCTGGCCGGGGCGGGCAGCGTCGAGGCCAGCTTGACGATCATGTGTAGCGGATCCGCGGGTCGATGACCGCGTAGAGCAAGTCCGTGAAGAGATTGAGCAGGATGAACAGCACGGTCAGTAGCAGTACCGACGCCTGGATGACGGGGTAGTCGCGGTTCTGGATGGCGTCGGTGATGAGCGACCCCAGCCCTCCCAGGCCCATCGTGCTCTCCACCAGCACCGTGCCCACCACGAGGAACCCCACCTGCAGCGAGATGACCGTCAGCACCGGGATGAGCGCGTTGCGCAGGGCGTGCTTGACCAGGATCGTCCGCTCGGGCAGACCTTTGGCGCGGGCCGCCTCGATGAAGTCCGACGTCAGGACCTCAAGCATGGCACTACGCGTCATGCGGGAGGTCAGCGCGATCATGCCCAGGGCCAGTGCGACTGCCGGCAGGATGAGGTGGCGCAGCTGGTCGACCGGACCGTCGCCGCTGCCGAAGGCCGGCAGGACCCCCAGCCAGACGGCGAACACGAGGATCCCGATGATGGCCGTGAAGTAGACCGGTGAGCTGACACCGATGAAGGCGACGAAGGACCCCGCATAGTCCACGGCGCTCTCGCGACGCCGCGCCTGCAAGACTCCCAATGGGATGCCCAGCAGGATGGCCAGCAGGACGGACATGGCGATGAGCTCGACCGTGGTGGGCAGGCGGGCAACGATGAGGTCGCCAACCTCCTGTCGCAGCTTGAAGCTCTCGCCGAAATCGAACTGCACCGCTCGGCCCACCCAGGCCAGGTATTGCGAGATGGGGTCGCCCACCAGACCGAACTTCTCGCGCAGCTGCTCCATGAGCTCGGGGCTGATGCGCTTGCCGCCCAGGACGATGAGGACCGGATCGCCCGGCGCCAGGCGGACCAGCCCGAAGGTGACGAAGGAAACGAAGATCAGAGTGGGGATAGCGGCCAACAAGCGACGCACGGCGTAGCCGGCCATGGCTGCTTCCCCTCCCTTCTATACCTGGACGTAGAACGCCCTCGTCCCCGTTTGGCGAGGACGAGGGCGTTACCTCACGTAGCTACTCGCTGACCCAGACGTCCTTGAACAGTGACGCCCAGTACCACAGCGGGCCGATCTCGGCGCCGTGCACTCGGTCGTTCACGGCCAGCGGCCAACCGGGGTTGGAGACCGAGATGAGCGGCGAATCCTCGGCGATGAGGGCCTGTGCCTCGATGAGCAGCTTGGCGCGCTCGGCCTTGTCGACCAGCGCGTTCTGCTCCACCAGCAGCGCATCCACGTCAGGGTTGCTATAGGCGGAGGCATTGGAACCACCAGCAGCGATGTTCTCGGAACCGAAGTTCGGGCGCAGGTTGCCGGATGGATCGGGGAAGTCGGAGCCCCACGAGCCCACGAAGATGTCGTAGTCGTCATGGTTGCCGAACTGCTGCGCGATGTTCTCCTGGTAGGTGGTCTTGTTAGCCTCGATGGTGATGCCCAACTGGGACATCGAGTCGATGAACGATTCGGCGATGCCCTTCATGGACGGTGTCGATTCGTAGTAGGAGATGGTCATACCGTTGAGCTGGTCGGCCACGCCCGACTCATCGAGCAGCTGGCGCGCCTTCTCCAGATCCTGGTCATACGCCGGAAGCACATCCCAGGCCGCCTGCCAGGCGTCTTGCTCGAAGGTCCACATGCTGGGGTAGACGAGGGTGGCCTTGGTGTCAGGGGTGCCCGGCCAGTAGAGGGCCCGTAACCCCGCCTTGTCGGTGGCGTAGTTGAGCGCCTGGCGGACCTTGACGTTGTCGAAGGGCGCTTCCTGAGTGTTGAAGGTGATCCACTCGCCGTAGAACGAGGGGGCGAAGGTGAGGTTGACGTTGTCGAAGCCTTCGACCGTGGCGTACTGGTCGGAGGGCACGTTGTTGACGAGGTAGTCGATCTCGCCGGTGTCGAGTCCGGCCACACGCGTGGTGGGCTCGGGCAGGATCTTGATGGTGATCTCGTCGAGGTACGGACCACCGTCTTCCTTGTTCCAATAATCGTCGTTGCGGGCCAGCTTCTGCTGCACACCGCTGGTCCACTCCACGAACTTGAAGGGCCCGGTGCCGATGGAGCCGACCGAGGGCGTGCCGTAGTCGGCGCCGGCGGCTTCCACGACGGCCTTGCTCACCACGTGCGCGGCGGTAGAGGCGAGTGCGTACTCGAACAGGGCGTCAGGCTGCGACAGGGTGATGACCACGGTGCTGTCGTCGGGCGCCGTCACGTCGGCGACGCTATCGAGCATCCAGCCCACGTACGAGCCCAGCTCCGGGTCGCGGATGCGGTCCAGACTGAAGACGACATCCTCGACGGTCATGTCGGAGCCATCGTGGAACTTGACGCCGTCACGGATGGTCAGGGTGTAGGTCAGGCCGTCCTCGCTGACGGTCCAGGCGCTCGCGAGGTTCGGGCACAGCTGCGTGTCGCCCTCGCAGAACTTGATGAGGGGTTCGGTGATGCTCGACGTCGCCAGGCCGGATACGAAGTCGTAGTCGAAGGCGGGATCCACCGAAGTGGGTTCACCCTCGATGACCGCGACGAGCGAACCGCCCATCTGTGGTGTCTCCGACTGGGCCAGGCCGGCTGCTGGTAGACCGGCGGCGACGGCGAACACTGCCATCGCGCCCACTCCGAGCCTTCGCTGCCATGGGGATAGAACACTCATCATCCAGTTCCCTCCGATCGGATGGTGCTGGCGTCGCGGCCGCGCCGGCGCTCAGCAGGGTTGGCGATGGGATTCGCCGCCACGAGTGTAGCCAACGCGATGCCATCCCGGCCGGGCCGGCCACGCCCAGCGATAGCGAGACGCTGGCCGTGGACGTAGCGGATGGGTGACGATTCGGATACGCGAACGCCTACTCGCCGACCTCGGCCAGGATCTCCGCCAGCGGGCGGCCGCTGACCTGTGCCAGCTCGTAGCGCACACGCGTGACCGGCTTGTCCAGCTGGAGCAGGCGACCGAGGTCGATGGGCGTGGCCGCCAGCACGATGTCAGCATCGACGCACTCGAGCGTCTCACGGAGCTCTGCCATCTGGGCCTCGCTGTAACCCATCGCCGGCACGAGCGGCTCCAGGTCCGGATAGCGTTCCAGCACAGCCTTGATCGAACCGACCGCTGCCGGTTCAGGATCCACGCACTCGGCCGCACCGAAGCGTCGAGCTGCGACGATACCGGCACCGTAGGTCATGCCGCCGTGCGTCAGCGTCGGGCCGTCCTCGACCACGACCACACGCTTGCCTTCGATGGGCGGCCCTTCGAGCGTGAGGTCGGAACGGGCCGTCAGGATCTCGGCATCGGGATTCATCTCCTGGATCGAGGCGGTCACGGCTGCCACGTCCTCCGCGGTGGCGGAGTCGACCTTGTTGATGATGACCACATCGGCCATGCGCAGGTTCGTTTCGCCCGGGTGGAAGCGGCGCTCGTGGCCCGGACGCAGTGGATCGGCGACGACGATCAACAGGTCCGGCAGGAAGAAGGGCAGGTCGTTGTTGCCGCCATCCCAGAGGATGACGTCCGCCTCCTTCTCCGCTTCGCGCAGGATGGCTTCGTAGTCGACCCCGGCGAAGACGACGCGGCCGGCCTCGATGTGGGGCTCGTACTCCTCGCGTTCCTCGATGGTGGTGTGGTGGCGGGTGAGGTCCTCGCGATCACCGAAGCGTTGCACGCGCTGGGCGACGAGATCGCCGTAGGGCATGGGATGGCGGACCACCACCGGTGTCAGGCCACGCTCGGCCAGCAACGCCGCCACGGCACGCGTGGTCTGGCTCTTGCCGGCACCGGTACGCACGGCACACACCGCGACGACGGGCTTGGTCGACTCGAGCATGATGCCGCGCGGCCCGATCAGCCCGAAGTCGGCGCCAGCAGCCATGGCGCGTGATGCGGCATGCATGACGGTCTCGTGGAGCACGTCGCTGTAGCTGAAGACGACGAGATCCACGTCTTGGTCGTGGATCAGGGCCTCAAGCTCGGCCTCGGGCACGATGGGGATCCCGTTGGGGTAGTGCTCACCGGCCAGCTCCGGTGGGTAGCGTCGCCCGTCGATCCCGGGGATCTGCGTGGCCGTGAAGGCCACCACCTGTGCTCCCGGGTCATCGCGGTATACGACGTTGAAGTCATGGAAATCGCGCCCTGCGGCACCCATGATCACGACCTTCGTGCGGTCCACGATCGCCTCCCATGCGCCCCGGGCAGCGCTCGGCGCAGTACCTTCGAGGTGCCATATCAGGGTGCCACATCAGGGTGGTGCGCGACCAGTTCCCGTGCCAGATCCCTTGGGCCCCTCGAATGCGGTGCTGTCGTCCACCCGTCAGGCGACCAGCAGCGGGACCCCGTAGGCTTCGAATGCCGGGTCGCGAGTCACGATGGTGAGGCCCTCGATCCGTGCCTGCGCGATGAGGAGGCGGTCGAAGGGGTCGGCGTGGTGTGGCGGAAGCGCGCCGGCCAGTTCCGCGTGGGCGACATGGATGGCCAATTCGGCGAAGCCGTTGGCTGCCATCGCGTCGACCAGATCCGTCGGAGAGTCGAGCCGGCCCTTGGCGCGCTTGATGGACATCTCCCACGCTGACGCAGCACTCACATGCACCACCGAGCCGCTCGCCGCGATCGCCTCATGGGCTGCTGCGGTGAGTTCGTCACCCCCGGCGAGCCACCACAACAGCGCGTGGGTGTCGAGCAGGAGCCGCATCAGTCGATGATGCCGAAGAGACGGGCCAACTCCTCGTCCATCTCATCAAAACCCGGGAGGATCTGGATCCGACCTCGCCAGTAGCCAGGCTTCCGAGGTTCGCGTTGCTCCTGAAAAGGGACAAGTCGGGCGACCGGGCGGCCGTTGCGCGCGATGACGGTCTCCTCACCACGCTCCGCCTGCTCGACGAGGCGGGAGAGGTGCGTCTTGGCGGCGTGGATGTTGACACTGGTCTTGGGTTCGATGATGGCCATAGGACTTAGTCTAGTCTAGCCCGTCCGGCTGTCAAGGTGCCTCCCGTCGCCCTCGGAGGCATCCAAGACCCTTATGCGGGTGCCCCGCGCGGACCAGAGCGCCACGAGGCCCCGCCCGAACGAGGGCGCCGTGGGGCCGCGCCCGCACCAGAGCGCCGCGAGGCCCCGCCCGAACGAACGCGCGGCTCGCTTTTGCGTGGCAGTCACGTAACTCACGCCTGAACAGCGTTCCTCGTCCGTCCCTTGCTTGGTACGCAAATCCCGGTCACGCTCGGCCGGGATCGGCACTCCCAGGCAAATCCCTGACCTGCTGCGCCGTGGATCTGTCAGTTATGTGCCTGGCGGTCAAACGCGGTGGAGAGCGACGGGCTTCGCGGTCCGGTCCCATGACGGAGGGTCCGGTCCCATGACGGACGTGGCGGGTCCACTCCGGCCGTGCCCGCGCCGGCAGCTCGAACCGGCACGGGGCTTGGGGTGCTCTGGCGTGCGTCGCGGGCGCCACAGAGGCCACTTGACAATCATCCGCGCGCGGCCAGAGTTCAGACTACGATGTCGCTGTCGTCATCGATACAACGAAGGGGTCGCTCGCCATGTCCAGCCGCTTCCGGCTTGTTCTTCTCGGATCGGTCCTTGCCCTCGCCGGCTCCGTCTCCCTCGCCCCGGCCGTAGTGGCGGCCCCTGCCGCGCCCAGCGATTGTCCCGCGACGCTGCCGCTGTCTGGCGTCGATGACGGAGCCGAAGGTGTCGGCTGGACCGTCGTGCGTGGCACCGAGCCCAAGCCGTTCGCGGTCGAGATCCTGGGGGCGTACCCCAGTGGCATCCTGCCGGGCCACGATGTGATCCTGGCGCGCATCTCCGACCTTGGAGGCGCCCACTTCATCGCCGATGCCGGCGGTGCCTGGGCCGGCATGAGCGGCTCACCGATCTACATCGGCGACGCGCTCATCGGCGCCCTTGCCTATGGCTTCAGCACCGGCCCTTCGACGCTCATCGGCATCACGCCCATCGACGAGATGCTCGATATCGCGGCCAACGGAGAGATGGCCGACCCCGACGAACCGCTGCGGCTGTCGCCGGCCGCTGTGCGGGATCTGCGGGTGGCCGCACCGAAGGCAGTCGCATCCTCCTTCGCGCGGTTGCGCATCCCGGTCGCCACACCACCATCGTCGACCTACCGAACGAAGGGCCTGCGCCTCGCCGATCGCAAGCGCCTGCGTCGCCTGGCTGATCCGCGCCTGGCGCTCGATCGTGCCGGCCTGCTGCGGGTCCCACTCGTCGCCAAGGCTTCCCGAGTGGGCATCGCCGACACGGGCGAGCGTCCGGTCGCCGGTGGCAACTTCGCGGCCTCGCTCGCGACGGGGGATGCCGTGGCGGTCGGCGTTGGCACGACCACCTGGGTGTGTGGGAGCAAGGTCCTTGCCTTCGGCCATCCCATGCTCATGGACGGGGCCGCCAACCTTGGCGCCCTCCATGCTCGCTCGCTCGACATCGTCGATGATCCCACCGTCGATCCCTTCAAGGTCGCGGTCCCGGGCGCCATGTTCGGCCGCGTCGTGGCTGATCAGCTCACCGGGATAGGTGCCCGCATCGGGAAAGAGCCTACGAACGTGCTCAACGTCACCTCGCAGGTGCGCGATGGCGGGCGCTCCAGGGACGGCGCCTCCGACATCAGCGTTCCGACCTCCTGGCTGCGCTCGTCATTGCTCGCATCACACGTTTCGGGCAACGTCATCTCTGTCGCCCAGCGTGACACCGAGGGCAGCGCCAGCGTGTCCATGACCGTGATGGGGCGGCGCGCTGACGGCTCGCGGTTCGAGGTCCTCCTTGGTGACCGCTGGATCGCGACGAATGGCCCTGTGGGCTACTTCTATACCGTGGCCGAAGCCGCCCAAACGGCGGCCGCGACGTTCTACTCCCTGTTTGCCGACAATCCGTTCGAGGAGGTGAAGATCGATTCGGTCCACCTCGATATCGAGCTTGGGACCGCCCGCCGCTGGGCCATCGAGAGCATCCAGGTCCGGAGCGGGAACGGCGCTTGGCGGCCGATGGGTGGCAAGCTGCGGGCCAAGCCCGGGACCGAGCTGACGGTGCGCTTCCGGCTGGCTGACCTGGGCACCGCCTCCGGCTGGGCGGTGCCGGGACCGAACGCGAAGCGGACGACCCGGCTGATCCGCGTGGTCGTCCCGCGTGGCGCCAGGGCCATCCAGGCGGGCCACGGTCTGGGGATCGACCCCATGTCGTCCGGCGTGGCCGCATTCAGCTTCGGGGGTTTGCGTCATGAACTGTCCTCGGCCGTCCGAAGTGATGAGCTCTTCGTCCGCATCGGGAACCGTGAAGAGCGCCGGCGCATGCTGCGGGTCCTCGATGGTCCTACCCTGCAGGCGAGGATCGTGCGCTAGCCGACGCTCGGTGCCGCGTTCGTCATCCCCGGTGGCGCCGGCCCGATCCGACATCGCCATCCGACCTGACCATGGACCGACTTGACGGCTGACCGCACAGGACCGACAGTCACTCCACCAGCGGGCACACAGCGGCTCGCGGATCCGAGGTGGTCGCGTGCCTGAGACACTCGAAGACAAGCTCGTCGTCGGGATCTCGTCTCGCGCGCTGTTCGACCTGACCGATGCCAACGAGGTCTTCGAGCAGGGCGGCCTCAGCGCCTATCGCGAATACCAGCGCGAGCACGAGCGCGATGTCCTTGAGCCGGGCACGGCGTTCCCCTTGGTGCGCGGCCTGCTGGCCGTGAACGAACGCGCCGGTGAGCGACTGGTGGAGGTCGTCATCCTCAGCCGCAATGACGCCGACACCGGCATGCGTGTGTTGCGCTCCGTGGAGGCGTATGGGCTGGACATCACACGTGGCGTCTTCCGGGGCGGTCGTGATCCCTATCCGCTCCTGCAAGCGATGAGTTGCGACGTCTTCCTCAGTGCCGAACCGTCACAGGTGCTCAAGGCGCGCGAGCAGGGCGTGGCCGCGGCGTTCATCCTGCCTAGCGCCAGGTTCGCCAACGACGACCTGACCGAAGTCCGCATCGCCTTCGACGGCGACGCGGTGCTGTTCGATGCCGCCTCCCAGCTGGTCTACGACAGCGAGGGGCTCGATGCCTTCCATCAGCACGAGGCTGACCACGCTGACGAACCCATGTCGCCGGGTCCGTTCCGACCGTTCCTGCAGGGTTTGGCACGGATCCAGTCCCGCTTCGGTGCCACCTCGCCGATCCGCACGGCCTTGGTGACCGCGCGCGCGGCACCCGCCCACTTCCGCGTCATCAACACGCTGCGCTCCTGGGGCGTCAACGTCGATGAGACGTACTTCCTCGGTGGCGTGGACAAGGCGGAGGTGCTCAAGGCCTTCGGCGCCCACATCTTCTTCGACGATCAGCGCGTCCACGCCGAGTCTGCGGCCGCGCTGGTGCCGGCGGCGCAGGTGCTGTGGTCAGAGGAGGACCTCCCGCCGCCCCCGCCCAGGGATGTACCCGTCATCATCGGCGGGCGCCCACTGGGGACGGCTTCGGTCGCGGCCAAACCCGCCACGCCAGCCCAACCCACCACGCCGTCCAAGTCCACCAAACCCAAGAAGTCAGCCAAGGTGCGGCGGACGCACCAGGCGGCCGAGTTGGCTACCCCTCGTGGAGCCGCGCGTCCGGTGGACCCACGCGGACCGGCTCGAACCGAACGCTGAGGCCCGCTCTCGTCGGCGAGCAGCACATCGGCCCGGCGAGCACATCGGCCTCGGGCGGGAAGTAGGCGACGCGCAGCAGCCGCCAGTCGCCTCCGTCTCCGAGGCGGTATCGCACCGTCACGGCATCGCCAGCGCGACTGGCCCGGAACGTCAGCGTTTCGCCAGCCGCGCCGTCGGGGAGAGGAGCCACGGACCAGTCGGACATCCCCACCGTCACCACCACACTGGCGAACGCCAGCCCATCGCTAAGCTCCACACCGGTCTTCAGCCACAGCTCAGGCCCCACGTAGAGCATCAGCCCGGCCTGGTCGAACTGCTCGCTGAAATCACCCCGGAAGGTGACCTCGATGGCAGCGTCACCGACCAGCGGCGCGCCCAGGAAGTGGCCGTCGTGGTGTGTGAAGCCATAGCTGGTGCGATGCCAGAAGTCGGTTTCCCGGCCGGTCTCGACGATGACGTCGTCGGCCTCGTATCGGACCAACGGCGGCTCGTTGAGCCATCGCATCGTGTCCCACGGGACGGTCTTCATATGCTCTCCCTCGTTCGGTCAGCGTCGTCGGGTCCATTGTGAGCGCTCGCGAACCTATACTCGCTCCGATGCTCCGCGACACTTTGCTCCATCTCGTGCGTGGCTTTGCCATGGGTTCGGCAGACATCGTGCCGGGCGTGTCGGGCGGCACCGTGGCGCTCGTGCTGGGCATCTACGAGCGGTTCATCGCCTCGCTCCGCGCCGGCTCCAAGGCCCTCACGTTGTTGGTCCGCCGTGACGTCGCTGGCTTCCGCGAGTGGATGGCGGCCGTCGAGTGGGCCTTCATCATCCCCCTCGGCATCGGCATCCTGGCTGCCGTCCTGACGCTCGCGCGTGTCATCAGCGACCTGCTCCACGATCGACCCGAGATGATGTCGTCGGTCTTCCTGGGCCTGGTGGCCGGGTCGGTCGTCGTAGCCTGGCGCCTGATCCGTAAGCCGCGCATCGAACACGCACTCCTCATCGCGGTCGCCGGAGTCATCACCTTCGTGCTGCTCGGCGTACGCAGCGGCACCGGCGAGGAGTCGGTCAGCCAGATCGCCCAGCCCGCTCTGTGGGCCTACTTCATCGCCGGAGCCATCGCCATCTGCGCCATGGTCTTGCCGGGTGTCTCCGGCTCGTTCCTGCTGGTCATCATGGGCATGTATGGACCGGTGCTCGCTGCGGTCACCGAGCGCGACCCCCTGGTGCTGGGGATCTTCATGCTCGGGGCGGTCGTCGGTCTGGCGTTGTTCTCGCAGATCCTGCATCTTGCCCTGCAACGTGCCCACGACATCGTCCTGGCCGTCCTCATCGGCCTGATGGCCGGTTCGATCCGTGTGCTGTGGCCCTGGCCTGACGGCGTGGATTCGACGGAGCTGGGATCGCCCACGGGTGACTGGATGGTGGCGCTTGGGTTGGGCGCGGTGGCCTTCGTCGTGGTGGTCGTGGTCGCGCGCTTTGCCCAGGACATCGAGGAGTCCGACGAGCATTTGATGGCCGAGGCGCACGCACCAGCCGAGCCAACAGACGCGGACGAGACCGCCAGCGCCGGCACATGAGCGCCGCTGCGCCCGGGCCGGATGTCCACACGCACGGGCCGGACGACGGCCACGAGCGCCTATCCGACGAGTCGGGCCTGGTCGGCCGACTGAGACACCTGTTCACGGCGCACAGCCACGATCCCGCGGCGGGCTTCGACAGCGCGCTTGAATCGAGTCGCAAGGGCGTCTTCGCCGTCAAGGTCTCCTTGCTGGCACTGCTGGTCACCGCCGTCCTGCAGCTGCTCATCGTCGCCTGGACCGGGTCCACGGCCCTGCTGGCGGACACCGTCCACAACTTCAGCGACGCCTTGACCTCGGTGCCCCTGTGGATCGCCTTCGTCATCGGCCGGCGCGCGGCCAACCGTCGCTACACCTACGGCTACGGCCGCGCGGAAGACCTGGCGGGGCTCCTGGTCGTGGTCATGATCGCGCTCAGCGCCCTCTTCGCCGGCTGGGAATCGATCCAGCGCCTCTTCGATCCCGCCGTCGTCAGCGATCTCTGGCTGGTCGCCCTGGCCGGCGTCGTCGGGTTCGCCGGTAACGAGCTGGTGGCGATCTACCGGATCCGAGTGGGCCACGAGATCGGCTCACAGGCGCTGGTCGCCGATGGGATGCACGCACGAACCGATGGCCTGACCTCGCTCGCGGTCGTGCTGGCCGCCATCGGAGTGGGGCTTGGCTTCCCGATCGCCGATCCCATCATCGGCCTGCTCATCACCGCCGCCATCCTGTGGATCCTGCGTGACGCGGCACGAGCGGTATTCCAGCGGCTGATGGATGCGGTCGATCCAGCGCTGGTGAGCGAGATCGAGCATGTCGCCGCCGAAGTGGATGGCGTCATCGAGGTCGAGCGAGTGGGTGTTCGCTGGATGGGACACCGCCTTATCGCCAGCACTGACCTGGTCGTCGACTGCCAGTTGACGGTGGCTGCCGCGCACGACATCGCCGAAGCGGTCCGGCACGAGTTGTTCCACCACGTCCGTGGCCTGGACACGGTCATCGTCCATCTCGATCCATGTGAGCACGGTGGTTCCGACCATCACGCCGCAACGCGTACTCACGACGAGACGTTGCGTCCGCTCAGCACGACCCCGAGTCGCGCCGCTTCGGGTCAGCCGAAGGCGGCCGTGCCGGGTCCCCCGATGGGCGAGGCGACCGGCAGCGGCACGTTCCATCCGATGAGCTCACATCCGAGATAGTGCGGCGCCACCATGCCGGGAGTGCATCGCGGGCAGCCCCAGTAGGCCAGGCCACCCTCGTCGGGCAGGAAGTCGCTGTGGCAGACATCCTCGACCGGGTCGCAGCGCCGATCATGGCAACTGCACACGCAGTCGACCGGGTGGTCGCAACTGCAGACCGCGTCGGGAGAGGGCTCACGGAGCACGGTCACATAGATGGGTTCGTGGTTCACCATCGAGCATCACCTTCGCTCGCACCGAGCCCTCGTCACGGCCCCCCGGACCCGTACCAGGTATCGTCGCAGGCTCGTCAAGCCGTGTTACGTTACACTCATGTAACGTAATCTGCCGATCCCCGGAGGACAAGCCACATGAGCGCGACCCCACTGACCGAGACCCGTCGATCCAAGGTCATGCGCAGCCTGATCGGCGCGTTGAACCCGGCCATCACGGCCCTGCTTGGCAGTCGTGTTGGCGGGCGTATGAACAAGTCGCTACTGCTGTTGCGCTTCCAGGGTCGCAAGAGTGGCCGCTGGTACACCACGCCCGTCGGTTTCGTGCGCGTGGATGATCGCTGCATCCTCGTCACCTCACGCAGCTACCAATGGTGGAAGAACGTGCGCCATGGTGCCGATGTGACGGTCCGGGTCGATGGAGCGTGGCACGCCGCGCGAGCCCGGGTGGTGCCGCCCGACGACCCCGAATACGCCACCATCGTGGCCCAGCAGGTGGCCGCTCGTGGGCCAGGCATGTTGCGCGGGTTCGGCGTCCCGGTCGATGATGACGGCCGCGTGCCTGAGGAGGCCAGGGGTGACGCTGACAAGCAGGCGCTCCTCGTCGAGGTGGTGCTCGGCCCGACCATCGAGGCCCCAGGCACGTGACCTTCGCTTCGCCACCGCGTCGCGGACGGCCCCGCAGTGAGGAGATCGATGCGGCCATCGTGGCCGCCGCGGTGACGCGGCTCGCGGTCGATGGCTACGAGAGCTTGACGCTGTCGGCGGTGGCCGAAGAGGCCGGCGTGGGACGTCCGGCAATCTATCGGCGCTATCACTCCAAGGCCCAACTCGCAGCTGATGCGCTGCTCAGCTTGTCGGCCGGTCCGGAGCCATCGCTGCCGACCGCGCCGCGCGATGCGTTGCGCACGCTCCTCGGCGCCACGGCAGCTGCCCTCGCCAGTCCTGGAGCCATGACCATCCTCGGCTCCATGCTGGCGCAGGGGGAGCGTGATGTGTCCCTGCTGGAGACGTTCCGTGGTGCCGTGTTCGAGCCGCGCCAGCGTGTCGTCCGCTCCGTCCTTGAGGATGCCATGCACCAGGGGGCGGCACGCTCGGATCTTGATATGGAGGTCGTCATCGACCTGCTGTTCGGTTCGCTCATAGCCAGACTGCTGGCGGGAGCGACCATCGACAACCCCTACCTGGACCGGGTCTTCGACACGGTCTGGGCCAGCATCGGAGGAACCAAGGTTTGACCGCTCCCATCGTCGTCACCGGTGCTCTGGGCAACGTCGGCACCGCCGTCGTGCAAGGGCTCCTGGACCGCGGCGCGCCCGTTCGCGCGGCGGACATCGCCGTCAAGCCCATGGCCGAACGTTTCGGGTCTGGGGTGGAGACCGTCCATCTCGACTTCAAGGATGCCTCCACGTTCGAGCCGGTGGTCCGGGGCGCCGGGTCGGTCTTCCTCATCCGCCCGCCGGCCATCAGTCGGGTAGGTCCGACACTCAACGTGTTCGTAGATGCTGCCAAGGCTGCCGGTGTCGAGCACGTCGTGTTCTCGTCGGTCGCCGGTGCGGAGAGCAACCGCATCGTGCCGCACCACCGCGTGGAGACCCACCTGCTCGCGAGCGGCCTCGCTTGGACTATGTTGCGACCGGGTTTCTTCGCCCAGAACATCGGCACGGCCTATCGGAAGGACATCGTCGAGGACGACCGTATCTTCGTTCCGGCAGGCGGAGGACTGGTGGCCTTCATCGATACGCGCGATCTGGGCGAAGCCGCAGCCATCGCGCTCACGCAAGACGGACACCAGGGCAAGGGGTACCACCTCACCGGGCCGGCTGCGGTCACGTTCGACGAAGTGGCCGCCATCATGACCGACGTCCTGGGCCGACCCATCCGCTATGACCCTGCCGGCATCCTCGGCTACTTCCGACACCTGCGCCGCCAGGGCCAGGTGGTGCCGCAGGCGGTGGTGCAGACCATCCTGCACGCGGGCCTTCGGCGTGGCGACGCGGAGGCCGTCACCGACGAACTACCGACGCTGCTGGGCCGGCCGGCACGGAGCGTGCGTGACTACGTCCAGGAGGATCTGGCGCTGTGGGCCAAGCCATAGCCGGGCCCTGCCCTACAGCTTGCGAGCGACATCTCCTGGGCGCACCGTACCCGACTGGATGACCGTGGTGTTGGCGCCACGCATCCGCAGTGCCAGACCGCGTTCCGTGCTGATGAAGCGGAGAGCCTCGTCGCCCCACCACTCGCGGAACTGGGAGCAGCCAGTGTGTGGCTGGGGCTGGATCTCCAGGGTCACTTCGCCGATGCCGATGCGTGTGCCCGCGGGCATGTTGCCCTCGGAGATGTCCAGGTCGACGTACAGCTGATCGCCGCAGCGCGCCCAGACCGGCGGTTCCGGGTCGCCGCTGATGAGCTCGGCCACGCGCGTATTCATGAGCGTCACCTGCGCATACAGGTTGGGCTTGCCAGTCCTGCGGCTCGGCCGCCTGATCCAGTCGTCACCCACCAGCCCAAGCTCGGTGTCGAACTCACCAGCATCGAGGATCTCACGCTCTCCTTTGGCTGGTCGGCGCACGACCAGCCGCACCGCGCCCTCATCTCTGGGTGCGTCGACGACGCTGGCCATCCCGGCCTCGAGGTCTGCGGTGGTCCGATACGGCATGCTCTGGAGTATGCCGTATCAGTGCGTCGTCTGATCGTCACAGACGTCTGCTTTGATACCCTGCCATGACCACTCTCACCGTCTCGCCGCCGACGCACCTCGCCACGGCGTCACGCTCCGCAGATCTTGCGGCCTTCCTGGCTGGCGGACTGGCCGCCGGGCTAGGCATCGCCATCAGCGAGTTCATGGCCGGGCTCATCGTGGGTGCCCCATCGCTGGTCATCGCCATCGGCGACTTCATCATCGAGAACCAGCCCGATTGGGCCAAGGACGTTGCGGTCGGCCTCTTCGGCACCAATGACAAGCTCGCCCTCAACGCCAGCATCGTCATCAGCGCCATCTTGATCGCCGGGCTTCTGGGCGTGGCCGGCCGTCGCAGCTGGAACGTGCCCCTCATCGGCTTCGGCATCGCCGGGGTGCTGGGACTATTGGCCGCCTTGACCCGTCCGCTGGTGACGCCGCTGTGGGCCGTGGTCACCGTCGTGCTGGCGATCGCGCTGGCCTTGATCGCGCTGCGCCTGATGCTGGCGGCGACGCGGCCAGCCTGGGCTGCCGATGCGACGCCCGCTGCCGATGCGACGCCCGCTGCCGCATCCGACGGCCCCACCCCATCAGGCGGCATGCCCGACTGGGACCGTCGGCGATTCTTGCAGATCGGTGGTGGGGTGGCGGTCGGCGCGCTGGTCCTGGGCACGGTCGGACGCAACCTGCTGACGAGCCGTCCGGCTGGTGGCCGTGCCACCGCCCAGCTTCCGAGTGTCGCCGCCCCGCTGCCGCAGGTGCCACCCGGAGCTTCGCTCGATGTCGAAGGCATCTCCCCCATCGTCGTGCCCAACGGTGACTTCTATCGTATCGACACGGCGCTCATCAGCCCCCGCGTCGATGCAGACAGCTGGCAGCTGAAGGTCAAGGGTATGGTGGACCGAGAGGTCACGCTGACCTACGACGAGCTGCAGAAGATGCCGCTGTTCGAGCAGTACGTCACCATCGCCTGCGTCTCCAACGAGGTCGGCGGCCGCCTGGTGGGTAATGCCCTCTGGACCGGTGTCGACCTGCGCGAGGTGCTGGACATGGCCGGTGTCCACGCCGACGCCGACCAGATCGTGGGCCGCTCCGTCGACGGCTTCACAGCCGGTTTCCCGACGCAGTGGGCGATGGATCCCGATCGCCGGCCGATGATCGCCATCGGCATGAACGGCCAGCCCCTACCTGTCGATCACGGCTATCCGGCGCGCCTCATCATCCCCGGCCTCTACGGCTACGTCAGCGCCACGAAGTGGCTGCGCGAGATCGAGCTCACAACGCTCGAAGCATTCGACGCCTATTGGGTCCCACTCGGCTGGGCCAAGGAGGCACCCATCCTGACGCAGTCACGTATCGACACACCGCGCAACGGTGCGAGCGTGGCCGCTACCACCGTCGTGCCCATCGCGGGCGTAGCTTGGGCGCCGGACCGCGGCGTCAGTCGTGTGGAGGTCCAGGTCGACGACGGTGAGTGGCAGGAGGCGGAGATGTCCGATCCACTCAACGACATGACCTGGGTGCAGTGGAAGCTGCCGTGGACGACGCCGTCAGCGGGTGGGCGCCATCGCATCCACGTCCGTGCCACCGACGGCGATGGTGCGGTACAGACCGCCGAGATCACCCCGCCTCGCCCCGATGGCGCTCGCGGCTACCACGACATCAACGTCTCGGTCGGCTAGTAGGCAAGCCGCTCAGCCGACCGCTGCTGCTGACCCGACCGCTGCTGCTGACCCGATCTCGACCTGCAGCGCTTACCCGATCTCCACGGTTCCCTCGATGGCCGTGTGCGTCTCGCCACCGACCCAGATGGAGCCGTCTTCGTCGGCGCTGATGCGTGGCCGCCCGGTGCGACCCAGTGCGGTGCCCTGGCTGACGGTGTACGGCGCGCTGATCCGTCCGCTCCCGACCAGCCACTGCGCCAGTGAGGCATTGAGGCTGCCGGTCACCGGATCCTCGACGATAGCACCGTGGTCACCGCTGAAGATGGCGCGCACCTCGTAGGCACACTCGGCGCCGTGTGGGTACATGCCCACGATGCCGATGTCGAAGCGCTCTCCGTCCGCCGATGGCCGCAGCGCCAGCACCGCTTCCGCTGACTCGAGCATCACGGCCACCCAGCCCGGCCCATTGTCGACCCGCTGGCTCTCGATGACGGCCGCTTCCTCGATCCCCAGGATCCGTGCGATCCGCGAAAGCTCGCCCCTAGCGACGGGCCCGGAACGGACCGGCGGCGGTGCCCCGAATGCCAACACACCATCGATGCGGCGGATGGGGATCAGCCCGGCGAGGCACTGCTGCACGATGCGGTCGGGGTCTCGTGGCACACCTCCAGCGCGCAGCCAGGCGTGACACGTTCCCAGCGTGGGGTGCCCGGCGAAGGGCAGCTCACCGGCGGCCGTGAAGATGCGCACCGAATAGTCGGCAGCCGCATCGGTCGGCGGGACCAGGAACGTCGCCTCGGAGAGGTTGCTCCAGCGCGTGAAGCGCTCCATCTGATCGGTCGTCAGGCCTTCAGCGTCGAGCACCACGGCGACCGGGTTACCACCCAACGGTCGGGGTGAGAAGACATCGACTTGCTGGAAGCGGCGCATCCTGCCAAGGATAGCCATCCGATTCAGACCCGGGCCGGCTCTCCGTCGCTGGCGACCAGGTGGGAAGGCGAGCCGTGCACCGCGGGGATGGAGCCCAGCCGTCCTGCCTGATAGTCGCTGAACGCCTGCACGACCTCCTCACGCGTGTTCATGACGAACGGCCCCATCCACGCGACCGGCTCGCGGATGGGCAGGCCGCCGAGGATGAGCACATCCATGCTCGGGCTGCGGTTCTCCTGCACGGACGCTGCGCGCACGGTCAGGCTGTCGCCGGGTCCGTACACGGCCAGCTGGCCCATGCCGATGGTCCGTCGTTCAGGACCCACCTCGCCATCACCGTTGAGGACATAGAGCAGGCCGTTGTAGTCAGCGCGCCAGGGGAGCGCGAGCTCGGCGCCCGGGCTCAAGGTGGCGTGGATCTGCGTCATCGGCGTGTACGTCGAACCAGGTCCGGCGAACCCGGCGACCTCGCCGGCGATGATGCGGATCAGCGCACCTCCATCAGGGGAGGAGACGAGCGCCACTTCATCGGCGCGCAGGTCCTGGTAGCGGGGGTCGGCCCACTTGCGCTCGCGAGGCAGGTTCACCCAGAGCTGGAAGCCGTGGAAGAGGCCACCGCTCACGACCAGGTGCTCGGGCGGCTTCTCGATGTGCAGGATGCCAGCACCGGCCGTCATCCACTGGGTGTCGCCGTTGGTGATGGTCCCGCCGCCGCCGTTGGAGTCGGAGTGCTCGAAGATGCCGTCGATCATGTAGGTGACGGTCTCGAAGCCGCGGTGCGGATGCCAGGGTGTGCCCTTGGGCTCACCGGGGGCGTACTCCACCTCACCCATCTGGTCGAGATGGATGAAGGGGTCCAGGTCGCGCAGGTCCACGCCGGCGAAGGCGCGTCGGACCGGGAATCCTTCGCCCTCGAAGGCGCTGGGCGCACTCGTGACGCTCTTGACCGGGCGGGGGCGAGCCGTCAGCGGATCGGGTGCCGGGAGGCGCGGGAGGCGGGTGATGTCTTCGACGCTGATGGCTGGCATGGCTGGCTCCGTGGGAAAGCGGTTCTCCGCGAGTGGAGTCTCGCACAACATAGTTGCGTCCGCAAGTACTGCCTTCGTCCACACAAGCCCGACCGCGTCGCCCCGGCGGCTCGGACCGCCTCGCCCCGGCGGCTACGGGCGCCTCGCCCCAGCGGCCTCACGTTCCCCCGCGACTCGCTCGACGATGACCTCGAACTCCTCCCAGGAGTGCACGTCCATCACACCCTCCATGGGGCGATTCCAGGGGTGGACCATGCGGCAGACCACGGCCTCCGGCAGTCCCGCCTTGAGCTCCGCCAGCTGATGGGGCGCGTCGTCGAGGTAGATGTCACAACCCGCCAGCGTCTTGTCCCACAGGAAGTGCACCTCGCGTGCGGGTACGCCGTGATCGGCCAGCCAGGCCAGCGAATCAGGGATGGCCCATTCGAACTTGGAGCTGACGATGACCACACGGTGCCTGGCTCCGATGCGCTTGATGGTCTCGATGGCGCCGGGAAGCGGAGGCGCATCGCGGAACGTCGATCGTCCGTCGCCCTGGGCCCAGGTCCAGAAGTCGGCCATCGAACCGAAGTGCGTCAGGCGGTACAGGGCGTCCCATTCCTGCACCATGGAGGCCTCCAGGGCGGTCTCGAAGTCGCGGTTGTAGCGCGTCATCCAGCCGGTGTTGAAGTCGGCCAGCACGCCATCCATGTCGATGCCGATGCGGATGCCCGGCAACAGGTCGCCGAAGATGTCGTCACGGGTGCTCACAGCGCCGCGTCATCCATGCCATCGTCCCCGAACAGGCGTGCATGCGTGCGCAGCGCGAAACGATCGGTCATGCCCGCGATGTAGTCGGCCGCCTGGGTCACCCGGTCGGCGTCGTTGTCGCGATACGACGCTGGGATGTCGTCAGGCTGGCGCAGGTGGTGGTCCATCAAGCGGCGGATGACATCGATGGCGGCAGCCTGTGAGCGGCGCTGTGCCGGCGCCACGTAGACATGCTCGAACATGAAGTCGCGCAGCTCGTTCATGTCGGTCAGGACTTCGTCATCCATGCGTACCTCGTCGGACGCAAGGGAACCGTCGATGACCGCGTCGATCATGCCGCCGACCCACGCTGAGCCGGGTGCGCCGAAGCGCCGGGTCATGGCCGCTGGGAACGCATCGGCGGTGAGCACGCCTGCGCGCATGGCATCAAGCGCATCGTGGGTCAGATAGGCGATGCGATCGGCATAGCGAACACAGTGGGCCTCCTCCGTCGCCGGTGGTGGGTCGATCTTCCAGGAGTGGGCGCGGATGCCGTCGCGCACCTCCCAGCTGAGGTTGATGTCTTCGAGCACTTCGTAGATACGCACCGACTGTGCCGCATGGTGCCAGCCGCCGCCCGTGGGGAAGTACGGCGACAATGCCGTTTCGCCGGTGTGGCCGAATGGTGAGTGGCCCACGTCATGGCCCAGGCCGATGGCTTCAGCGAGCGACTCGTTGAGCGACAGGGCCGCTGCCAGCGCACGCGCGATCTGCGTCACCGCGATGGTGTGTGTCAGGCGCGTCACGTAGTGGTCACCTTCGGGGTTCACGAAGACCTGCGTCTTGTGCTTGAGCCGCCGGAAGGCCTTGCTATGCATGATGCGGTCGCGATCCCGCTCGAAGGCCGTCCGCATGGTGTCCGGCGCCTCCGGCCGTGAGCGCCCGCGGGAATCGGCTGCACGGAAACCGGCCGGGGCCAAGCGGCGGATCTCCTCGGCCTCGCGCGTGACCCGGTCGCGAATGAGGAAGCGTTCGCTCATCGTCCTCTCATCGCCCTCAGTCGGCCGTGGCCGAGACGGCCTGGAGGTCGACCTCCGGCACCTGCTTGCTGTCCGAGCCCTCGATGATGCGACGGCGCACTCCGCCTGAGAGGGTATCGACGACGATGGTGGCCACGATGACGACCAGGATGCACATGCCGGCCTTGGCGTAGAAGTGGTAGCGCATGGTCTGGTCCAGCAGGAAGCCGATGCCACCGGCACCCACCACGCCGAGCACGGCGCCAGCGCGGATGTTGATCTCGAATCGATAGAGCCAGAAGCCGATCAACTCTGGCAGGACCTGGGGCAGCACGCCCCAGCGCTGCACCTGCAGGCCGCGTCCGCCGGCCGCGCGCGCCGCCTCCATCGGCCCGGGGTCGATGCCCTCGATGGCTTCGGCGGTGAGCTTGCCCAACGTTCCTGCGGAGTGCAGACCGATGGCCAGGGCGCCGGCCACCGGGCCGAGCCCGGCGATGGGGATGAAGATGGCCACCGCGAGGATCAGCTCAGGGAAGGCCCGGATGCCGTTGAGGACCTGGCGCATGAGGTTGGAGACCCAGCCGCTGGCAACGTTCTTGGCCCCCAGGAAGCCCAGCGGCAGCGACAACGTGGCGCCGATGATGGTGCCGATCCAGGCCATCTCCAGCGATGCGACCATGGCCGGTACGGCCTTGTCGAGGTAGGACCAGTCCGGTCCACCCTCGAGGAACATCTTGTCCACGATCAGGGCCAGACCGGTGGGCAGAGACTTCAGGTCCGCCAGGTCGACATCGACGGTCATGGCGGCCCACAGGAAGAGTGCCGCTGCACCCGTGAGCCACAGGTTGCGCTTGCGGCTGGAAGGTCGCGACGGCCGAGCCGTCGTCGTGGCTTGTGCCATCAGACCAGCCTCCTCCGCCAGCGGATCGAGACAGTCTCGATGAGCAGGACGACGACGAAGAGACAGATGATGATGACCGAGACGTTGCTCCACTTCTGGAAGGAATACTGCGTCCGCAGGAGCATGCCGATGCCACCAGCGCCGACCCAGCCCAGGACCGTCGAGGCGCGCACGTTCAACTCGAACGCATAGAGTGAAAAGGCCACGTAGCTGGGCAACACCTGTGGTATCACGGCCCAGCGCACCATCTGCGTACGGCTGCTACCACCCGCGTCCACCGCCTCGATCGGTCCCTTGTCGACGCCATCGACGGTCTCCGAAAGCAGCTTGGCCACGACGCCGATGTTGAAGAAGATCAGGGCCATGATGCCGGGCAGTGGACCGATGCCGACGGCGGCCACGAAGATGAGTGCGTACAGCAGATCCGGGATGGCGCGGACGACACTGAGGATGCCGCGCGTCGTGTTGAGGGCGATCCGGTTGGGTGCGGTCGTGCGCGAAGCGAAGAAGACGATGGGCAGGGCCACCAGGCAGCCGATGAAGGCCGCGATGACGGCGATCTTGAAGGTCTCGATGAACGGTTCGATGACGTGCGGCAGGAACTCCCAGTTGGGGTTCAGCAGCTGGCGCAGGACGAACTCGCCACGCCCGATGTCAGCGATGAGCGCGGGGATATCGAGGCCGATGCCCCACTCCTCGCTGACCGAGAGCAGCGTGATGACGACGAAGACGGCAAGGCCGGCATAGATCGTCAGGGATCTCGGTGGCTTGGCGGGCCGATGAGTGGCCTGCGTTGCGCTGGTCACGCGCTGACGGTGACGGGCACAGGTTCGGGCGCACCCATGACGTCGTCGGCCGTCAGCGAGCGCCCATAGATGTCGCGGAAGACGTGCTCATCGGCCTGTTCGCCGGTACCGTCATAGACCAGCTCGCCCGCGCGCAGGCCGACGATTCGCTCGCCGTAGACCTTGGCCAGGTCGAGGAAGTGCAGGTTGACGATGGTGGTGATGCCCAGCTCTCGATTGATGCGCTGCAAGTCGCGCATCACCACATGACTGGTCGGCGGATCAAGGCTGGCCACCGGCTCGTCGGCAAGCAGGATGGACGGTTCCTGGGCCAGCGCCCGCGCGATGCCGACACGCTGCTGCTGGCCACCAGACAGGTTGGACGCGCGCACGTACGCCTTTTCCACGATGTCCACGCGCTCCAGGGCTTGCATCGCGATCTCGACATCGGTGGGCTTGTACCAGCCCATCAGGGAGCGCCACGTGCTGGTCTTGTGGAGGCGGCCCATGAGGACGTTGTTGAGGACAGTGGTGCGATTGACCAGGTTGAAGGTCTGGAAGATCATGCCGATGTGCGAGCGCAGCTCGCGCAACTGCTTGGTGGAGGCCCCACGCACGCTCACGCCATCCACGACGAGATCGCCATCGGTCAGTGGGACCAGGCCATTGACGGCTCGGATCAGCGTCGACTTGCCGGCACCGGACAAGCCCACGATGACGATCATCTCGCCGTCGGGTATCTCCAGTGTCAGGTTCTTGAGGGCGTGCACGCCACCGGCATAGGTGACCGACGCGTTCTGGAACTTGATCATCAGGTCACGCTAGACAGAACGGGCGAGCCCGTCAGGGGCTCGCCCGTTCCAGGTCTCGAGCGCTAGGAACCGTAGCCGAGGGTGTCGACCGCGTCGCGGATGATCTGCAGCGAGTCCTGGTTGGGCTCACCGAACGCGGTGATGTTGTAGATCTCGTCGAGCGTGGCCGCGCCCTCTTCGGTAGCCGCGTAGTCGAGCAGCGCCTGCTTGATGTTGGCCTTGAGCTCTTCCGACAGGTCGCCGGCCACAGCTACGCCGTCGTTCGGGATCTCTGGCCCGTAGGCGAAGACGACCACGGTGTTCGCGACATCGCAGTCGGTGACCGGTTCAGTGCGAGCGTCATCGAAGCTCACACCGATCTCCGCATCGCCGGTGCAGACGGCGATGACCGAGGCGTCGTGGCCCCCGGCGAACAACGCGTTGATGTCTTTCTCGGGGTCGAGGCCGGCGACGTTGGCGAGCACGGTGGCCGGGAAGATGTAGCCGGACGCGGACGTCGGGTCGACGAAGGAGACCGCGGTGCCGGGCTCGACGTTCTTGAGGGCATCGGTGCCGATGGGTCCCTTGGGAGACTCATCGAAGGCGCGAGCGGTCCCGTTGCAGTTGAGGAAGGGGAGCATCTCCTCGCCCTCTTTGCGCTCGTTCGTGACGGGTTCGTCAGCGCAGTATTTGGCGGCATCGGTGGTCATGAACTGGGTGTGGTAGGACGTGCTGCCGTAGCGGTCCGACTGCAGGATCATCTCGGCACCGGCGGTGTCGACGGCCTGCACCAGGCCGAATGGCGGCAGCGCTGCGATCTGTGCCTGGCCGGCTTGCATGGCGGTGACCAGGGCGGTGTAGTCGGTCGAGACGAAGCCCTCGACCGGGATGCCCAGCGCCTCGGTCAGATAGTCAGACAGCGGCTGGATGGTTTCGACCAGGGCGCCTGCCTCGACAGAGGGTACGAATCCGATGACCAGTTTGTCAGGGTCGTCCTGCGCGAGCGTCGCACTCCCTGCGAATGCTGTCGCAGCCATAGCGACGGTGGGCAGGAGCCAAAGATAGCGGCGTCGGGACATAAGTCCTCCTCCGAGTCATACCCGCGGGCACGAGCGGGCGTCGTGTCCGGGTAGCCACGTGTGGCACGGAGTTCGCGCCACACTGATCGGGAAGAAGCCCGGACCCTCCAAGTCTAGCCCTCAAGTCGTCCGCTGCGGAACCCCGTTCGGCAGCTGCGCTGGCTACTCCGCGGTCAGACCGGGCAGCAACTGCTCAGCGACCAGCGCCCCGATCTCGCGTGATGTCTGTGTCACGCCCTCGTCGGTACTGTCGAGGAACACCGTGATGTCGAGCACGTGCGCCCCATCGGGGAGTTCCACGATGGTCTGGTCTCCGGCCAACATGGCTGGCTGTCCCGCCACGCTTCCGTCCTCGTACTCGGGGACCCAAAGCTGGTAGTCCTCCAGGGTCGCCTCGCTGACGTAGGCGACCACGAAGTGCATGCCGGGCTCGCCATCGAGCGACATGTATTGGCACGATGAGCTGTCGCCGCTGGCTTCGTCGAAGCCCAGGCCGGTGAGCTCGTTGAGCTGCTCCACTGGCAGGCTCTCACAGAGCGAGACCTCTGGCGTCGGTTCAGGCGTCGGCTCAGCTGTGGGTGTGGCCACCTCTGACAGCCGTGGCAGCACCAGCTCCGCCAGCCCCACGGCCTGGACGATGGCGTCCGCGCCAGGGGGTGGGTTCTCGCCAAGGCTGACCGTCACTTGGAGCACGTTGGGAGCAGCCTCCACGATGAGTTGGTCGCCTGAGGTGAAGCCGGGGTAGCCGCCCACCTCGAGCTCCTCGTCCACCGGGAACGCACTGCGGAAGGCCTCCATGTCGTAGCCCTCGTTCAAGACCAGCGTGGCGCTGTGGTAATTGTCGAAGTCGGCCAGCGACGAAGAGACCGTGCAGACGACTTCGAAGCCCATGGCCGAGGCGTACTGCAGCTCGCTGATGCTGTTCACAGCTTCCGGCTCGAGCAGGGAGCACAGTCCGTCGGTCGCCCATGTCTCCTCGATGGCCGGTTCGACCGGTTCCACGAGTCCACCACAGACGAGCCACTCGCCCTCCTCGCGTGCGATGGTGACCTCCTCGTCGAAGGCCTGTGTCTGGTTGAACGCGCTGCCCATCATGCCCATCATCATCTCGACGTCCGCATCGCTCGCAGGGAGATCGTCGGGACCCTGGTCGGCCTCGATGATGGCTCGCACCAGATCCTCCATCTGGTCTTCCGCGACCGATATCGACATCGTGGCGGTGACACGCACGGTGGCGCTGTCGCCCTCCTCGCCGACCGGTTCGACCGCCCGGTCACCGATCTCGATCTGAAGCGCGTCGGACAGCGGGTCGTCGCTTTCGAGACCGAGTTCGGCCCCCAGGTCGAAGTTCTCGAGCACGGCCGCTCGGTCTGCGCTGCACACCACCTTGTCGAGACCCGCGAAGTCGCCCGCCTCGATCATGTCGAAGAGCTCGTTGACGGCGGCCTCAGGGCTGTCGGCGGCGCCGACCGGTGATGCCATGGCGACACCGCTCGCCGCGAGCACGATCGCGACAGGGATACCAAGGAAGCGGTAAGGGATGGGCAGCATGGGTTCCTCCGGGTCTCTTGGGGGAGTGAGCCGCGAAACGGAGGCCCTTGGACGAGCTGGTTCTCAGTTCGACGGAGCGGCGGCTTGCTGGGCCGCGAGACGCGCATGGTAACGGTCCTCGATGGCGGCGAGCAAGGCGTCGAACCTGGCCTCGATCTCCTCGCGCTTGAGCGCGACACAGGCGGTGAGCAAGGCCAGGCTGCCCCACCAGATGACCGGCATGGCCAGTAGCACCCCGATCGGCAGCAGCCAGCGCTGGCCGCGCCAGGCCGCGAAGACGATCAGTGCGACCGCGAATGGCAGCCGCGCCACCAGGGGGATGGGCACGGATCCGGCTACCGTGCTGGAGCCGGTGCTGCTGGTGAGCAGCTGGAACCAGTCGGCCCAGAGGCCGGGGGTGAGGAGCGCAGTCACCGCGATGACTGCCAGCGTGGCCGCAAAGGCCAGGCTGAGGTTGAGCCATTCGCGGCGCACCCCGAACCAGAGGATGCCCAGGCCAGGCGTCACCTTGGTCAGGAGTGGGAAGGCCCAGGCCGCCGAGCGGCCGAAACCGACCACGATCGCAGCCGCCAACAGGATGGTGATGTTGCCGCCCCAGATCTCCGGCAGGGCCAGCAGCAGCAAGGGCAGGAAGAGCAGGGGACGGGCCATCCAGAACAGCACCGCCAGCAACCCGGCCGTCCAGAGACCCAGGAACAGCGGCCACGACAGGGCCCGCAGCGGGCTCAGGGCGACGAGGAAGGCCGGGGAATACAGGTAGGCCGATTCGTGGCCCACCGAACCAGGCACGTAGGGATCGTCGAGCGGCGCTGCCCAATAGGCTCGCGCATCATGGCCCGGCCCAAAGCTGTCCGGCTCGAACGGCTGGGCGAGTGACGTCATCAACACCACCAGCAGGATGGCCACGAGGACGCCCGACACACCAAGCACGCGCCGCAGATAAGCGGACCTCATCTGTCGATGATCCCTCTCTGTCCTAGTCGGTCAGCGCGTCGACGCTATGGCCCAGCATCAGCGGCTTGCCCAGCAGGTCCGCGTAACGAGGGCGCAGCCGATCGATGTCATACATCGTCTTGGTATCGACCGCCACGGCGGTGTCATCCTGGCTCGGCAACGGTGAGTGCGCGTAGCGCCCGTCGCGGATGGCGGTCATGCGACCGCGCTGGCCATTGGCGACCATCTCCACTGCGATGTTGGCGAAGGTGATCGACACGAGGGTGTCGACCGTATCGGGCGGGCCCGACCGCAGGTCGTAGGTCAGGTCGGAGTTGATGGTGTCGATGCCGGTGCGGCCCTTGATCTCCGAGGCCAGCAGCTCCGCGACGTTGGCCTTGTGCCGATGGCCGAAGGCGTCAGCATCCCCCACGTCCTTGATCTCACCGCCTTGCCAGATGGCACCCTCGGAGGTGATCACGATGGCGTAATGGCTGGAGTTGCTGGCGTGGTCCGCAGCCAGGAGCCCCGCCAGCTTGGCGATGTCGTAGCGGTGCTCGGGGATGACGCAGCGAGCCGACGTCGCATAGGCGGTGTACAGCGCGGTGAAGCCGGCATCGCGACCGAAGATCCGGAACACTCCGATGCGCTCGTGCGAGCCGATGGTGCTGCGCTGCCGGTCGACGGCCTCACGTGCTCTGGTGATGGCGGTGGAGAAGCCGATGCAGTATTCGGTGCCCTGGACATCGTTGTCCATGGTCTTGGGGACCGCGATGATGTCCATGCCGGCGTCATGCAGCGAACGGCTGTAGCTGAGGGTGTCGTCGCCGCCGATGGGGATGAGGTAGTCGAGGCCCATGACCTCGATGTTGTCCATCACCAGGGGAGTGATGTCGTAGCGGTCCTCGCCGACCTTCATCGAAGCGGCCTTGGCGTCGTCCAGATGATCCGGCAGCGCTGAACGCTTCATCTTGCGCGGGTTGGTGCGCGAGCTGTGTAGCCAGGTGCCGCCGGTTCGATCGATGGTACGTGTGTTGTCGAGGTCCAGCGGGATCACATAACGCTCGTCAGCGAGGCCGCTGCCGGGCGTCTGGTGCGTGAGGCCCTCCCAGCCGCGCCGGATGCCCACGACGTCATAGCCAAGCTCGTGAGCTCGGTAGGTGACGCCCTTGATGACGCCGTTCAGGCCGGGGACGTCGCCGCCCCCGGTGAGGATGCCGATGCGCTTCTTGGCCATGACTCTCTGTGTGATCCCCTCTGGGCAAGCCAAGGACTCGCCCGCGTGTTCCTAAGTGGTGGCAGGTTGCGATAGAAGATGGTACTGCCTCCCGTCGAGAGGTACGATGGTCGTGAGGCGCCGCGGGCGCTCACATAGGAAGAGGATGCCGACCGCCGGGTCATGAACTACGAGCTGTACATGCGCGCCGCTCTTGGTGAGGCCGCCCAGGCTGCCCGCGCGGGTGAGCGCGCGAACGGCGCTGTGGCCGTGCTCGATGAGGCCATGGTCGCCCATGGCCGTGAGTCGGTCGTCGGCAGCGGGGATCCCACCGCGCACGCCGTCATGATCGCCCTGCGCGAAGCTGCTACTCGCATCGGCCGTCGCTCCCTGGCCGGAACCACCGTCTTCTGCGTGGTGGAGCCCTGCCCCATGTGCGTGGGGGCGCTGCTCGCCTGTGACGCGGATGGGGTCGTCTTCGCGCTGTCCGATCCCATCGGTGGCGCCTGCCTCTCGGCCATGAAGATGGCCGAGACCTGTGGGGTGGGCCGTCGCCTCCAGATCGTGTCAGGCATCCTGCAGGAGGACGCCGCGGACCTGCGCCCTGACCTGCTGCCCCTGGGGTCGCGTTCCTAGGGCTTTGCTCGGTCAGGCGTCTCCAGCAGGTTCTCGCCCGCTTCGGGCAGACGAGACTGGCGTGCCTGTCGCTGGATCTGTGCGACCTCACTCCGTAGGCCGCCCTCTGCGCCGGTCGACACCGGATCGGGCCCGACCGCCTCATCCGCGTCGCTGCGCGTCGGACGCGAATGGGCGGCGGGTGTCATCCCACCCTCTTGGGAGACGAGGGGAACGCCTTGCGGGAAGATCACCTCGCGCGCCTCGTCAGGCATCGAGATACCACTCGCCTCCAGCGCCCGCTTTGCCAGTCGGATGAGGGCGGACTTCAACTTCAGGCCGTCGTAGTCGGTCCCGTTGAACCAGAAATAGGCGCGCAGCTCGACCGTCGCCGCACCGAGGCGCTCGACCAGTACCAGTGGCTCCGGCTCATCGAGCACCACAGGATGGTCATTGAGGACCTTGCCCAGTGCGGCCTGCGCCTCGGCGATGACCGCGTCATAGCCGACGCCGACACTGAATTCCATGCGTCGGCTGGGATTGGCCGTGAAGTTGGTGATGGTGCTCTTGTAAACGGTGCTGTTGGGGATCTGCAGGTGGTTGCCGTCGAAGGTCATGAGGATGGTGCCCCGCGTCGTCACCCGCTGCACGATGCCCGCGAAGCCCGCCACCTCGATGCTGTCGCCGGCACGGAACGGGTTGCGGACGCTGAGCATGATGCTGGCGAGGTAGTTCTCGGCGATGTCGCGGAAGGCGATGCCGATGATCAAGCCGGCCAGACCGGTGCCACCCAACACGGTCAGGGCCAGCTGTGTGAGCCCTGCGACCCGCAACGCGACGTAGATGCCGATCAGGCCCACGGGCGCAGCCAGCAGCCAGGCGACCATGTTGGCCAGCATCTGCGAGGGCATCCGGTCACGCAGCAGACGGCGGCTGAGCCGGAGGGTGACCAAGGCCAGCAGCCAGGTCAGGACCAGCACCACAGCCACGATCGCGACGAGCGGAAGCGCCCCGACCCCGTCACGCCACAGGACCCGGATCTCCGACAGCGCCGGGGCGAAGTCCAGCACCGGACCCGGTCGCACCTCGATACGACCGACGACCGCGACGACACCCTCGGTGTTGACGGCGAGTGCCTCCGCCCAATCCTGCCACTCCTGGCGCCGGGTCCGCCCGTCGAGGAAGACGACTCCCTCCCGCACCTCGACCTGCGGTCGGACGAACCAGCCGGTGGCTTCGAGGATACGAGTCAGCCGCTCTGCGATGACGTCGTCTGCGACGTTTGGGCGGGCCTCGACCTGGTCCGGGACGGCCGGTCCCTCATCGGCTGGTCGGGACACCGGGATGTCCGGCTCGTCCTGCGCCCGGATCGGCGCGGCCGGCGCGGCCGCGGTCAGGGCCACGGCCATGATCGCCACCACCATCCACCAGGGCGGGCGAAGCAGCTTGAACGGCGATCGACGCAGGCGACGCATGGTCCCCATTATCGACCCGGGACGGTGACGATAGACGCCGACCGCGGCCTTGTGTCGGGGCTTTGCTAGACTCCTGCTTGGAGAGGTGTCCGAGTGGTTTAAGGTGCCGCTCTCGAAAAGCGGTGTGCGAAAGCACCGCGGGTTCGAATCCCGCCCTCTCCGCCACGCCTCGTCTCGGACCGGCAGTCGATCGGGTCGCACATGGTGCCCTCTGGTCTGTTCGATGGGGAGCAGCGTGCCCCATCTTGTGGCGCGGCGCGTCCCCGGCGCGTTCGAGCGCCACTTCGGCACGACCTCGCATCCCTTGGGTTAGTCTGCAGGGCGGCAGGCTCGTCGACCCACGCGGTCGCTGGCAAGGAGAGGTCGCATAGAGGCCTAGTGCGCGGCACTGGAAATGCCGTATGGGGAAACCCATCGCGGGTTCGAATCCCGCCCTCTCCGCCATCGCACCCGCTCCTGTCTCTTCAGCGCTATGCTTTCTGGGCCGTGCTAGGCGGGGAACTAGCGGTGCCCTGTACCTGCAAACCGCTCCAGCAGGGCTGAATCCCCTCCCGAGGTCCGCCTTCGCGGAAGCCAACGGGATGACGGGCGTTGAGGATCGGGTCCCGCGCAGCGGCGACGCGTGAACCACGTCAGGTCCGGAAGGAAGCAGCGTTAAGCGCTGCTCGCCGGGTGCCGCGGACCGGCCTGGTCCGAGCTCGTCGTCCTGGCAGGGCCCGCGACCGGTCGTGATCGACGGAGGGTGCACGGCAAACCAGCTCATCGGTGTGTCAGTCCGTGGAGGGCCGCACACCAGGCCCGACGGCCTTGCCGCGCGCACGGAGACCGATGACCGACATCCCGATCACGACAAGTCAGCACAGCGGCTCTGCCGGTCAGGCCATCTACCGGCGCTTCCGCGCGCAGACCTTCTCGCAGATCGTGGGGCAGGACGCCGCGGTGCAGACGCTGCGCAACGCCGTCCGGCTCGACCGGGTCGGGCACGCCTTCCTGTTCGTGGGACCTCGCGGCACCGGCAAGACCTCCATGGCGCGCATCCTGGCCAAGGCCGTCAATTGCACCGACCTGCACGATGGTGAGCCCTGCGATGCCTGCCCCAGTTGCGTGGCCATCCGTGAAGGCCGCGCCCTCGATGTGGTGGAGTTGGATGCGGCTTCCAACAACAAGGTCGATGACATGCGCGAGCTGGTGCCGCGCGTCTACACCGGCGCGGCCGACCTTGCGCGCAAGGTCTTCATCATCGACGAGGTGCAGCGCATCAAGGAGGGCTGGGACGTCCTGCTCAAGACCCTCGAAGAGCCGCCGGAGGGGGTCCTCTTCATCTTCTGCACCACCGATCCCAGCCAGATCCGCCCCGCCGTGGTGTCGCGTCTGCAACGCTTCACGTTCCGCCCCCTGTCGGTGCCGGAGATCGAGGGCAAGCTGCAGCGCATCCTCGCAGCCGAGGGCCGTTCGGTCGAGCCTGCAGCGTTGGCACTGGTGGCGCAGATGGCCGGCGGTGGCATGCGCGACGCTGAATCCATGCTTGACCAAGTGCTCGTCAGCGCTGACGACCCCATCACCGCGGCCTCCATCGGGGACTTGCTCGGCCTTGCCGACGCGGAGATGGTGGATGGCTTCATGGCAGCGTTGGTCGAAGGTGATGTCCTCGCCGGTATCGGCATCCTTGACAGCCTCGAAACCGAAGGCCGAGACCTGGTCGCCTTCAGCGAGCAGCTCGTCACGCATCTGCGCGCGGTCCTCGTCGAACGCCTGACGGGGGGCCCAGGGGCTCCCCGCGGTGCTGCTCGTCCGTTGGCGCAAGCGGCGCGCCGCCTCACCGGCATCGATGCCAGCCGCTCTGGGCTGGGCGGCTATCGCTGGCAGCTGGAGCTTTGCCTGCTGGCCGCGGCCGAAGCGTCCGCTCCGCCACCGGTCGCCCCGGCACAGCCGGTGGTCCCTGTGCCCCAGTCGAACGCGGAGCCGGTGCGGCACCCGAGCGCGGAGCCGGTCCGGCAGCCTAGTGCGGAGCCGGCGACCGAGCCGCCGCCGGCGTCCACTGTCCCGGTCACACGCGTCGCGGCACCCTCCCGCTCGGAACCCGCTCGGGCCAAGTCTGAAGCGGCCGCGGAGGGGGACATCGCGACCGTCCGCAAGGCCTGGCCACAGGTCGTCGAGGCCATCGGAAGCAACCCCGCCAACCGGCCCTTGGTCGCGACGTGCCGCCCGGTGGAGATCGATGACGGCGTCCTGGTCCTCGGCTTTCCCGAAGACCAGGCGTTCATGCGTGATATCGCCGAGCGCAAACGGCGCGTGCTCGAGGATGGCATCGCGTCCGTCGTCGGTCGCTCCATGGCAGTACGCTGCGTGGTAACCAACCTGGAACTCGTCGAGCCGGTCGATACGGGCGAAGGTGATCTCGTCTCGCAGGCGAAGCGCATCTTCGATGGCGAACTGACGGGGGTCGAGGAGATCGACTAGCAAGGACAGACAAGGAGGATCAGCATGGGCATGGGCAACCTGGCCAAGATGGCCCAGCAGATGCAAGCGGATATGGCGCGCGCCCAGCAGGAGCTGGATGTGCTGCGCGTGGAAGGCAGTGCCGGTGGCGGTGTCGTCAAGGCGGTCGTCAGCGGCAAGCTCGACATCGTCTCGGTGAGCATCGACCCGGAGGTCGTCGATCCCGATGACCTCGATGATCTGCAGGATCTCGTGGTAGCCGCTGTGGCCGATGCACAGACGAACGCCAAGGTCGCGGCTGAGGAGAAGATGAGTCGCATCGCTGGCGGCCTCGGGCTGCCTGGCGGCCTTGGGCTGCCGGGCATGTAGCTCGGCAGGCCGAGCGGATCCCCTTGAGCCAGCTCATCGAGCCGGTCGCCCGGCTCATCGAATCGTTCTCGCGACTGCCGGGCATCGGCCCCAAGACTGCGCAGCGTTTGACATACCACCTGTTGCGCGCACCCGAGACGGA
>JBBSAV010000020.1:0-36498 GCA_038251965.1 Candidatus Limnocylindrales bacterium
CAACCCTGGGCTGGGAGCTCATCGACCAGTTGCCCGACGATGCGTCCGCGCTCGACCGGCTCGTCATCCACGTCGGCGGCGGGGCCTTCGCGTCTGCCGCCGCCATGGCGCTGCAGGAGTCCGTGGCTCTCGGTCAGCTGGCTCGAATGCCGATCATCGACACCGTCCAGACGCAGGGCGGCTATCCGCTCGCGCGTGCCTACGAGCGCGTGCTTGAGCACCTTGGCGCGACCGCGGGCACACCGCTCGACGCTGCCCTCGTCGAAGAGGGCTTGCACGACGTCGCCCATCATCGTGGCGACTACATGTGGGCCTGGGAGACGGAACCCGTCTCGATCGCCCACGGCATCCTCGATGATGAGACCTACGATTGGCTGGCCGTCGTGCGCGCCATGCTGCTCAGCGGCGGACGCTCGGTCGTGGTCGATGAAGCCACCCTTGACAACGCCAATGCCCTCGCCCGCCCCACGCTCGGCATCGACGCCGACTACACCGGAACCGCCGGCCTCGCCGGCCTCATCGCGCTCACCCGCGACGGCGTCGTCCACCCAGACGAGACCGCCGCAGTGATCTTCAGCGGCGCCCGACGCTAGAACGGGCGGCCCCCAGCCACCACCAGGAGGAGAGACGCTCCCATGAGAAGCTTCCGCGGCCGCGACATCCTGTCGCTCAAGGACATGACCCGCGACGAGTACCTGCGCATCTTCCAGGTCGCGGATGACCTGGCGCCGATCGCGCGCGACCGCCGCAACACCGACCTGCTGGCAGACAAGACGCTGCTGACCGCGTTCTATCAGCCGTCCACGCGCACGCGCCTCTCGACCGAGGCCGCGATGCATCGACTGGGCGGTCATGTGCTGGGCTTCAGTGACGCCAAGATGACCCGCGCCGGCGACTTTTACATGGAGTCCATCAAGGACACCTTCCACATGCTTGAGTACTACGGCGACGTCATCGCCATCCGCCATTTCCAGCAGGGCGCCCCACATGAGGCCGCCAAGTGGTCGTCCGTGCCGGTCATCAACTGTGGCGACGGTTGGGGCGAGCATCCCACTCAGGTGCTCACCGACCTCTACACCATCTGGAAGGAGAAGGGCACGCTCGACGGGCTCAAGGTCATCCTGGTCGGTGACATGCGCATGCGCACGATGCACTCGATCCTCTACGCCATGTCCCGCTTCGACATGGAGGCCATCGTCATCGGTCCCGAGGAGATGAGCCTGCTGCCCGAGTTCAAGGCCGAGCTCGACGAGCGCTCGACCTACTACCGTGAGGTCGGTGACATCCGCGACGTCATCGGTGAGGCCGACGTCATCTACATGGAGCCCGTCGTGCAGGCCGACTACACCAAGGGTCGCGTGGATTCGGCCGACGTCGAGAAGGGCCTAACGCCGCCCGAGTACGTCGTCAACCTCAAACTGCTCCACGAGAAGGCCAAGCGAGACGCCTTCGTGCTGCATAGCCTGCCGCGCATGGATGAGCTCACCACCGACGTCGACGAGACCCGCTTCGGCCGCTACTGGGTAGAGGCCTTCAATGGCGTGGTCATGCGCATGGCGCTGCTGACACTGATCCTGGGCAAGGCCGAGTAGAGGACGACCGATGCAGACCGGACTTCGTGGCCGCGACCTCATCGCGCTGTCGGACTGGACCAACGAGGAGATCGAGACCGCGCTGGACGTGGCCTTCGACCTGAAGCGCAAGCGCGCCCTCGGTGAGTCGCACGCCTACCTGCGCGACAAGACGCTGGCCATGCTCTTCTTCTTCTCGTCCACCCGCACCCGAGCCTCGTTCGAGGCGGGCATGGCCCAGCTGGGCGGGCACGGCATGTTCATGGAAAGCCGCACCACCCAGATCGCGCACGGCGACACGGCTAAGGAGATCGGCGAGATCCTGGGCCGCTACAACGACGGCATCGCCATCCGCCACGTCACCTTTGGTGAGGGCAACCAGTACATCCGCGATGTCGCCGTGGCATCACGGGTGCCGGTGCTGAACATGCAGTGTGAGATCTATCACCCCTTCCAGATCTTGGCCGACCTGATGACCATCATCGAGAAGAAGGGGCGCCTCAAGGGCCAATCGATCACGGTCAGCTGGGCCTACGCGTCCAGCTACCAGAAGCCCATCTCCGTGCCGCAGTCGCTCGTCCTGGCGGCGACGCGTTTCGGCATGAACGTCAAGCTGGTGCATCCGCCCGAGTTCGCGCTGATGCCCGAGATCGTGGCCGAGGCTGAAGCCAATGTCGCACGATCTGGTGGCACGCTGGAGAAGCTGGACGACTTCGACGCCGGCTTCGATGGCGCTGACATCGTCTACGCCAAGTCGTGGGGTGCGCCGCTGTTGGGCGTGTCCGACGAGGAGGGTGCCAAGATCGCGGCCAAGTACACCGATTGGATCTCCGACGAGCGGCGCATGGCGCTGACGGCCGATGACGCCATCTGGATGCATCCGCTACCGGCGGATCGCAACGTGGAGGTGGCCGATGCCGTCATCGACGGGCCCAAGTCGGCCGCCTTCGACGAGGCCGAGAACCGGCTCCACGCGCAGAAGGCGGTGATGGCCCTGACCATGGGCTGATCGCCTCTTGGGCGGCCCTCTCACGGCCTCGCCACCACGCAACCTCGCAATCTCGACGCGGCATCCAGCACGGGTGCCGCGTTGTTGCGTCCGGCCGGCGCTGACTCGGCCGAGCAGGCGTTACCCATCACACGGGTCATCGGACGGAGCAGATCACTCCGGGCACCCCAGCTCCGTCGGTTCACCCATCCCACGGGTGAACCGACCGAATCTCCGTCGTTTCACCCACCCCGAGCATCAAACAGCACCCCAGACCCCCGATTCGGGGTTCAGCTCCGTCGCTTCACCCGCCCCGCGGGTCAGCGGGGCGATCACGGTACGGTTGGTCAGTGGACAGCTCGGCCGAGGGTCCGTCAACAGAGCCTTGCGCCTACACGCGCAGGACGGACACGCGCCTCCGTCCACCACCCGCATCGACAAGGTCCGTGATGTCACCCGGATCGCTCGTGAGGATTGCTGCGGGGGATCCATCGAGAGCCTCCGCGGCAACGATCGCATCGATGGCATCCACGAGCCCAACGCGCCCGAGTAGCTCGCCTGCATCACGAGCGATCGCCTCCGTCGTTGGCACGAACTCATCGACCGACCGGAGGAGGCGGGCGGATCTGGCGTGATCGCGCCCTCCACGGTGCACCTGGGCCAGCACGGGCGCGGGCACCTGGACGAACAGACCCTCGTCCAGTGCAAGCTCGAGGACAGCTCGGGCTCGCCGGTCACCTCTGGCGAGCGCCAGCAGCGCACCAGCGTCGAGGATCAGTCGTCTTCTGCTCGCCGCTCGAACTCGTCCCATTCCTTCCTCACCTGTGCCCGGACATCGTCAGGGATCGGCCCGAACTCCTCGGTCAACTCGCGTTCGAGCTGACGGAGCCGCTCGTGCTGGAGTCGGAGCATCAACGCTTCATTGAGGTAGCGGGAGAACTCACGCTCGCCGACTTGACTCTTGGCCTCCGCCACGAGCTCAGCGTCCAGTGTCACAGAGACCTTGGCCATGCCCATACCTCTATCCTACTCTTGGTAGGACTCGCCGTCTACACGCGCGACCGAACGATCGCGACCCAGCTCTTGCAGCCATATCGCCGTGTCTACGTATATGGTAATATGGCACTCTACCCACGAGGAGGCCGGGACTGCATGAAGACGACCTTGAACCTCGATGATGAGTTGCTTCGCTCCGCCAAACGTATGGCCGTGGATCGCGGGGTCACGCTGACCCAGGTCGTTGAGGAGGCATTGGCCGCGGCGGTCCTGCGACCCCCTGAGACGGCGTCGTTCAAGCTGCACTGGCAACCCGTGAAGGGACAGCGGCGCACGTCCGTGGATGTGGCTGACCGGGTGGCGCTGCATGACTTCATGGAGGACCGTGGGTGATCGCGGTCGATACCAACATCCTGCTGTACGCCCACCGAAGCGAGTTCCCCCAGCACGACGCCGCAGTGAGAAGATTGCGCGAGCTCGCTGAGGGCGCCGCCGCCTGGGGCTTGCCCGTCTTCGTGATCGGTGAGTTCCTCCGCGTGGCCACGCATCCACGCGTGTTCCATCCACCCAGCACCGAGTTCGAAGCGACCACATCCGTGACCGCGCTACTGGCCAGCCCAAGCGTGCGCGTCCTTTCGCCAGGCGGTCGCTACTGGGAACTGCTGCGCGAAGCGATCACTGACTCAAGCGCTCGTGGGAACCTCGTGTTCGACGCGCAGATCGTGGCTGTCTGCCGTGAACACGGCGCGGGCACGATCCTGAGCGAGGACCGGGACTTCCGTCGATTCTCCGGGATCGCCATCCGGCGCCTCGAGTAGTCCGTCGCCTCGGGTCGTCCGACGCCTCGGGTCGTCCGACGCCTCGCCTGAGGCCTCAAACTACGCTGGCGACCCCGTCGCTGATGGTGACGCGGCCATCCGCGAACCAGCCGAGCACGGTCGGGTAGAGGCGATGCTCCTCGACCAGGATGCGAGCGACCAGCGACTCCACGGTGTCGTCGGGCAGCACCGGCACAGCGGCCTGGGCCACGATGGGGCCGGCATCGATGTCGACCGTGACGATGTGCACGGTGCAGCCGGCCAGCTTTACGCCGGCGCGGAGTGCCGCCGCCTGTGGCTCGGGCGCCATGGTCCCGCCGAAGGCCGGCAGCAACGACGGGTGGATGTTTACGATGCGGTCGGTGAGGGCGTCAACGACCACCGGATCGAGGATGGCTGCGAACCCCGCCAGCGCCACCATGTCGACCCCGTGCCGCAGCAAGCTGTCGCGGATCGCCGTCTGCTGCGCGACCCGGCTGGAGAAGTCCGAGCGAGTGACCGACTCCGTCGGCACGCCGAACCGCGCCGCAACGTCCAGGGCACGAGCCCCCGGCTGATCGGTGATGAGCACGGCTGCATCGGCATCGAGGCGCCCCTCGGCGATGGCCGCCAAGATGGCCTCAGCATTGCTGCCGCGACCCGACGCCAGCAGACCCAGGTGCATCATCGACCGCACTGCCTCACAGGCCGGCCAGGACGACGCGCGGATCGGCGCGCTCCGTGATCCCACCCGCCACGAACGCCCCGGGCAGCGCATCGAGCAGCTCATCGGCGGACTCGGGGGCAACGACGATGGCCAGGCCGATGCCCATGTTGAAGACGCGGTACATCGCGGGTGCGTCCAGCCCCTGCTGGTCGGCGATGACGTCGAACACCGGCGGGGCGACCCAGCCGCGTACATCGAAACGCGCCCCCAGGTGCGACGGCAGCACGCGCGGCACGTTCTCCTCTAGACCGCCACCGGTGATGTGCGCCGCGACCCGCATCCCCTCCACCGAGAAGGCCGCCTCCAACTCTGCCAGATACGAGGGATGCGGCGCCAGCAGCGCGTCAGCCAGCGTGCCCTCCCCCACTCGATAGTCAGGCCCCAACGTCGCCGCCGTCCGTCGCGCCAAGCTATAGCCGTTGGTGTGAAGCCCCACCGAGGGCACGCCCACGATGACGTCACCACGCTGCACCCGGGCCGGGTCGGGCATCGCCGAGCGCTCGGCGATGCCGATCATCGTGCCCGCCAGGTCATAGGCACCGGCTCGATAGGTATCAGGCATGAGCGCCGTCTCACCACCGATGAGGGCCACACCCGCCGACCGGCACGCCGCTGCCATACCTTCTACCAGTGCTACCACGATGGCCGGCTCCAGCTCACCGCTGGCCACGTAGTCGAGAAAGGCTAGTGGGCGTGCATTCAATACCGCTACGTCGTCGATGCAGTGGTTCACCAGGTCGCGCCCGGCAGCCTCCGGCCGACCCCATTCGATGGCCAGGTGCAGCTTGGTGCCGACGCCATCCACGCTTGAGACCAGCACCGGCTCACGGTAGCCTGGCGGGATGGAGAAGGCGCCGCCGAACGAGCCGAAGCCGGCCTGGACAAGGCTGGTACGCGTGGATTCCACGGCCGAGCGGATGCCCTCCTTGACCTGTGCCGCGACGTCGAGATCCACACCGGCAGCCGCGTAGGCGTCATTTGGTGACTGACTCATGCCGGCACCCCGGCTTCGGACTCGGCCCCCCGCGGCTCGGCCCCATCGGACTTATCGATCCCTTCGGCCGCATCGGCCTCTCGCGGAAAGACCATCGCCTGCTCCAGGCCGCTGGGCCGTTCCAGGATGTACTTGTCCAACGGCAGTTGCACCTCGATGGGGTACTCCTGGGTGAAGCAGCCCAGGCACAGGTGGTCGGTCCCCGTGGCGATGGCCTTCACAAGGTTCTCCGTGGTCAGGTACTCCAGGCTGTCGGCACCGATGCGACGGCGGATCTCTTCGCTGTCGAGGCCGTGGGCGATGAGTTCGCCAGGCTCGGGGATGTCGATGCCCAGAAAGCAGGGCCAGCGGATGGGTGGCGCGGTGATGCGCACGTGGACCTCGCTCGCGCCACCATCCTCGCGCAGCATGCCCACCAGTTGCTCCTGCGTGGTGCCGCGCACGATGGTGTCATCGAGCAGCACCACTCGCTTGCCCCGGACGACCTCCGGCAGCGGGTTGTACTTGAGCCGCGCGCCGAGCTTGCGCAGCCGTTGCGTGGGCTCGATGAAGGTGCGGCCGATGTAGCGGTTGCGGACGAAGCCATCGGCGTAGGGCAGTCCTGCAGCCTCAGCGAAGCCGGTGGCTGCGGCGATGGCTGAATCGGGCACGCCGATGACGAGGTCCGCGTCGGTCGGTCGCTGCTGTGCAAGGAGCCGACCCATCTGGCGCCGCACACTGTGGATGAGTTGACCGTCGATGCGCGAATCGGGTCGCTGGAAGTAGATGTACTCGAAGGCGCACATGGCCCGCCGCTGTGAGAGCTCCAGGCGGATCGAACGCACGCCATCGTCGTCGGCGACCACGATCTCACCGGGTTCGACGTCGCGCACAAAAGTCGCCCCGACGCTGTCGAAGGCGCACGTTTCCGATGCCAGCATCCAGCCTTCACCCAGGCGACCCAGCGCCAGCGGGCGATTCCCGAGGCCGTCCCGCACACCGATGAGCTGGTCGCGGGTGGCGATGACGAAGGAGAACGAGCCACGCAACCGCGGGATGACACGCGCCAGACGATCCTCGATGCGAACCCCGGGTGCATGCGCGATCAGCTCTGTCACCACCCTGGTATCGGAGGTGACGTGGTCGGCATGGTCGGGCAGGGACGGATCGCCGCGTAGTTCGAGTGCGTTGACGATGTTGCCGTTGTGGGCGACGGCGATGGGGCCGATGCCGGTGAGATCGGCGCACCCCGCCTGGCGGTAGCGCGCATCGGGTCGCAGCAGGATGGGCTGGATGTTCTCGGCCGAGCTGGAGCCGGTTGTGGAATAACGGCAGTGACCGACCGCGATGTGGCCGGGCAACGCGTCGAGCGCATCCTCGGAAAAGACGCGTGAGACCAGGCCCATACCGACGCATTCGTGCAGATCACGCCCATCGGCCACCGCGATGCCGGCACTCTCCTGGCCACGATGCTGGACGGCGAAGAGCGCGAAATACGTCTGCTTGGCGACCTCGCCGGCCAGGCCATGGATGCCGATGACACCGCAGGCCTCGCGCAGGGCGGGATACCCATCGAGCGTAGCCGGCTCATACACGCAGCCAGTTCCAGCACCGAACCCACGCTCCATCTAGCCGCGACCTCCGAGCGCATCAGCCAAGCCGCCCGACCAGGCCATCATGGCTTCGTCGAGGGACACATCGAGCGGGCCGATGACGAGCCGGTCGCCCCCGACCGTCCCCAGTCGCCGGCAGGGACTCCGGAGCACCCGGGCCATCTGCTCAAGCGCCGGAGCATCCACCGCGCCGACGCTGACGACGATGCGCGAGGGAGATTCACCGAAGAGGGCCACATCGTCGCGAGCCACGCCGTCGACCGCGAGCGCACGATCGACCGCGAGCGGGCCGTCTCGACAGGTGAGGCCGATGCCGCCGGCGAAGGCCGACTCAGCCAGAGCCACGGCGAGCCCGCCATCACTGCAATCGTGGGCCGACCGCAGCAGCCCCCGGCCGATGGCGTCACGCACCAGGCCCTGGAGCGCGACCTCCTGTTCCAGGTCGATCGATGGCCGACCTGCCACCAGGCCGTGGACCTGGCTCAGGTACTCGCTCCCGGCCAGCCCAGGCTCGCCGCCACCGAGCAGGTAGACGCCATCGCCGGCCGCGATGAAGCCGCTGTCGCAGCGGCGAGCCAGGTCCTCGAGCAGCCCCAGCATGCCGACTACCGGCGTGGGCCAGATGGCCGACCCGACTGCTTCGTTGTAGAGGCTAACGTTTCCGCTCACCACCGGAACCCCGAAGGCGCGGCAGGCTTCAGCCATACCCTGGATGACCTCGGCCAGCTGGTAGTAGACGGTGGGGTCATCGGGCGAGCCGAAGTTCAGGCAGTCGGTCACCGCGATGGGCAACGCACCGACACAGGAGACGTTGCGCGCGGCCTCAGCCACCGCGATGCGACCTCCTTCACGAGGCTCCAGATAGCAAAGCCGGCCGTTGCCGTCGGTGCTCAGGGCAACGCCGCGCGCGGTGCCCTTGATGCGCAGCACGGCGGCATCGCCGCCAGGGTCGATGACGGTGTTGGTGCCGACCATGTGGTCGTAGCGACGAAACACCGGGGCGCGACTGGCGATGTTGGGTGCGCCGAGGAGCGCCAGGAAGGTCGTGTTGAGGTCGGCCGGCTCGGGGATGTCGGCGGGATCCAGAAGCTGCACGTCCGCCAGGTACGCTGGGCGTTCGACCGGGAACGTGTAGGTCGGCGCGTCGACCAGCAGCCCCACCGGCAGCTCGGCGACGAGCTCGCCAGAGGCCTGGACGCGCAGGTTGCCGCTGTCGTCGACCTCGCCGATGGTCTCGCTGTGCAGCCCCCAGCGATCGAAGACGGCGGTGATCTCCGCCTCATGCCCCCGCTCTACGATGGCGAGCATGCGCTCCTGGCTCTCGCTAAGCATGACCTCATACGGGGTCAGGCCCTGGGTCCGGCGCGGCACACGGTCGGTGTCGATGCTGATGCCGCCGCTGCCGCGGGCGGCCGCTTCCACCACGGAGCTGGTCAGCCCGGTGGCGCCCAGGTCCTGCAGCCCCACCAGCGAGGGCATGTGCAGGATCTCCAGACAGGCCTCGATGAGCAGTTTCTCCATGAAGGGATCGCCCACCTGGACGACGCCACGGTGCGACGACTCCGGGTCCTCCAGCGACGCGAACGTGGCGCCGTGCAGGCCATCGCGACCGGTGTCGGCACCGAACAGGATGACGGGGTTACCCACGCCGCTGGCGTTGGCGCCCTTTAGATCCTCGTGGCGGATGAGGCCCACGCACATGGCGTTGACCAGCGGGTTGCCGTCGTAATTGCGGTCGACCATGACCTCGCCGCCAACGGTGGGGACGCCGACGCAGTTGCCGTACCAGCCGATGCCGCCGATGATGCCTTCCGCCAGGCGCCGAGAGCGCGCCGACTCGAGCGAGCCAAAGCGCAGGCTGTCGAGCAGCGCGATGGGCCGGGCACCCATGGTGAAGATGTCGCGCAAGATGCCGCCGACGCCGGTCGCGGCGCCCTGGAACGGCTCGACGGCGCTGGGGTGGTTGTGGCTCTCGACCTTCATGACGATCGCCAGCCCATCACCGATGTCCACTGCGCCCGCGTTCTCCTCGCCCGCGCCCACCAGGACGCGCGGACCTTCAGTCGGGAAGCGCTTCAGCAATGGCCGCGAGTGCTGGTAGCCGCAGTGCTCGCTCCACATGCCGCCGACGATGCCCAGCTCGACCGGCGTCAAGGGCCGGCCCAGCCGGTGACAGGCCTCCTGGTATTCGTCGCGCGTGAGCGCGACTTCGCGGAGCGTCTCGTCGGTGGGTTCCGCGGTGCGCGGCAGACCCGATTCCGTCAGGCTGCTCATCGGAGCACCCTCCTGCTCACTGGTGCGCCGTCCCTGTTCATGCGGTCACCATCGCCAGGAGGGACGCCCAGAAGACGCGGCCGTCGGCACTGCCGAGGTCAGCCTCCGACGCCCGTTCGGGATGCGGCATCAGCCCGATCACGTTGCGGGACTCGTTGCAGATGCCGGCGATGCCCGCCATAGAACCGTTGGGATTGGCGTCGGGTGCCACGACCCCGTCCGGATCGCAATAGCGAAAGACGATGCGCCCCTCATCCTCGAGGCGCACCAGCAGCTCCGGCGGAGCGAAGTAATTGCCTTCGCCGTGCGCGATGGGCATCCGCAGCACATCTCCCTCGGTGCAGGCATTGGTGAACGCCGTGTCGGTGCGGTCGACGCGCAGGTGCACCCATTCACACCGGAAGTCGATGCCGGCGTTGTGCAGCATGGCACCGGGCAACAGACCCGCCTCCAACAGCACCTGGAAGCCGTTGCAGATACCCAGCACCGGCACACCGCGTCCGGCAGCCTCCCGCACCGACGCCATCACGGGGGCGCGTGCCGCCACCGCGCCGGTGCGCAGGTAGTCGCCGTGGCTAAAGCCACCGGGCAGCACGATGGCGTCGTAGCCTCGTAGCTCGGTTTGCGTGTGCCAGACGAAGTCGGTGGCGATACCGGCCACCTCGGTGAGCACGTGCCGCGCATCGGCGTCGCAGTTGCTGCCGGGAAAGACGACCACGGCGGCTCGCATCAGACCTCCTCAGCGACCGAGATCTCGACGGTCTCGATGACCGGGTTGACCAGGAGCTCCTGGCACATCTGCTCGGCCCGTGCTCGCGCCTCGTCGACATCGGCCGCCTCAAGGCTCAGTTCCACGATCTTGCCGATGCGGACCCCTTGGACGTTGTGGTGGCCCAGCGATCGCAAGCCGCCAAGGACGGCGTTGCCCTGAGGGTCGTTGACGTTGCTATCCAGGCGCACGTCGATGCGGACACGAAAGGCTCGAGTACTCATGTGGTCATCGGATCACTGATCATGTGGTTAGCCGCTCCAGGGCTTCGCGGTATCGTGCCGCGGTGCGGGCCACGACCTCAGCAGGCAGCTCCGGCGCTGGAGGCTCCCCATCCCAGCCCGAGGCTTTCACCCAATCGCGCACGATCTGCTTGTCGAAGCTGGGCGGGCTTATGCCGACGTCGTACTCGGCCACGTCCCAGAAGCGCGACGAATCGGGCGTCAGGACCTCGTCGATGAGCGTCACCTGGCCATCGATGAGGCCGAACTCCAGCTTGGTGTCGGCCAGGATGATGCCGCACTCGCTCGCGTGGTCGCGGCCGGTCTCGTAGATGCGGATCGACAGCGAGCGCAGCTGCTCAGCGAGATTGGCGCCCACCAGCTGCCCAAAGGTCACAAAGTCGATGTTCTCGTCGTGGCCTGTCTCCGCCTTGGTCGCCGGCGTGAAGAGCGGTGTGTCGAAGGGCTCGCCCTGGCGCATGCAGGCGCGGATGGGGATGCCGCAGATCTCGCCGCTCGCCTGGTAGTCGACCCAGCCGGAGCCGGTGATGTAGCCGCGCACGACGCACTCGGCGGGGATGGCCCCCGCGCGCTTGACCAGCATGCTGCGGCCGCGCAAGACGTCGCGGTACGGGGCCACATCGGAGCCCATCTCATCTACGTCGGTGGTGATGAGATGGTGCGGCACGACATCCGCCAGCAAGCCGAACCAGAACTCGGACATGGTGGTGAGGATGGCGCCCTTGCCGGGGATGGGCGTGGGCAGGATGTGGTCGAAGGCAGAGACGCGGTCGGTGGTGACGATGAGCAGCCGGTCACCGAGGGCATAGAGGTCGCGCACCTTGCCCCGGTTGAGCAGCTGCAAGTCCGGGAGCTCGGAGCGGATCATGGCTGATGGCTGGGTCATATCGTCGCACCTGCCCCCTCGTCGTCCTGCAGTACCGAACGGGTCATGCGGGCCCGGCCCTCTTCGATGGCCGCGGTCACGGACTCGTCGGCCAGGCCCAGGATGGCGGCCGCGAACCAGGCTGCGTTGCGGGCTCCGGGCACCCCGATGGCCATGGTGGCCACCGGGATACCGGGCGGCATCTGCACGATGGCGAACAGGGCATCCTCGCCGCGCAGGTCACTGGTCGGCAGTGGCACGCCGATGTCCGGCAGCGTCGTCCGCGCCGCCACTACGCCGGGCAGCGCGGCGGCATGACCAGCCATGGTGATGAAGGTGCGGATGCCGCGCTCCGGGGCCGCGGCCACGTATCCCTCGAGCGCTGCCGGCGTGCGGTGTGCCGAGAGGATGCGCAGCTCGTGGCCGATCCCCAGCTGCTCCAGGACCGCGATGGCCTCCCCTGCGTAAGCCAGGTCCGACTTGCTGCCCACGATGATGCCGACCGACACGTTCACGCGATGCTCCCTTCTGCTGCTCTTGCCACTTCCGCAGGTCCAGCCGCGATGTCCGAACGCCAGGCGGCGCCGTCGAAGCGGATCCGTGAGGCGCCCCCGTAGGCCCGCGCTCGTGCCTCGATGACATCCGCGCCAAGGCCCGTCACGCCCAGCACTCGACCACCGGAGGTAGCCAGTCCAGCGCCGTCTCCATCATCTCCGCGTGTGCCGGCGTGAAAGATGAGGACGTCCTCATCGGCCTCATCGGTGCCACGGATGACAACGCCGGTCTGGTAGGCACCGGGGTAGCCTCGCGACGCGAGCACGACACAGACCGCAGCACCCGAAGACGGCGGCACCGCGAACTCGGACAAGCGCCCCGCAACGGCGGCTTCCATGGCGCTCACCAGGTCGAAGCGCAGCAGCGGCAAGATGACCTGCGCCTCAGGATCACCCATACGCGCATTGAACTCGATGACAACGGGTCCGTCGGCCGTGAGCATCAGTCCGGCGTACAGAAAGCCCACGAAGGGACAGCCGCGACGCCGCAGCTCGGCCAGTATCGGCGCGATGATCCGCGTCTCGATATCGGCCAGCATCTCCGAGCTGACATCCGCCAACGGCGAGTAGGCGCCCATGCCCCCGGTGTTGGCTCCCCGGTCGCCATCCCCGATGCGCTTGTAGTCGCGAGCGGTCCCGATGACGTGGAAGCTCGAGCCATCGCAGATGGCGAAGACGGAGGCTTCCGGACCGCGCAGCCGCTCCTGGAGCAGCAGCCGCTCCCCCGCCGAACCGACCTCCCCGCACCGCGCCAGGCGGTCGATGGCAGCGTGCGTCTGGGCGACCGAGTCGCACACGATGACCCCCTTGCCAAGAGCTAGCCCGTCGGCCTTGACCACGAAGGGTCGATCCTCGCGGTGGACGAATGCGTCGGCCGCATCGGCCACATCGAAGGCGTACGACTCCGGCATGGGCACACCGGCGGCGGCACACACCTCGGCCGCCCAGGCCTTGCTGGACTCGATTCGCGCCGCTGCTGCCGTGGGTCCGAACACCAGGATGCCGACCCGCACCAAGGCGTCGACGAGACCGGCGGCAAGCGGATCGTCCGGGCCGACAACCACCAGGTCCGGCCGCATGTCAACGCACCAGGCGACGAGCCCGTCGATATCGTTGGCGGCGAGAGGGATGGCAGTCGCCAGTCCAGCGGTGCCGCCGTTGCCGGGCGCCACGAACAACTCCGCATCGGGGCGGTCCCGGCCGATACGCCAGCACAGTGCGTGCTCGCGACCGCCACCACCGACCACCAGGATGCGGCTCATGTCCTGCCGTCCACGGTCGCGCGCATGGCGTCACGGAGCGCTCGCGCTTGGGCGCCGGGGTCGTCATCGAAGATGACCGAGCGTGAAGCGTTGACGAGCAGACCTCGACCATGCCGATCCAGCCCGGCCTGCATGACCTTCGCCACGTCGCCACCTTGCGCACCCACGCCGGGAACGAGGAAGGTCATGTCGGGGCAGATCTCGCGAGCACGAGCTAGCTCGGCGGGATAGGTGCCACCCACGACCAGCATGCAGTTGCCCCTGGCGTTCCATTCGTCGCGCACATGCTCGGCCACGATCTCCCACAGGGGAGTCTCGCCGAGCCTGAGATCCTGGAATTCCCCGGCGCCGCGGTTGCTGGTGCGACACAGCACGATGCAGGCCTTGTCCTCGCGCTCCAGGAAGGGACGCAGCGCCTCGCGGCCGAGATATGGGTGCAGCGTGATGGCGTCGAAGCCAAGCTCGTCGAGCAGCCCAGCCACGTAGCCGGCGTTGGTGGAGTCGATATCACCGCGCTTGGCATCGGCGATGGTGAAGACGCCCGGTTCGAGCGCCCTGATGATCTCCATCGTCTCCGCCAGCTCATCCCAGCCGGCGGCGCCGCGAGCCTCGTAGAAGGCCAGGTTGGGTTTGTAGGCGGCGGCATATGGGAGCGTCTGCTCGATGACCCAGCGGTTGAAGGCGACCTGCGGCCGTGGCTCACGGGCGAAGCGCCCCGGCAGACGGTCGGTGGCACTGTCGAGGCCGACACACAGCATGGAGTCGATGGCCTCGACCCGCACAGCCAGCCGACGCATGGCGCTGCCGTCGTTCGTGGCGGTCATCGGCCACTCCAGGCATGCGGGTCGGCCAGCCAGGAGCGGACGAGGGCGGCTACCCGCTCGTCGATACGTCCCGCGGCCAGCGCCTCGTTGACGACGATCTCGAAGCTCGTCAGTGTCGTCAGGCGGACGTTCGCGGCGGCGAATGCCTCGCGGGCCTCACCGAAGCCGTAGGTGATGATGGCCAGGCAATCGGTGACCGTGGCGCCGGCCTCGCGCAGCGCCTCGACCGCGGACAGGCTCGATCCGCCGGTCGTCACCATGTCCTCCACCAGCACCACCTGGCGGCCGGCGACCTCGCCGCCCTCGATGCGTCGACCCAGCCCGTGGTCCTTGGCCACCTTGCGCACGAACACGGATGGCCGGCCGGTGGCGAATGCCAGCGCACTGCTGTGCGGGATGCCGGCGCTTTCCACGCCGGCGATGACCGTGTCGGCTTGGCTCGGCAGCGCGGCCCCGAAGGCTTCGATGACGATGTGCCACGGGCCTGGCTGGGAGATGAGTCGGCGATTGTCCACGTAGACCGGTGAGCGCAGGCCCGACTTGAAGGTGACCGGCTGATCAGGGCTGAGCGTGATGCTCCCGGCGTCAAGAAGCGCACGCGCCACCTCGATGGCGCGATCGGCGGCTGCGGTCTGGGGCACGTCAGGCACGTCGTCCTCCGCTCTCGGCTGCGCGCAGGCGATGGGCCTCGCGGAGGATGAGCGCGCCCGCCAAGGGTCCTCGGAAGACCAGCGCCGAGTAGACCATCGCGGCCCGCGCGCCGGCGGCCTCGAAGGCCAATAGGTCGGCGCCAGTGAGGATGCCGCCACCGCCGATGATGTCCAGCCCGCCTCCGGCCGAGGACACCAGCGAGGCCAGGATGGCGACGGTGCGAAGCGCTAGCGGCCGGAGGCGCGCGCCGCTCACGCCGGCACTCACATCCGCGCCGAGTGCCGGCTGCGCCCAGGTGTTGGTGGCAACGACGGCACGGACGCCCGTCTCGATCGATGCCGCCGCCAGACCTTCGAGCTGGGGCTCGGAGAGGTCGGGCCCGATCTTCACCCACAGAGGCGTGCGGAGGATCTCCACCAGCGCGCCGGCCAGCACACGAGCCAGCTCGGCCGACTGCGTCCCGTGGGGATCGTCATCGGTGTTTGGACAGGAGAGGTTGAGCGTCAGCCACGAAGGCCCGGCCTCCAGTCCGTCAAAGGCTCGCGCGAAGAAGCCGGCCGACTCGATGATCTCCGACCGGCTCTGTGCGGCGTCGGCGACGCCGGGGCTGACCGCGAGATTGACGCCCCAGACCGGCGGCAGATCGGCGGCGTGTGAACCCAGGTAGGCAGCGGCGGCGCGAGCACCCGGGTTGCGCAGGCCAACGCGGTTCTGCATCGACATGCCGCGGCTGTCTCGCCACAGCACGCGGCCGCTGTTGCCCAGGCGAGGATGCCGCGTGAAGGAGCCGAACTCGACGGGGCCCACCAATGCCGGCAGCGAGCGCCAGCCGGGGATGATGTCACGCTGCTCGCGCACGGCCGCGAGGGCTGAAGCCTCGTCGATGAAGCCGTCGCCCTTGACCAATCCCGCAGCCAGGATCAGCGGAAATGGCAGCTCCACACCGCCGACCGGCGTAGGACGTTCGGCGAAGGCCGCGCGATGGGTGAGACGAGCCAGGACCCCGGCCGCCCCGGCTCCATCGGCATGACGCAGCAGCGACTGTGTTCGTGCATGGGCGGTGGCCGGATCGCTGCGCCGGATCATCGCCGCAGCCGGCCTCCAGGCCAGCTCGTACAGGTCCAGCATCACGGCAGCAAGATCACGACAGCAGCGGCTGGCCACGGCCGGGCTCGGCCAGGACGTCGTCACCATCGAAGGCCACGCGCCCGCGGATGCGCACCTGTCTCACGCGGCCCCACACGCGCATGCCCGAGTAGGGCGACCAGCCGGAACTGCAGCGCAACTCGCCATCGCTGATGACGTAGGAATCGTCAAGATCGACGATGGTCTCCGTCTCGGCCGGCGGCGCGAGGCCGAAGAGACGCTGCGCATTGGTCGCCAGCAGCTCGATGAGGCGCTCCTCGCTGAGCCGGTGTTCGTGCAGCGCCAGCACCATCAAGGGCAGCGTCGTTTCCAGACCGGGCAGCCCGAAAGGCGGGTCCGCTGATTCCTTCTCGGCACGCGTGTGGGGCGCGTGATCACTCTCGATGATGTCCACCGTGCCGTCGCGAACGCCCTCCCAGAGCGCCGTCTGGTCGGCCGGCGTCTTGAGCGGCGGTTTGACCATCGCGAAGCCACCCAAGCGGACGCGGTCATCGGCACTCAGGTAGAGATGGTGCGGCGTTACGCCGATGCTGATGGGCAGGCCATCGCGCTTGGCGTCTCGCAGCAGTGCCATCTCCGCAGCGCTGCTGACGTGGCAGAAGTGCACGCGTACCCGGAGTTCTCGAACCAGCTCCAGGAGGTCGGCCAGCGTCTCGCCCTCGGCATGCACCGCCACCGGCTTACCGGTGGCAGCGGCCCAAGCCTGCAGGTGGCGCCGCCGGGTTTCCTGGTCATCTAGCAGCAGCGACCCCGTGGTCTGGTCGCAGTACATCTTCAGGCCCACGGCGTCCGCGGCAGCGGCGGCATATTCGGACCCATCGCCCGCCTGGTCGGAACCCATGTAGAGCCCGAAATCGCAGCGCGCTCGTGCGCCCACGTAGTCCAGCTTGCAACGCAGGCGCGCCGTCGACACCGTGTTGGGCGGCGTGTTGGGCATGTCCAGCACGGCCCAGTAGCCACCCGCCAGGGCGGCCGCGGTCTCGCGCTCCACGGTCGCCTTGTGGGCCCACTCGAGGTCCCGCAAGTGCACATGCGGATCGACCGCTCCAGGGATGGTAAGCAGCGTCACTCGTGGGCGCCAAGGACGCCGGCCAGCAGCGCCATGCGCACGTACATGCCGTTCTGCATCTGGTGGAAATAGACGCTGCGGTGGTCAGCGTCGAGGATAGCGTGATCGGCCTCCGTGCCCATCTCGTCCTTGCGTGGCAGCGGGTGCATCAGGATGGCATCGTCGGATGCGCGCGCCAGCACGTCCGGGGTCATCACGAACTGCCCGGCGATGGCATCGTAGGCGGCCTGCTCGGCGAAGCGTTCCTGCTGCACGCGGGTCCAGTAGATGACGTCGCTGCCGCCGATGACCTCATCGAGCGAATCGGACTCGTGGACCTCCACGCCACGCGAGCGCACGAAATCGAGCACGCCGGCCGGGGTGCGCAGCGATGCCGGCGAGACCAGCTCCAGGCGCAGTCCCTCGGCACCGTAGAGCGCCAGCAGCTTGGCCAGCGAATGCACCGTGCGGCCATGGGCAAGATCACCCACCAGCGTGACGGTCAGGCCGTCGGCGGTGCCCTTGAAGTCGATGATGGTGAAGAGGTCGAGCAGCGCCTGGGTGGGATGCTCGCCGACGCCGTCACCACCACTGATGACGACCGGGCGCGTACCCAGGCGCGTGGCCAGCTGGTCCAGCTGGTAGGCGGCCTCGTAGGAGGATCGCACCTCAGGGTGGCGCAGCACGACCACATCGGCATAGCAGCCCGCGGCCCGCACGGAGTCGGCCAGGTTCTCACCCTTGTAGACCGAGGAGAAGTGCACGCCACCGGCCGTGGCGACGACCTCACCACCCAGTCGCAGCATGGCCGCCTGGAAGGACATGTCGGTGCGGGTGCTGGCCTCGAAGAAGAGCGTCGCCATGATGCGGCGCCGGCAGAGCTTCAACACCGACTGATCGCCGCTCCGCACCCGAGTCCTGAGGTTGGACGCTACGCGGATGAGGTCATCCAGGTCGGGCCGTGCGAACTGCTCGACCGAGACGATGTGTCTGGCGCTGAGGTTGCCGTCGATGGCTTGCGGGGTGTACGCGGCGGACGCGCTGGACACGCTGCGGCTGACAGGGGTATCGGACATGATGCGGCACGCTCCCGAGGGCACTACGGGGATGTGGAGTCCGTCTTTCAGTCTATCGCGCCGGGCCCTCGACGACGACCCCTGCGGACGATGATTCCCGACCTCGCCTCGTGAGATGTAACCGCTTCGCAACCTGGCCGCGGGAGGGGCGCGGTGGGAACATCATCGGCGCCGTCGGCGTCATGCTGAGGAACGCGCGCCCAGTCCTATCGGCGTGCCCAAGGGGGAAGGAGTCCAGCATGCGAGCACTCGGAACAGCCACCACGACCGCGGTCATCCTCGGCCTGCTCGGAGGAGCCAGCGGCGCCTCGGCGGCTTCGGAGGCGGCCCAGATCAGCTACACCAGCCAGCCGGACCGACTGGCCGTGTTCCTCAACGACGTGGCCTTCGCGCAGGACGCCGTGTCCCTGCCGGGCGGTGTCGAGGTGCGTGTCGTGCTGCCGGATACCATCTATCCCGACACGCTCGTGCTGCGCGAGAACGGCCAGCGCGTCCCGGACTACCGACTCGATCGCAGCACCGGCCAGTTGGCCATCAGGTGGCAGAGCGCGACCGACAGCGAGCTGCGCGACGTCACCCTCGACTACCTGCTCGGCGGCGTCGGCTGGCGGCCCACCTACGACATGTGGCTGGGCGCCGATGCCGACGAGACCGTGGATTTCGACTTCTTCGCCGAGATCTCCGATGGCGCCCTGCGCCTGGACGAGGTGGAGACACGCTTGGTGGCCGGGTTCGTCGACCTCTCCAGCCCCGTCGCGCCGATGGCAAGGTACAGCGCCAACCAGCTCCTGGCCGGTTACGAGGACGGCGTGGTCGAGCCGACGGCGCCGACCGGGCAGGTCGATATCCAGCACATCTACGACGTGGGCGACCTGACCGCAGAACCGGGCGACACGGTCTATGCCCAGATGGTCGGCCAGACCCTCCCGGCGCGCCGACTGCAACTCTGGAACGCCAACACCGACGGGCAGGTCAGCGTCATCTACAAGGTCAGCAACGAGAGCGATCAGCCCTTTGCGGCGGGTGTCGTCCGCTCCTACCAGAACGGGCTCTTCGTAGGCAGCGACGACATCGAGCTCACGCCGATCGGCAGCGAGGGCAGCGTCACGGTGGGCCACCTGCAGGACGTGCGCGTCAAACGCGAGGAAACGCAGAGCGCGGTCGACATGGGCCGCTTCGACTACCAGTCCAAGGTGGAGCTGACGATCAGCAACTTCACCCCCACCACGGTCCACATGGAGATCGTCGACTATCTACCGCCACAGGCGGAGGAGCTACAGGCATCCATCGAGCCGCAGCTCGAAGCCGGTAACGTCATGCGCTGGCAGATCTCGGTCGAGCCTGGCGACGAGATGGTCATCAATTACGAGTACCTCGTCGACTAGTCGGGCGGCACTGCTATCGGCGGACGTGGTCGGGCAGCGCCGCCTCAAGCGCGGGATAGAGCGCCTCGTTGGTGGCGATGACGGGGCCGCCCTTGCGCAAGGCATCGCCGGCGAGGAAATCGTTCACGCGGCCACCGGCCGCCTCCACGATGGCCACGCCGCCGGCCCCGTCCCACGAGTTGAGGTGTGACTCGATGTAGCCGATGAGCCGCCCCGCGGCGACGTAGGCGAGCGACAGGGCGCCCGAGCCTTCGCGGTAGTAGACGACACCCTGGCGCAGCAGCTTGTCCACGATGGGCAGGATCTCGTCGGGGCCGATGCGCGGCGACATGCCGATCGACAGCAGGCCGTCGTCGAGGCGAGTGCTGTCGGACACGTGGATGGGGCGACCATTCAGGCTGGCACCGTGCCCGCGGCGGCCCATGAAGATCTCAGCACGAGCCGGTGCCGCCACGAAACCCATCTCCAGTCGGCCCTGGCGCGCGAAGCCGATGGACACACACCAGGACGAGAGCTCGCACAGGAAGGGCTGCGTGCCATCGATGGGATCCACGATCCAGATGTCGGTGGCGCCCTCCACCTCGTTGTGGCCGAACTCCTCGCCGAAGAAGGCATCTCCCGGGAAGCGCTCCTCGATGGCACCCCGGATGAGCTTCTCTACCTCTGCGTCAGCTTCGGTGACCATGTCCTGCGTGCCCTTGGAGCGGATCGTCAGCGAAGCCTGGCTCTCGTAGTACCGCTGCGCGAGCGCGGCTGCCTCGACGATCAGCTCCGCCCCGAACTCGAATCGTTCGGCCAGTCCGCCACTCATGTCCCCTCCTCTGCCCACAGCCATGCCGCACCACGCACCCCGCTCGAGTCACCGTGAACCGACTTGACGATAGGCGTCGTGAACACGGTGGTGAAGGTGTACTTGAGGATCTCCGCGGGCAGCCGCTGGTACAGTTCATCCACGTTGGACATGCCACCACCGAAGACGAAGATGTCCGGATCGAGCGTGTTGACCACGACCGCCAATCCTCGAGCGACACGGTCGATGTAGCGGTCGAGCAACTCGCCGGCAAGCACATCGCCCGAACGGGCCAGGGCCACGATGGCCGAGCCATGCAACCGCTCACCCGCTGCAGCCTCGTACTGCGCCTGGAACGCGCGACCGGAGACCCAGGTCTCGATGCAACCGACCATCCCACACCAGCAGGTCTCGCCGGGCACCTCGTCCGCGCGGGGCCAGGGCAGCGGGTTGTGCCCCCAGTCGGCAGCGTTGTTGTTGGGCCCGTGATGGGCGCGACCGTCGACGGCGATGCCGCCGCCGACGCCACTCGCGAAGTTGGCGGCGAAGACGACGTGATGACCGCTGGCGGCCCCGTCACGCGACTCGGATGCGGCCAGCACGTCCACATCGTTGACAGCGCGGATCCCGCGGCCCCCCAGGGCCTCGCACAGATCTTGCTCCACGGGCTTGCCGATCAGCCAAGTCGAGCTGGCACCCTTGCCCAGTCCCGTCGTGGGGTCGATCGAACCGGGGATGCCGACGCCGATGCACTCGACGCGCCCGACCACCGCCTCCGCCCGGTCCACGAGTGCGGCGATGACCGAGAGGCACGCGGCGTAGTCACCTCGCGGCGTGTCCTCGCGCTCGCGGAAGTGCTCGACACCATCGGGTGACATCGCCACCACCTCGATCTTGGTGCCACCCCAGTCGATGCCGATCAGCATCGGGCGAGTATGGCGTCGAAGACGACTACAGTGTCAGATGACATGCCGGCCTCACCGATCGACCGCTTCCGCCGCACCATCGTTTCCCGCGCGGTGGGTCTCTTCGCCCACGGCTCCGACCCCATGGCTCACACCCTCGACTACGCCGGTGACCCCGGGCTCTTCGGCCCCGATTCGATCACCTGGGAGGTGATGGGCGATGTCTCCGGCTTCGTGGCCGGCATCCGTGCGCTGCTCATCCAGGCAGCTCACCCGGAGGTGGTGGCCGGCGTCGCCGACCACTCGCGCTATCGCGAAGATCCGCTCGGTCGACTGTCGCGCACGTCCGACTACGTGACCGCCACCTCCTACGGCGCGATGCCGGAGGTCGAGCAGGCAGTGCGCATCGTGCGGGCGGTCCACCGGCGGGTGGTCGGTGTGTCCCATCGCGGGGTCCCTTATCGGGCCGATGACCCGCCATTGGCGGCCTGGGTGCACAACTCCTTGACCGATTCCTTCCTTGTCTGCAACCAGGTCTATGGCGCCCGACCGCTGAGCCAGGCCGAGGCTGACGAGTTCGTGCGCGAGCAGGCCCGCATCGGCCGACTACTCGACGCCGACCCGATGCCGGAGACCGCGGCCGAGCTCGCGCGCTGGGTCGCCGAACACCCCGCGGTCGGTCCCTCACCGGGCATGCGAGAAGCGGTGGCCTTCCTGCGGCGCCCGCCCCTGGACCCAGCAGTCCTGGTGGCCTACCAGGTGCTGGGGAGTGCGGCCATCGCTACCTTGCCACCTCGGATCCTGCACACACTCGGTCTACGGCCGCGACCCGGCGCCCGCGAGGTCGGGCTGGCGGCAACGAGCGGCATGCGCTGGGCACTGGCCGCCTCGCCTCGTTGGCGACAGGCGTTGTTACGGGTCGGTGCCCCCGTGGATGAGCGACGATTCAAGCAGAAGGTGCCATTCGAGACCCTGGAGGCCGCATGAGCCCTGGAGACAGCATGGACCAGCAAGAGACCCTGTACCAGGCTCTCCGTCGCATCAACGAGCGTCCCGACGTCTACTCGCGCTACACCGCAGACGCCCTGTGGTCGTCTCCGGACATCTCCGAGATGATGCTGCGCTACCACCTCGATGGCGAGGTCGACCTGGCATCGCGCCGGACGGAGTTCATCGAGGCCTCGTTCGCGTGGATCACGCGCACCTTCGACCTGGGGCCGGGGAAGCGCCTCATCGACCTCGGCTGTGGTCCCGGCCTGTATGCCAACCGCCTGGCACAGACAGGAACATCGGTCACCGGCGTGGATTTCTCGCCACGCTCGATCGAATACGCACGGGAGCAGGCGGGGCAGGACGGGCTGACGATCGACTATCGGCTGGGCGACTACCTGGAACTCGACATCGAGTCCGGCTATGACCTGGCCAGCATGATCATGTGCGACTACTGTGCGCTCAGTCCAGAGCAGCGCAGTCGGCTATTGCGGCGGGTCGGGGAGCTGCTGGCACCGGGCGGGGCGTTCCTCTTCGACGTCTACTCCTTGGCCTACTTCGAGACGTGGGAGGAGATGGCCGCCTACGGCGCGGGCATGATGGATGGCTTCTGGTCGGCGCAGCCCTACTACGGGTTCCAGAACACCTTCAAGTACGACGACGCCAAGGTGGTGCTGGAGAAGTACCGCATCGTCGAGGATGATCGCAGCACCGAGTACTTCAACTGGTTCCAGCACTTCTCGGTAGAGTCGCTTACCGCGGAGGTGGAGGCGGCGGGCTTGCGGGTCGACGAGGTCTACGGCGACGTCGCGGGCGAGCCATTCGAGCCCTCGTTGCCGGAATTCGCGGCGGTGGTGCGAAAGCCGGGTGGTGAGTCTTGACCACTGAGCGCGCACGACCATCACGACTCACCAAGCTGGGCTTCGCCATCCCGGAGTGGCTCTACCGAGCTCACCTCGGCTTCCTCTTCGGCGGCCGCGTCTTCGTCATCGTCCACCACGGCCGCAAGTCGGGGAAGCGCTACGTCTCCGGGCTTGAGGTCCTGCTGCGAACGGGTGGCGAGCTGTTCGTCTTCTCAGCCTGGGGCAAGAAAGCCGACTGGTTCCGCAACATCGAGGCCGGTGGCGTCGATGAGCTGTGGGACGGCCGCACCCGATACGACGGCGCCGCCTTCCGCGTCCTCGGACCGGACGAGGCGTACGACGTCCTGGAACGCTACGAGGTCGAGCACAAGCGGACGGCAAAGCAGACGCTGCCGCGGATGCTGCCCGGCTACGACTTCAGCGACGCCGCCCGACGCACGCTCGCGGAGGCCGGCAGCCTGATCGCCTTCAAGCCCGGGTCGTCGTTGACCTGACGACCGACCCCGCGGGGGCCGATGAGACCGCCTGGTCCAGCGCCGACTGCAGCGACTGGCGGTTGCCCTTGCTGGTATACGTCGCGCCTCACACGAGATCGGCAGCGGTGCGGTGCGATACTGCCAGCCAGCGCATGATCGATGCGGCAAGGCGCCAGTCGCAGGAATGGGGCGTTGGAACGGATTGCGCACATGGAAATCGACACCGACGCGACAGGAAGCGCCAGCAGCGGAAGGAACCGGTTTGTGGGCAGGAGCACCATCTCGGTCGTCTCCGTCCGGGACGGCGTGGCTGTCGAGTCGGCCACCATCGATGAGTTGCCCGCGCTGCTGCGCGACGAGGAGACGGCCGTCTGGATCGACTTGACCGACCCCACGACCGACCAGGTGAACGCGGTAGCGACGGAGCTGGGAGTCCATCCGGTCGTCATCGAGGACATCGTTGAAAGCGACGGACGAGCGAAGCTTGAGGCCGTGGACGAGGTCCTCCACATCGTCCTCTTCGCGATGACGCGCGACGACCTGACCGAGCTCCATGAGGTCGACTTCGTGCTGGGCCAGCGGTTCCTGATGACGGTCCATCCGTCCAGCTGGGATGTCCACGCGGCGCACCATCTCCGGGCAGGGCTGGGAGCGGTCATGCGGCGCGGACCGGACGCGCTGGTATGGGCCCTGTCCGACGCCATCGTGGACGGCTACTTTCCGGTCTTCGACCAGCTGGCCGACGAGATCGATGACCTTGAGGACCGCATCCTGGAGCGTCCCGACCGCGAGGCGCTTCAGAAGGTTCTGGATATGAAGCGGGAGCTCATCAGGATCCGCCACGTCATCGCGCCCGGCCGGGAGGTCTTCAATCAGCTCACCAGCCGCGATCACGATGTCATCAGGGAACCTCAGATCCTGTACTTCCGCGACATCTACGATCACCTGGTCCGGCTGACCGACGAGTTCGACACGTTCCGGGAACTGACTGCCTCGACCATCGAGCTCTACCTCTCGACGGTGAACAACAACCTCACGGTGATCATGAAGCGACTCACCGGCGCGACCGTGGTGCTGGCGGGGATCGCCGCCGTGGCGGGGGTCTTCGGCATGAGCGAGGCGTCCTCAGCGCTGGACGGCCGAGAAGGTGTCGGGTTCTGGGTCGTCAGCCTGGTGACCATCGTCGTCGCCGGGGCGGTGCTGGCCGTCCTGCGCCGTGTCGGCTGGGTCTAGCTGAGTCAGCCCCGGTCGAGGTAGCGATCCATGCCCGCCGTCCAGATGACTCGCTCTTCAGACGTGATGACGCCGCCTTCGTAGTCGGGGATGGACGCGATCCAGCGCGCCGCATCACGGCCCATGGCGAACGCCGCGGTGGCGTAGGCATCAGCGAAGGCGAGTTCTGGCCCGACCACGGTGACACTCAGCAGCCGACCCGGCGCCCCGGAACCGTCGGGGTCGATGATGTGATCGCCACGTTCGTAGGCGCCGGAGGTCGCCACGGCCATGTCCGTACCGCTGACGACGGCCGCGATGGCGTCGCGCCGCAGCGGATGCTGGATCCCGACACGCCATGCTGCGCCAGGAGCTGGGCGGCCGCGTGTACGGATGTCACCCCCGGCGTCGATGGACCAGTCGCCCACGCCCGCGGCACTCAGGATGGCACCGGCACGGTCGACGGACCAGCCCTTGACCAGGCCGGTGGGGTCGAGGAGGCCGTCCGCCCGATGACGCCGCACATCGAACATGCCGCCGCTGCGGACGCGTACGACCTCGCACTGGTCGAGCACCTCGCGGATGTCCTGATGCACGTCTATCTGGGCGATCTCACCGCGGGCTAACCGGCTCATCTCGCTGTCGGCCCGATACAGGCTGAAACGAGCGTCGACTTCCCGAAACCACGCGAAGACCTCGTCCAGGACCGATCCGAGGCGACCATCCGGCAACTCGACACGGATGGCGGTGCCCATGATGTGCTCGACCCGGACGACCCGAGCTTCAAGCTGTGGGGCAGTCATGGCGTTGCCCACCCGGGGCGCAGCAGGTTGGTCCGAGCGGCTGCCAGGCAAGCTGACCGTCATCCGATCAGGCCGCTTGGTCCAGCGCTGACTGGAGCGACATCGCGTAGCCCTTGCTGGTGTACGTGGCACCCGAGATGAGGTTGATGTTCGCGCTCTGTGCCTGCAGGGCCTCGTCGTGCAGGATCGGCTCCACGTACTTGCTGATGCGGGCGGAATAGGAGCGGTCGAAGGGCAGCTGCAGGGCCTGGACATCAGCGATGGTGTTGCCATCGATCGTCACCTCTACCTGGATGCGGCCGTACGGCGTTCGCACCGCCTGTCCGGTGAGCACCTGCTGCACCGGGGTGGGCGGCTCAGTGGCCGGGGGCTCGGTGGGCGGGGCGTCGGAGGCCGGTGGTTCCGTTGGCGGCGCGATCGTCGCCGGGGGCTCGGTTGCCGGCGGCACGGATGGCGCTGTAGGACCGAGCGGCGCGCTGCTGCCGGTGCCCACGGCAGTGCCGGTGTCGAGCGTGATCGTCGACGCGAGGGCCGTGGACGTCGACGGCGTGACGCCGGCCAGGAAGGCACCACCTGGGCCACTCGCGAACATGTCGGCGGGCGTCTTGAAGCTGAAGAGAATGGCCACTGCCGTCGCGGTCAGGACGAGGGCAGCGAGACCGCGGCGTGGGACCCGACCCGGGACTCCGACCGGCGGGCGACGGTTAGAAGGCGAAACGTTCGGCATGGACCTGGTCTCCCCGCAGGCCGAGCTTCCTCAGGCTGCTGCGTACATGACTGATGAACCCTTCCGAGCCGCTGACGAAGACGTCGCGCGCACGGTAGTCGGGGATGATCTGTGAGATGGCAGCTGGCGACAGCGGCTCACCGCCCAGGTGGGGATCACCGCGGTGCCCCACCAGGTAGATGACGCGGACGCCTCGGTTCCGGGCCATGGCGTCAAGCTCGCCTCGAAACGCGACCTCTGCCCACGACGAGGCGCGGTAGACGAGCACCACATCGGCGTGATCCCGAGGCAGCTCGTCGAGCATCGCCCGGAGCGGCGTGATACCGATGCCCCCGGCGATGAACAGGGCTGAAGGTCGGGTGAGGCGGTCGGCCGTGAAGGCGCCATATGGGCCCTCAGCCAGGACGCGCACACCCGGCTGCAGGCGCTGGGCCAGGCCGGAGTCGAGGCCCTCGTCCTTGACGGTGATCCTCAGGTAGTGCCCGTTGGGCGCGGCGGAGAGTGAGTAGGGGTGCGCTCGCCACCAGCCACCACCGGTCAGGAAGCGCCACTGGAAGAACTGTCCCGCACGGGCTTCCAGGCGCTCCAGATCGCGGCCGGTGACATAGATGGAGACGACACCCGGGCCCTCCCCCACCACGTTCGAGACGACCAGCCGATGGCGCAGGTTCAAGGCGATCGGCGAGCCGACCCGGAACACCAGCAAGAGCCCGAAAATGATGATGTAGAGCGCCACCCAGTAGGCCCTGGCGATGGGATCGCTCAGGAAGTCGGTGCCGACCGCGAGCGCGTGCAGGAAGGCCAGCGCGATGCCGACGTAGGCATACAAGTGGAGCCCGTACCACGTCTCATAGGAGAGGCGCGAGCGGATCGAGCGCATGGAACTCAGGCCCACCGCCACGAACATCACGAACCCCACCGTGGCCATGAGCACGTACGGCTCGTTCATGAGCATCGAGCCCAACTCATCCACGACGCCGGCACCACTCGTCGCGGCCCAGCCGATGGTGGTGAACAGGAAGTGGCCGCTGATCAGCCAGATGCAGGCGAACCCCACCCAGCGGTGCCAGCCTACGAGCCGGTCGGTGCCGATGGTGTGGTCGAGCCACGGGCTGCGCGAAAGCAAGACCAGCTCCAACAAGGCCGCGAAGGTGCCGAAGAGCGCCAGCAGCTGGCCAGCGGCAGTGGCCAGGCCGCCCAAACTGGTGACCTGGTCGATCCCACCGTGACGGACCCACATGGCACCGATGAGCAGCGCGTTGGCGGCCACGGCCATGAGGATCTCGTCAGGGCCTATCGACCGGCGCCGCGCTGGCGAGATGCTCCGGGACACGGGCCTCGACCGGATGGCACTCAGGGTCAGGTTCACCAGAGGGTGTCCGCGGGGCGAGTCCCCAGCTTGACATCGACCTTCTGGGTGCGGCCGTCCCGAAGGACCGTCAGGTTGACCGTGTCTCTAGGCTCGTGCTCCAGGAGCGCGACATCGAGCTGGTGCGTCGCGTCGATGGCCTGACCATCGATCTTGGTGATGATGTCGCCGTCCTGAAGGCCTGCCTTGTCGGCCGGACCGTTGCTGATGACGCCGGGCTGTCCTGAGGACGCGTCGCCGCGGATCACCACGCCCTTGTCGACGGCGAGGCCCTCATCCCCGGCGAGCTGGGCATCGATCTCGGTGAAGAAGATGCCGATGTAGGGCCGCCGGATGGGGTCTCCGGCGAGGACCTGCCGGACGATGGGCTTGGCCAGGTTGATGGGGATGGCGAAGCCGATGCCCTGGGCACCACCGGCCATGGCCGTGTTGATGGCCATGACGCTGCCATCCGCGGCCAACAGCGGACCGCCCGAGTTGCCCGGATTGATGGCGGCATCGTGCTGGATCAGATGACGCAGCGCCTCCGGTGCCTGTGTCCCGCTGGGGTCGCCCACGACGATCTCGCGCTCAAGGGCGCTGACGATGCCGGCCGTGACGCTTCCGGGCAAGTCACCCTCAGGGTTGCCGATGGCCACCGCCAGGTCGCCGACCTGCACGCCGGACGAGTCACCGAGCGGAGCGGCGCTCAGGCTCGTCGCGTCGATGCTCAGGAGTGCCAGATCGGTCAGCGTGTCAACGCCCTGGACGGTGCCCGTGAACTGCCGTCCGTCGGCCAGGTACACATCGACCGTGGGGTTGTCGCCGACGACGTGTCGATTGGTGAGGATGAGGCCGTCCTTGTCGATGATCACGCCCGAGCCCGCGCCCTGGGGGGAGAGGTCGAAGCGTCCGGGGACCGGGTTCCCACCACTCAGGATGGCCACCACCGAAGGGCTCGCAGCCTGGGCCACGTCCCTGACGGTGTTGACCGCTGCGGCTGCGCTTCCACTCGCGGCACCTGCGGCTTGGACGTCCGCAGCGGGCGTGACGACCGATGGGCCAGCCGCAACGGTGGCACCGGCCATGACCACGGAACCTCCCGCGAGCGCAGACAGAAGGCACAGCGCCAAGGTCGTCGTCAGCGCGACGCGGCGAGGTGCACGCGGGGCGCTATGGGCGGGCGATCGGTGCGGCGGAGGGGCAAAGCCCTGGCCGGGCGGTTGCGGGGTCGGAAGCTGCGCGTTCGGGTCGAAAGCCATGATGTTGCGATCCTCAACGTCGGACCTGGGATCGCGGGACCCATCGGCTCCCGAGGCTCGGTCATCCGACGTCCACCGAGCCTGACACGGTTGTAGTGGTCCCAGATGAGAGGCGCATGAGAAACCGGGCAGATGGTTTCGGAGCAGCCTGTGAACCGCCGCGTAGTCAGTGTCGCTCGTCGCCCTCGGGGCTGGAGGTCGCATCCGAGCGCGCCCCGACCGGCGCAGGTTCGGGCCCCGGTGGCTGTTTCGGCAGTCGCACCGTGAACCGAGCGCCACCTTCGGGTCGGTTGGAGGCGGCGATGTCGCCACCGTGTCTGAGGACGATGCTCTGGGCGATGGCGAGGCCGAGGCCCGTGCCCCTGCGGCCTGGCTGACGGCCCCGCCAGAAGCGGTCGAAGACGTGGGGCAGGTCGTCGGCCGGGATCCCGGTTCCCGGATCGTCGACGGTCAGTTCGGCCACATCGTCGCGTGCCCGGACACGGATGATGAGGACGCTCGCAGGGGGACTGTGGCGCACGCCGTTGTCGGCGAGGATGGTGACCAGCTGGCGGAGACGCTTGCGGTCGCCAGCGACCATCACCGGTTCGGGGTCGATGGCGACGGCCACGTCCCGCTCCCGTGCCAATCCGGACATGGCTGCCGCGACCGTGGCGGCCAGATCGCCCAGCTCCACCGGCTCAAAGGCCAGATCCAAGGCCCCGGATTCTGAGCGTGCCAGCAGCAACAGGTCATCGACCAGGCCGGTGATCTGGGTCACTTCGGCCTCGATATCGGTCAGCGCTCGACCCACGGAGCGCACCGGCTGGTCGGCATGCAGTCGCAGGTCCTCGACGCTGGTGCGGATGATGGTCAGCGGCGTGCGCAGCTCGTGGCTGGCGTCCGCGGCAAAGTCGCGCTGCCGGCGCAAGGCCCGACGCTGTGCCGCGAGAGAGTCTCGGATAGGCACCAGGGCGCGACCTGAGTAGAACGCTCCGGCGAGCACGGCCAGGATGATGGCCGCGGCACCACCCAGGACCATGGCGTCGAGCATGAGGCTGAGTGCCTCCTGTTCCGCGACACGATCTTCGACGACCTGGATGGCGGCGACCGAGACGCGACCGCGGGAAGGGCTCAGGACCGAGCCCGCCGCCGGCAGGCTCAAGACACGGAACGGCACATCATCCACCATGGTCGTGCGCAGGTCGCGGCCATCCGCGAGCGCGGAGTCGATGGAATCCGCGTCGGGCAGGTTCTCCGGTCCGCCGGAGCTGGGCCGGAAGACATGGCCGTCAGCGCCGATGACGTACGCGAATGTGCCGGCGGTCGTCCCACCCATGACACGTTCGAGCGGTGGCATGTCATCAAGATCTGTCGGCCGGCTCGGGACGACCTGAGCCACGCGAGCCTCCAGGCGCGCCACGCTGGCGTCCTCTAGCAGGCGGCTGACCACTGCATAGAAGGTGCCCCCGAGGATCATCAGGACGATCAGGGTGATGCCGCCGCTCCAAGCCACCAGGCGCCACCTCGTCGAGCGCAACAAGGCCGCATCGTACTGGAGGGCCTCGCGCTCGATACCGTCCGGCTCGGGCGACTGAAGCGAGTTGCTCATCGGGCCATCAGGCTCCCCTCAGTCGGTAGCCCACGCCGCGCACGGTGACGATGAGGTCAGCCGCGGCTCCGAGCTTGTCACGCAGGTAGTGCACGTACGCATCGACCGCGTTCGGCGTCACCTCTGCGCCGTACGGCCAGGCGTGGTCGAGCAGCTGGTCTCGGCTGAGCGCTTGGTCGGGATGGCGCATGAAGCACTCCAGCAACGAGTGCTCACGGGGGCTGAGGTCGAGGGGGCGACCGTCCAGGAACACCTGGTGCGTCGTCTCCTCGAGACGGATGGGTCCATGGGTGAGCACGCTCTCCGCCCGTGCCGGCGCCGCAGCGTTGCGGCGGCCCATGGCACGCACCCGGGCCGCGAGCTCCGCGAACGCGAAGGGCTTGACGAGGTAGTCGTCGGCGCCACTGTCGAGACCGGCGACCCGGTCGGCCACGGTGTCACGCGCGGTCAGCATCAGGATGGCCACCGGGGCCCCCGTGGCTCGTAGCGAGCGGGCCACTTCAAGGCCGCTCATGTCTGGCAACCCGATGTCGAGGATGACGACGTCGATGCCATTGGCGTCGCCCGCCAGCTCGAGCCCTTCCCGACCGCTGGCGGCGTCGTCCACGACGTGCCGCTGCTCGGTGAGGAGTCGCCTCAGGAGGGCCCGCAAGCGGTCGTCGTCCTCGATGAGCAGGAGATGCATCGACACAGCCTAGCGAGCGCCGATGAGAGCCACCTGAGGATCGGCGGCACGCAACGCGCCGGCGGCGGTTCGGCTGGGCCGTTTGGGTCCATTTCGCCCTACCCTGCGGAACCGGAGACGGCCAGCATGACGACATGGATAACCTGGCACGCATCCGCGGCATCATCGCCGGCGAACCCGTTGATCGACTGCCCGTCCAGCCGCTCATCATGCAGTTCGCCGCGCGCCATGCCGGCATGGACTACAACGACTACGTCACCGACGGTCGACGCCTGGCGGAAGCTCAGCTGTCGATGGCGCAGGCCTACGGCATCGACTGCCTGATGCAGTGCTCCGACCCGGCACGTGAGCTCATCGACATCGCCGGCGGCGACGACAGCTCGGTGGAGTGGGCCGAAAGCGGCCCCGCCATCGTGGAGTCGCGCGCCCTGGTGCTCGACAAGCAGGTGCTCTCGAGTCTGCGAGTGCCCGACCCCTTGGCACCGGGCCGCATGCGCGACCGCATCGAGTCGATCGAGATCATGCGCCAAGTCGCGGGGCCGGGGGCGTCGATCGTGGGCTGGGTGGAGGGTCCCCTGGCACTGGGCGCGGAGATGCGCGGCCTGTCGGCACTGATGATGGATACCTACGAAGACCCCGTGTTCCTCGACGAGCTCCTGGACTTCACCTCGCAGGTGGCTCGCGCCTACTGGAAGCCACAGGTGGAGGCCGGAGCCGACACCATCGGCATGAGCGACGCGGCAGCTTCGATGATGAGCCCCGCGCACTACGAGCGGTTCATCTTTCCAGCACAGCTCCGCATCGTCGAGGACATCCGCGCGCAACATCCGGACGTGGTCATCCGCCTGCACATGTGCGGCCGAACCGATGACCTGCTCCCGACGATGGGCCGCCTGCCGGTCGACATCTACGAACTCGACTTCCCGGTCGACCTGGTTCATGCCCGTGAGGTACTGGGTCCTGACGAGGTCATCCTGGGCAACGTCAATACCGTCGAGGAGATGCTCTCCGGTACGCCGGAGGAGGTCTACGCGGCGGCAGCGGAGTGCCATCGGATCTGTGGCTCGAAACACATCGTCGGCACCGGTTGCGAGGTTTCGCCGGAGACGCCACCGGAGAACGTGCGTGCGCTAGTGGCCTACGCGCACGACCACCTCCCCACGGACGCTCCGGCCGCCTGAGCCTCCCCTTCGGTCGGTTCGACCGGATCAGCCCTGCCCATCGGGCGCGCGGCCAAACCGCTCAAGGGCGGTGCGCCGGATGGCCTCGACCTCGTCAGCATCAAGACCCAGCTCCGCCCCGATCTCGTTGAGCTCCGCCACTTCCGATGGGCTCACGTGATCATCGGCCGCACTCACCGCGAAGCCTGTCCGCAGCAGCGCCTCGCACTGCTCCCGCGTCGCGACCCGAACGAACTCGCGCGTGACGACATAGTCCTCCGTGGCTCCATATAGCGCACCGAAAGCGAGCGCACTTTGGACCACCAGCGCCGCCTGCGGCCCGCTGAGCTGTCCCACCTCCACGACCGCGTACTCCATGAACTCGCGCTCCGCATCGCTGAAACCGGGATCGGTGCGGGCCACCCGCGCCAGCACGTAGGCATAGACCGAGACGAAACGCCTGGCCTCGAGCGGCAGCGCGTCAAGCTCGCTGGAGATGCGTCGGATGCCGTCCGTGTCACGGTCGCTCATCGCGTCGACCTTATCATCGGTCCACACCGGCCGCGACAGCGCGATCGGGACAGGACCGGAGGCTCGAGCATCGCGTGGACGCCACCCTGACCAACGTACTCGTCTGGCTGGGCGTGCTCTTCTGCGTCAGTCAATCGGCCATGTTCTCCGGCCTGAACCTGGCCTTCTTCAGCCTCAGCCGACTGGAGCTGCAAGTGGCGCTGCAGGCCGGCGACAAGCGTGCCGAGCGCGTGCTGGCGATGCGCGAGGATGCCAGTTGGTTGCTGACGACCATCCTCTGGGGCAACGTCGCCATCAACGTGCTGTTGACGCTGCTGGTGGGCTCGGTCCTCCTTGGCGTGATGGCGTTCGTGTTCAGCACCGTCATCATCACCTTCGGCGGCGAGATCCTGCCACAGGCCTACTTCTCTCGAAATGCCTTGCGCATGGCGTCGCGGCTGGCGCCGGTACTGCGCGTGTGGCAGATTGTGCTGGCGCCGGTGGCACTACCCTCGGCACGCATGCTCGACGCGCTCCTGGGCCGCGAGGCGACCACCTACTTCCGCGAGATCGAGCTCAAGGAGCTCATCCGCCAGCACATGAACGCCGCCGACGCGCACGAGGTCGATCGCGTGGAGGCATTGGGCGCGCTCAACTTCTTTGCGCTCGACGATGTCCTGGTGGCCGAGGAAGGCGAACTGCTCGACGAGCGCAGCGTCGTCACCCTGCCGCTCCGCGACGAGGGCGGGTCCGCATTCCGACTACCCGCCATCAGCGGGGGCATCGATGACCCCTTCGTCCAGAAGGTCAACCTCTCGGGTCATAAGTGGGTCATCCTGGCCGACCGGGAGGGTGAACCGCGCATGGCACTCGATGCCGACGGTTTCCTGCGTGATGTCCTCATCCACGGCAGCGAGGCGGAGGTGGCGCGCCATTGCCATCGTCCGGTCATCGTGCTGGACCCTGCCCTGCCCCTCGGTCGCATCATCGGTCGCCTCCAGGCCGGCGGAGTCCGCAGCGAGGACGACGTCATCGACAACGACGCGGTGCTGCTGTGGGGGGCGGAGCGGCGCATCATCACCGGTGCCGACATCCTGGGCCGCTTGTTGCGAGGCATCTCTCACGGGAGTGGACCCGAGGAGCGCTGAAGGCGGCCTGCGGGCATGATGTGCGCGTGACCAGCTACTTCAGCCCGGAGCGCGACCGCAGCATCCGCAGCGCCGGCATCCGCGCCTGGTCGTTCGTCGGCATCCTGCTGTTGGCGGCCATGATTTATACCGGCATCTCGGCCATCTCCAGCTTCGTGCTGCCGCTCATCGTGGCGGTCGTGCTGGGCATGGTCTTCGAGCCCGTGGCCCGGCTGCTGGCGCGGGTGATGCCTCGTCAAGCCGCCTCGCTGGTGGTACTCGTGGGCATCATCGTGCTGGCCGTGGTGGCGATCGCGGTCGTGGTCGTGGGCGTCATCGACCAGGGCTCGGAGATCGTGGACCAGAGCCAGGCCGCGATCAACCTGGGCCGTGACTGGCTCGCGGATCGGGGCATGTCGGTGGTGCTCGTCGAGGACGTGCAGGCGCAGCTCAGCACCTTCGTCGACGATGTGCTGCCGGGCCTGTTGTCCTACGTGCCCAGTGCCTTCTCCGGTATCAGCAGCTTCCTGGTCAGCACCTTCATCGCCCTGTTCATCCTGTACTTCGTCCTCGCAGAGTGGGAGGTGCTCTGCGCCTGGGTGGGGTCACACCTGGGCGTGCCGTCCCGGCTGGGCCAGGGCATCGTCGAGGACGCGACGCGCTCGTTCCGCGACTACTTCTACGTGCTGACCTTGTCGAGCCTGCCCGTGGCCATCATCGTGGGGCTCACAGCGGTCGTGCTGGATGTGCCGCTGGCCTTCACCATCGGCCTCATCACCTTCGTGACCTCGTACGTGCCCTACCTTGGCGCGTTGGTGTCGTCGGTCTTCGCCCTGCTCATCGCCTTCGGCTCGGGCGGCATCGTGCCCGCGCTGATCATGCTCATCGTCATCCTGGTGGCCCAGAACGTGGTGCAGCCGATCCTGCAGCGTCAATTGGAACGCAGCGCGTTGGACCTGCACCCCATCGTCTCCTTCGGCTCGACCATCATCGGCTCGGTGCTGGTGGGCGTGCTGGGCGCCACCCTCTCGGCACCGACGGTGGCGATGGTGCTGCGGGTGCACGGCCGCATCCAGGCGTTCGAAGCAGGCGAACTCGATGAGCAGGAGATCGAGGCCATCGTCAGCGAGGCTCCCCGGGGCACGTCCGCGGCCGACGGCGGGTAGTCAGCCGGCGTCCAGCCGACCGATCACGCCGGAGCCATCTCCAGGATCACCGCATCATCAGCCTCGAAGGCTGAGATCGTCGACGATGCCGGCACGATGGCCGTGGTCCCCTTGGCGAGCTCAAGGTCGCCGAGAGCGATCGAGCCGTGCGTGACGTTCAGGATCTTCGGCCCCGGCGTGGTCGCGAGGGTGCTGGCGCCGCCATCGACACGGTGCTCGCGCATCCAGTAATGCTCGTTGCGGACGAGTTCCCGCACGCCGGGAGTCGTGGTCGCCTCAAGCGAAAAGGCATCGTCGGGACGCAAGCGGATGCTGCCCATCGATTCGGCAGGATGGAGCTGTCGGGGTGCACGGCCGTACTCGGCCGCCCAGTCGTAGATGCGGAAGGTGGTGTCGCTGGGGGTCTGCACCTCGGCCACGAAGGTGCCGGCCCCGAGGGCATGGATGAGGCCCGCGGGGACATGATGGAAGGCCCCGGGGACCGCGGGCATCTCGCCCAGCAAGGGGACGATGCCAGGCGTGCCCATCACCGCCTCCACGTCGGCCCGGTGCGTCGAGGGCGTCACATCGAGATAGAGCACCGCGCCGGGGTCGGCATCGACGACGTACCAGGATTCGGTCTTGAGTCGGGCCTCGGGGTGCGCGGCCACGTAGTCGGCGTTCGGATGGACCTGCACCGAGAGGTGCTCACGCGCATCCAGGAGCTTGAAGAGCAGTGGGAATCGACCCTCCGCCGTTGGCTGTATGGGGCCCAGAAGCGCTTCGGTCGCCTCGGCCACGACGGTTCGCAGCTTGTCCCCGGCGTAGGGGCCATCGAGCACGGTGCTGCTGGGGTCGTCGACATTCGGCGCGACGTGCTGCGGCAGGTCGCACAGCTCCCAGCTCTCGCCGATCGAAACCCCGGCAGGCAATGCCTTGCCATACTCGGCGAGCCGACGCCCGCCCCAGGGGCGCTCCACGAGGACTGGGCCCAGGCGGAACGGAGCAAGCTCGGTCATGCCCACATGGTACGAAGTGCCGGGGTCGGGCGAGCGGCGGTTTCGGGCGTGGCGCGTTAGGACCGGTTCAGACCAGAGCTGACTAGCGGCCCTGGCACAAGCCCTCGCGTGGTCTACGATGCGC
>JBBSAV010000021.1:0-36228 GCA_038251965.1 Candidatus Limnocylindrales bacterium
CAGCCGCTAGGCATGTTGAGCGGGATGGGCACGACACCACGGATGACATCGAGTCGCCGACGGCGCTCGCCCAGCCTGGGGATGGAGGCCAGCAGACCCTTGGTGTAGGGGTGGTGTGGTCGCTCGTAGATGGTGATGGCATCGGAGCGCTCCACGACCTTGCCGCCGTACATCACGACGACTTCTTCGGCCATCTCGGCCACTACACCAAGGTCGTGGGTGATGAGCATGATGGCCATGTCGTTCTGCTCACGCAGCTCCTTCATCAGCTCCAGGATCTGGGCCTGGATGGTGACGTCAAGCGCGGTCGTGGGCTCGTCAGCGATGAGCAACTCGGGCTCGGTCGAGAGTGCCATGGCGATCATCACGCGCTGGCGCATGCCGCCCGAAAGCTCGTGTGGGTGTTGCCGGGCGCGACGCGCCGGTTCAGGGATGCCGACCTTGGCCAGCATCTCGACGGCCCGCTGGCCGGCCTCCTTCTGGCCCATGCCACGGTGCCGGGTCAGCGCCTCGCTGATCTGGTCGCCGCAGGTGAAGACCGGATTCAGGGAGGTCATGGGCTCCTGGAAGATCATGGCGATGCGATCGCCCCGCGTGGATTCCATCTCCTTCTCGGTGAGTCCCAGCAGGTCGATGCCACGGAGCTTGGCACTGCCAGCCACGATCCGGCCGGGACGCTCGATCAGCCGCATCACGGACATCGCCGTGACGCTCTTGCCGCAACCGGATTCCCCCACCACTCCCAGCGTTTGGCCCCGCTTGATGCTGAAGCTGACCCCGTCGACAGCCTTCACCGTCCCGTCGAGCGTGCCGAACCAAGTCCGCAGGCCGTCGACCTCAAGGATCATGTCGTGGTTGCTACGGTCACCGCTGACGCTGACGTCGGTCACGCCGGGCTTCTCCATCTGTACGGTCACTTGACGTCGATCTTCTGGCGCGGGTCCAGGGCATCCCGCAGGCCATCGCCCAGGAAGCTGGCACAGAGGACCATCAGCACCAGGATGATGCCCGGCCAGAACACCATCAGGGGCGCCCGGATGAAGTACGTCTGGGCGTTGTTGAGCATGTTGCCCAGGCTGGCCTCCGGCAGGCTGATGCCAAAGCCGAGGAAGGAGAGTGCAGCCTCGATCACGACGGCGTCGGCCACGCCGATGGCAGCCGCCACGATCAGAGGCCCGGTGGCCGGCGGCAGCATGTGGCGAAACACGATACGACGATGGCTGGCGCCGAGCGCCCGAGCGGCCTGCACGAAGTCCATCTCGCGCAACATCAGGAACTCACCACGGATGAGTCGGGCGGCCAGCGTCCAACCAGTGATGCCGATGGCGATGACCACGACCCACACGTTGCCCTGGCCGAAGAACGAGACGATCATCAGGATGATGAAGAGGATGGGCAGCGTCAGCACGACATCCACGAAGCGCATCAGGGCGTTGTCGACCCAACCGCCCATATAGCCGGCGATGGCGCCCACCAGACTGCCCACACCGGCGATGATGATGACCGCACTGAAGCCCACGATGAGCGAGGTCTGGGTCGCCTTGGCCAGCCGCACGAAGACGTTCTGGCCGATCTCGTCATAGCCCAGGGGCGCCCCCGGGAACTCCGGGGCCCCATAGATCCTGTGGATGTCGGGGTCCTTGTAGAGATCTCCGGTCAGGAGCGGCACCAGGACAGCGAAGGCGATGAGGATGGTCAGCGTGATCAGGCTGATGACGGCCATGCGATGCCGCACGAAGCGCCGCCGCACCAACTGCCAGTAGGTCCGGACCGGCGCCAGATCGACCTCATCGACCCCACCGACATCACCGGACACCGTCGCGTCAGCAGGCGTCGCCGCGATCCGACTCGCAGTCTCCTGGGGCTTCACGGTAGCGATGACACCACTCCCTAGTACTTGATCCGCGGGTCGACGATGCCGTACAGCACATCCGCCAGCAGGTTACCGAGGATAACGGCGATACCGCTGAGCATGGCCAGGGCCATGATGACCGGGTAGTCCTTGTTGCCGACCGACTCCACGTACATCGATCCGAGGCCAGGCCAGCTGAAGATGGTTTCGGTGATGGCCGCGCCGGCGATGAGCGTGGGGATCGACAGGCCCAGCAAGGTCACGATGGGGATCATCGCGTTACGCAGCGCGTGCTTGTACAACACCGAGCGCCGGGGCAAGCCCTTGGCCTTGGCCGTGCGCACGTAGTCCTGGTGCAGCACGTCAAGCATGGAGGAACGGACATAGCGACTCCAGGCGGCGATGCTGAGGATGGCCAGCGAAAGGACGGGCATGAACATGTGCCAGGCGATGTCCACCGGATCGCCGCGGCTGCCCAGGCTCTCCATGCCGAACAACGGGAAGCCAACGGCCCCGTTGGTCCACTGTTTCGCCAGCACGCCACCGAGGTAGAGGATGTAGGTGCCCAGCAGGAACGACGGCAGCGCGTAGCCGATGGTGGCGGAGGTGGTGATGATCTTGTCAGTCCAGCTGTACTGGCGGACCGCGGCGATGATGCCGATGGGGATGGCGACGATCACGGTCACCACGAGGGCGGTGCCCATGAGCAGGAAGGTCGCCGGCATGCGGCGCATGACCTTCTCGATGACGGGCACGCCGTCAACGAAGCTATAGCCCCAGGCGTCGATGTTCCAGGGCTGGAAGAAGGTCGTCACCCACGCCAGGTACTGCTCCGGCAGTGGCTTGTCGAGACCATACGAGCGGATGAGCGCCAAGATCTGCTCGGGCGGCACGCGCGGGGTGCGGAAGCGGTCGGTGGGATCACCCGGAGAGGCATAGACGATCAGGAAGACGATGATCGAGACGCCGATGACGATGGGGATCGCCTGGATGAGACGGCGAGCCATGTAGCGAGCCATCAGCTGGGTACCTGCGGCGACGACCTGGCCGGAATCGGATAGGGCACGTGTTCTGTCAATGCGGGAAGTAGACGTATTGGGGGCCGCACTGGACGCTGGGCGCCGGTGCGACCCCCCACCGTGGGACCCCCGAAGGGGTCACACGTGGAACGCTATGGAGCGATCACTCGGCGACGGTGGCGCCGCCCTTGTTGACCTTCTCGAACTCATAGAACCAGGTAGGAGTGCTCATGACCTCATCGGTCCACTCGTTCTCGCCCTGGACGGCCACGTTGAGGCCTTCCTTGGCTTCGTCCGACCACGCCCACAGAGCCGGAAGCTCCTCGGCCATGATGGACTCGAACTCCTGGTAGATCGCGGCACGCTTGGTCTGGTCGAGTTCCTTCAGACCAGCCTCGATGAGCTCGTCTGCACGGGCGTTGCTGAAGCCGATGTAGTTGTAGGTGTCCGGCAGATCCGCGGTCACGATGTTGCTGCTGTGATACAGGCTGTAGGGATCGGGATCATAGCTGGTGATCCAGCCGCCGAAGTAAGCATCCCACTGCTCGGTCTGGCCGGCCATGATGAGCGGCCACTCCAGGCCCGGCAGCAACACGGTGCCGAAGTCGGCCTCTTCAAGGGTCAGGTTGAAGCCGCAGTCCTTGGCCTGGTCGGCAAGAAGCTGCATGAACTTGGTGCGGTCAGTCTTGCCGGCGCGCAGCAGGATGTGCGACTCAAGACGCTTGCCGTCCGCGTTGACGCGGACACCGTCATCGCCCATGGTCCAGCCAGCGTCATCAAGGAGCTGGTTCGCCTTGGCGACATCGTACTCGTACTTGGGAACGTCGGGGTTGTAGGCCCAGCTGGCGGGCGGGATGTCCGAATAGATGGGCACGCCCTGGCCGTCCGTAGCAGCCTCGACGGTGGCGTCCTTGTCGATGCAGTAGGCCAGTGCCTGGCGCACGGGCTTGTCCGCGAACAGGCGGCCCTCACGCAGGTTGAACTGCAGGTCGAAATAGCCGAAGTCCGGATAGCGGGCGAACTTGAGTCCGGCGGCATCACGGAGCTGCGCATAGCCATCAGCGGTCAGCGAGTACTTCCAGTCGATGTCACCAGCGGCTAGCGCAGAGGAAGACGCGACATCGTCCTTGATGATGGGCATGTACAGCTTGTCGAAGGCCGAAGGGCCCCAGTGGTACAACTCGTTGCGGGCCGCGGTGATGTCCTGGCCAGGGCGGAACTCGGTCACATAGAAGGGGCCAGTGCCGACCGGCATGCGAGCCGTATCAAGCAGCTTGTAGGCGGCCGCGATCTGGTCGATGGCCTGCGCGTTGAGGATGGTCGACAGATCGGTCAGGCTGGTCTCAAGGCCGGTCGCGTAGCTGGCCTCGTCAAGCGTGCCGTCCTCGCCCAGGTACAGCGCCTCGTCCGGCAGCGGGAACTCGGCTGCGATCAGCAGCGCTTCCGCGTCACGACGGTAATTCTCGGCATCCAAACCAGCTGCCAGCAGGGCGTCCACATCGGCGACGTTGACGTCAGCGGTCCCCTTCTGGAACTTGGCGAAGGCCGCCTCGACAGCGGTCTTGCTGTCGATGTACTTGCCCGGCAGCGAGACCGTGGCGAAGGGCGCGTACTTGTCAGCCAGGGTGAACTGGACGGTGAAGTCGTCGAGCGCTTCCACCTTCTGCAGGACCTTGACGGGCTCCGTGGCACCCTCGGGGGTGACGGTCACGAAGCCGAGACAGCTGTCAGGGTTGAACTTGCAGTTCTCGCTGTTGGACAGCTCGTAGGTGAAGACGACATCTTCCGCGGTCAGCTGCTCGCCGGTCGGCTGGAAGTAGACGTCATCGCGCAGCTTGATGGTCCAGACGGTGCCGTCCTCGCTGATGTCGGCGAGTTCAGCTGCGATGTCTGGTACCGGGGTCAAGCTCTCGTCAAGGGCGTAGAGGCCGTTGTACAGCCACTGGATGGCCTCGGCAGTGGGTAGATCGTCAGCGGCGTTGTTGAGCGCGGTGATCTCGCCATCGATGTTGTAGATGAGCGACGATTCATCTTGCGCCGCGACGGGGATCGCCGACAGCGCGCTGGCTGCCAGGACGAACGCCGCGCCGAAAGCGAAGCCTGTTCGAGTCCGATGACTCATCAGTGAGTTCCCTCCTCTGTTGAGCGTCCCCGCATGAGAGGCGAGGATCGCGATCTGCTCTCTACTGCTGCCATCCCCCGAACCGTGCACGCAAGTACACGTCTCCCGCGGAGAGCCGCATGCAGGTGGATTGTATAGAGCCTCCACGCTGGGGTCTAGCGCGTTTGGACAGCGTGTCGCCATCAGCAGCCGGCCAGCGACGCTAGGCGGCCGGCTCCAGCGACCAGCTGGAGATATCCCAGTCATAGCGTGAGGCCGAGGGGTCGATGGGGCCGTTCGGGTCGCGCAGGCGCGAGGAGACGGCGCTGATGGTCGATTCGTACCACAAGGGCCAATAGGGAACGAGCTTCTCCAGTTCGGCCTGCACCTGGGCATATGCCGCGGCCCGCTCCGCCTCGTCGTACGTGTCGCGAGCAGACGCCACCCAGAAGTCGACCAACTCCGAGGTGAAGCCGCTGGGGTTCTCGTCGGCGACGTTGTCCTCCGCGGTGATGCGCGAGGACTCGAACGCGCGAACAGCGCTGTCGGGGTCGGGGCCAAGGCGACGCAGCCAGAGCAGGGTGTCGAATTCGTTGGGCCAGCGCAACTGGTTGAGCATGGTGTCACCGGTGAGGTCGAGCTCCTCGACGATGAGCTCGATGCCGCAATCGCGGAGTTGCTCGGCAGCCTGGTTGGCGAAGGTGAAGAGGTCGACGCTGCTGGGTCGCACCGCGATGGTGGTCGAGAGGCGGGTGTCGTCTTCGCGCACCCGCACGCCATCGGTGGCCATGGGCCAGCCACCGGCATCGAGCAGCGCATTGGCCGCAGCCACGTCACGCTCATGGATGGCCGCCTCTGGGCGTGCCCAGGACGTGGCCGTGTACGGCGTCGCGGCGATGTCGCGTTCAGCATCGAGTGCGGTGGCCAGCCCTTGCTGGTCGATGCACAGCACGAACGCCCGACGCGTGTCGAGGTCGAAGTAGACGCGATCGGGGCGGACGTTGAAGAGCACGCCGAACTGCGTATCGATGGGCCGCGGCGCGGCCTCGAAGCCGGGCGCGGCATCGATGGTCTCCGCCTGCTCCGCGGTGCTCTGCAGGATCCAGTCAGCCTCGCCGGTCAGCAGCCGTGTCGTGGCCACCGCGGGGTCGCGCTCGATGCGTACCTCCATGTGTTCGATGTGTGGGGCGCTGCGCGTGTGGTTGGGGTTGGCCTTCAGGATGTAGGTGCCATCTTCCTCGATGCTGACAAGCTCGTATGGCCCGCCGCCAAACGGCCTCACGGTGGCGTCGAGCAGACCCAGCGCAGCCGAGATCTTGTCGCTCGCCTGGCTGCTGAAGACCTGCGCCAGGGCCTCCAGCCGGTTGAGCAGCTCGCCTAGGTAGGCATCCTCGTCGAACAAGCCGCTGGGGTCCATGTAGGGAGCCTCTGGCGGCAGATCGATGCGCGCCCGCGTGAAGAGGCGCTCCAGCTCGTCGCGATGGTCACGCAGCAGGCAGCCATCGGGTGGCTCGGCCTCCAGGCATGCATCGCGCAGGGTCTGCTCGGTGATGGTGCTGATGACGCTGTCGGGCCGGTTCTCGTTGAGGCGGTCGGCGGCGGTGATGAGCTCACCGGTCGCGGCCTTGACGTCGTCCTCACTGAGGATCGGCAGCTGGCCCAGCGCCTCGGTCAGGAATGGCGCATAGGGCTCGGTGAGCTTGAGCGTGACGACGCCGCCGTCACGCTGGGGATCGCCGTCGAGGTGGTTGCGCACGGTCTCGCACAGGTTGCGCCCGAGCGGACAGGATGGCGAGGCCGCCATACGCAAGGAGAACGTGACGTCGTCAGCCTTGAGCTTGGCACCACTGTGGAAGTGGGCGTCGGACTTGATGGGGATCTTCCAGGTCAGACCATCGTCGCTGATCTGCGGCAGCTCCTTGGCCAGCTCGGGCACGGGTCGCTGCTGCGCATCCAGTCGGTACAGCGGGTCATAGAGCACGTCGACAAGGAGGCGCTCGGTGGCGTTGAGGTTGTCGCTGGGCAAGAGGCGCGTGGGGTACTCGGGCGCCATCACCACCAGCGTGTCGTCCTCTGCTGCCCGCGGCTCCGGTGTCGGCGAGGGCGTGGGCTCCGTGGTGGGAGGCGGCACCATGGTGAGCTCCGGCCTGGGCATCGCCGTGGGTGAGGGATCGGCCAGGCAGGCGCTGAGGAGCAACAGACCCGCCAGCGCCAACCCCGGCAGCCTGAGGCGGTGACGCAGGCTCACTGCGGGCACGGCCCATCGGCACCGGGCAGCGGCTCCCAGCGCAGGTCCGGGTCGCGCGCGGCGGCGGTCTCGTCGAGCCGGCGCACGGGTGTGTCATGCGGCGCGCCCGTCAGCAGCTCCGGGTCGTCATATGCCTCGCGGGCGACCTCGATGAGGGCGTCGGCGAAGGCATCGAGCGTCTCGAGCGACTCGGTCTCGGTGGGCTCGATGAGCAGGCATTCATCGACGATGAGCGGGAAGTAGATGGTGGGTGGGTGGTAGCCATGGTCGATGAGCCGCTTGGCGATGTCGTAGGTGCGTACGCCGGTGGCGGCCTTGATGTCAGCCGCACTGGCCACGAACTCGTGCTTGCAGGGGCCCGGATACGGCAGCCCGTAGGCCTCACCGATGCGGTTTCGCAGGTAGTTGGCGGCCAACACCGCGTCCTCGCTGACCTGCCGCAGGCCGCTGCCGCCGTGGGCACGGATGTAGGCGAAGGCCCGCACCAGGACGCCGACACTGCCGTGATAGGCGCGCATCCGACCGATCGACTCGGGGCGCTCGCCGGGGCGCTCCAGGCGGCAGCTGCCACCGGGCTCGCGGACCACCAGCGGTTGCGGTAGATAGGGCACCAGGTGCTCGGCCACCGCGATGGGGCCAGCACCGGGCCCGCCACCGCCGTGCGGCGTGGCGAACGTCTTGTGCAGGTTGAAGTGCATCACGTCGAAGCCGGCCTCGCCGGGCCGGAAGTACCCCAGGACCGCGTTCATGTTGGCGCCATCCATATAGGCCAGGGCGCCCGCCGCATGGACCGCGTCGAGCAGCTCCACCACGTGGTGCTCGAAGAGGCCCAGGGTGGAAGGGTTGGTCAGCATCACCGCCGCGGTGCGTGGGCCAAGCGCCTCACGAAGAGCGTCGATATCGACCATGCCGTCCGCGCCGGAGGTGATGGTCACCGTCTTGTAGCCGGCCATGGAGGCGGTGGCAGGGTTGGTGCCGTGGGAGGAATCGGGCACGATGACCTCGTCACGCTCGACGTCACCGCGCGCCAGGTGATAGGCACGGATGACGAGGATGCCGGTGAGCTCGCCCTGGGCACCCGCCGCCGGCTGCAGGGAGACCTGTGCGAAGCCACCGATCTCCGCCAGCTGCTGCTGCAGGCTCCACATCAGCTCCAGCGTGCCCTGCGCCAGCGCGTCTGGCGCCAGTGGGTGCAGCTCCGCGAAACCGGGCAGGCGCGCCGCCCATTCGTTGATCTTGGGGTTGTACTTCATGGTGCAGGAGCCCAATGGGTACATGCCGCCATCGACTGAGTAGTTGAGGTGCGAGAGGTGCGTGAAGTGATGCACCACCGTGGGCTCGTCGATCTCGGGCAGCCCCGGAAGCGTGGCTCGACGCTGGTCGGCCGGCAGACGATCGAGCGCATCAGTCGGAACGTGGGGCACCTTGAAGGAGGAGCGTCCAGGGGCATGCAGCTCCGCGAGTGTCGGCTGCAGATCCGGTCCCACGGCCGAGCGGCGCGCGTTTTGCGGCACCAGGATCGGCCCCGGGCGGTTGGTGGCGAGATGCGGCTCGGTCACGCGGCCACCTCGATGAGGCCCTCGACAAGACGCTCGATGTCCTCGTCGCTGGTCAGCTCGGTGGCACATAGCAGCAGCGCGTCGGCCAGCTCGAGATCATCGGGATACCAGACAGCCAGGGGCAGGCCCGCCAGCACACCTCGCTCGAGCAGTGCGTCGTGGACACGCGAGGCACCGGGTACGCGGACGGCGAACTCGTTGAAGTAGGGTGCTCGGTGGACGCGCTCGAAGCCGGCCGTGGCGAGCGCCGTTTCCAGTCGCGTCGCGGCAGCGACGCCGCCGGCAGCCACATCGCATAGTCCATGCGGTCCCAGGGTCGCCAGATATGCCGTGGCCGCCAGCGCGCACAGCGCCTGGTTGGTGCAGATGTTGCTGGCCGCCTTGTCGCGACGGATGTCCTGCTCTCGCGCTCGCAGCGTCATGACGAACCCACGGCGCCCATCGACATCGGCGGTGCGACCCACCAGCCGTCCGGGGACCTGGCGCAGCAACGGCTTGCTCGCGGCCAGCAGGCCCAGGTACGGACCCCCGAACTGTGGCGCGATGCCCAGCGGCTGCCCCTCCCCCGCAGCGATATCAGCGTCATAGGCGCCGGGCGGGGACAGCACGGCCAGTGACACCGGTTCCACCACGGCTACGAAGAGCGCGCCGGCAGCGTGGGCAAGCGCGGCCGCATCGGCCATCGGCTCCAGCAGGCCGAAGGCGTTGGGCTGGCCCATGATGACACCAGCCACCGGACGTCCAGGCTCGGCCAGAGCGGCCTCCAGGGCGGCCAAATCGGTGGTGCCATCAGGCGCCGTGGGCAATCCTTCGATAGCACGGCTGCCGGGGGCGAAGTAGGTCCGCGCCGTGTCGATGTAGTGGCGGTGGACAGCGCGACTGATGAGCACCCGGTCACGGCGGGTGGCTCGCACCGTCATCAGTGCCGCCTCCGCGGTAGCGGCCGCACCATCGTAGTGCGAGGCGGACACCACCGGCAGTCCGGTGAGCTCCGCGATGAGCGACTGGAACTCGTAGATGGCCTGCAGCGTGCCCTGGCTGATCTCTGGTTGATATGGCGTATAGGCGGTGTAGAACTCGCCGCGTGAGAGCACCGCGTCCACCGTCGCGGGGATGTGGTGCCGGTAGACGCCCGCGCCCAGGAAGGAGACCAGGTCCACCCGGTTGCGCGAGGCGAGCGACGTCAGCTCGCGGGCCAGCGTCAGCTCCGAGACCGGCCCCGGCAAGCGCAGGTCGGCAGCCCGAACGGCCTCCGGGATGTCGGAGAAGAGCTGCTCGACCGAATCGATCCCCAGCGCCGCGAGCATCCGCTCGCGGTCGGCCGGAGTGTGGGGGCCGTAAACCACGCCGTCAGCTGCCGATCGACTCGCTGTATGCGGCGGCGTCCATGAGCTCGGTGCCGGCGTCAGGGTCGTCGAGGCGCATACGCACCATCCAGCCACCCTTGTAGGGCTCGCTGTTGACCAGCTCGGGGTCGTCGACGAGGGCATCATTGGTGGCGATGACCTCGCCCGCGGCCGGCGCAGTGAGGTCGCTGGCGGTCTTCACCGATTCGATGACACCGAAGGTCTCATCCTTCTGCAGCTTCCGACCGATCTCGGGCAGCTCCACGAACACCACGTCTCCCAGCTCGTCGGCGGCATAGGCGGTGATACCGACGACACCCTCCTCGTCCTCTGTGCGCAGCCACTCGTGGTCCTTGGAGTAGCGCAGCGTCTGCGGTAGATCCACGTCAGAGTCCCTCCAGCGATCATCCGGGGCCTGCGAACGCGCGGCAGTCCATGAGTCTCGCGAGCCCTAGCGACCCGCACGACGATAGAACGGCAATGGCACGACCTCAGCGGGGACGACACCCCCGCGGATGACGATGCCCAGCATGGTACCTGCGGCGGCGTCTGCCGGCGGAACGTAGGCCATGGCGATGGCGACCCCCAGCGTGGGTGACTGGCTGCCGCTGGTGACCACCCCGATCGGCGCGGTGTCACCGGTGCGCAACACCGCATATCCTTCGCGGGCGATGCCGCGGTCTCGCAACGTGAGACCGACGAGCCGTTTGCGCGGCCCGGCCTTGTCGGCGGCGGCGAGCGCCTCGCGGCCCACGAACTCGTGGTCGAGCATGACGATCCTGCCCAGTCCGGCCTCGAACGGCGTGGTGTCGCGACCGAGTTCATGGCCGTAGAGCGGCATGCCCGCCTCCAGCCGCAACGTGTCACGGGCACCGAGGCCACAGGGCCGCAATCCCGCGCCGGCGCCGGCAGCGGTGAGCGCCTCCCAGAGCGCGGGCCCCTCGTCCCAGGCAACGAACAGCTCGAAGCCGTCCTCGCCGGTGTAGCCGGTGCGAGCCACCAGCGCGGGGATCCCAGCAACGTCCGCCTGCGCTGCACGGTAGTTGCGGAGGTCATCGAGCCGCAGAGCCGTCAACGGGGCCAGGATGTCGGCTGCGGCAGGACCCTGGATGGCCAGCAATGAGGTGGCATACGTCTCGTCGGCGAGGGTCGCTTCGTGACCGCGGAGGCGCGCGCCCAGCTCAGCAGCCACGACCTCGCGATTGGAAGCGTTGGGCACCACCAGGAAGGCGTCCTGCTCAAGGCGATAGACGATGAGGTCGTCGATGACCCCACCATCGGGCGCGCACAGGAGCGAGTAGCCGGCGCGTCCCACGGACAGCCGCCCGGGGTCGTTGACCAACGCCGCCGCCAGGCCGGCAGCGGCGCCGGGCCCGGTGACCCGAAGCTCACCCATGTGTGACAGGTCGAACAGGCCGGCCGCGCGGCGGACCGCGTGGTGCTCATCGATGATGGAGCCATAGCGCACCGGCATCTCCCAGCCGGCGAACTCGGTGAAGCGCGCACCGAGGGCGACGTGGACGTCGGACAAGGCGGTGCGCTGGCTGGTCATCGCTCAGCCCAAACCGGCCACGGGCAAGGCGCGCGCCACGATGTCACGCTCGGTCGCGAACTGCATCACCGCTTCCGCTTCTTCCAGCGCGAACCAGCGCACCTCCTCGAACTCGTGATCGTGACCCGAGAGGTCTCCGCCGGTCGGCTCCATCAGGAAGTACTGCACGGTCTTGTCGATGCGCCGGCCATCGCACACGAAGCGGTAGTGGATGTCGCCGATGGCGTCGAGGATGCACACCTGCAGGCCGGTCTCCTCACCGACCTCGCGCAAGGCGGTCTGCTCGGGAGTCTCGGCGCCGTCCGGCGTGCCCTTCGGGAGGGACCAGGCGGAGTGACGCCCATCGCGGCGGCGCCGGCCAAGCACCAGCTCAGGCCCGCGACTGCCGTCACGGATCACCACGCCACCAGCGGAAAAGGCCCGCTCGACCGGTAGGTCGGGATCGGGCCACGACCGGGTACGGGCCACCTCAGCGTAGCGGCGGTACCGCGCGGAACGAGCGCGGGTCGCGAAGCGCCCGGCGCGGTGTGGACCAGCGGATCGACGACGGGCGGATGGCCGCACCCGATCCGGGCGCGACCGGACGGTCCGGTGTCAGACTGCGGGCCGAGCGACGCACGGCGCCGAGTGGGTCCCGTTCAGCAGTCGCACGAGCGACGTGCGGCGCCCGCGGCTCGATGCGCGATAGACCCCGCGGAAGCGGATGCGGGTGGCGTCCCGTACCGACAGGCAACACGAACCGAGTCCCTCGGTGTGTCACCCGGATCGAACCGACGCCTCGCTGCATATCGCGATGGTACCGCCTATCGCTCCTCGAGCAAGCCGCGCAGCGGCGCCGCCCTGGCTGGCTCCAGCTCGCCGCGCGCCACCGCCATCGCCAGCTCCCGCTGTGCGGTCACGCGATAGAGTTCCAGTGCCCCCGGGGACAGCCGCGCCAGCACCGCGAGGTGATCCCGCACCGTGCCCACATCCCCCCGCACGAAGGGCCCGGTCAACGCGTCGGTGATCCCCATCCGCTCAGCATTCGAAAGCGCCTGACGCATGAGCGGCAGGTAGATGGCCAGCGCACCGGCCTCATCGAGCCCGGCACCGCGGGCGACCTCGGCCACACCATCGAGGAGCCCCAGGACGCCGCCGCCTGCCAGCACGGCGGCGGCGTGGTATGCAGCTTTGCCCGTTGGCGGCAGGAGCACCGGCTGGGCCCCGATGTCGCGCGCCAGCTGGCCCAGCAGGGCCACCAGCTCTTCATCGCCCTCGAGCGCGATGGTGGCGTCGGGCAAGGCCGCCAGGGCCGCCTCCTGCTCGGCAAAGGCGACCATGGGATGGAACGAACCTGTCTGCGTGCCCGCCGCGCGGGCCGGCCCCAACACGCCCGAGTCAAGGGCCCCGGAGGTATGCACGGCGGCCTGGCCGGCATACAGGCGCAACTCGGCCGCGACATCGGCGATGGCGTCGTCAGGGACGGTCACGAAGACGAGATCGACATCCTCGGTGATGGACGCGGTCGTGGGGACCGCTCGTGCACCCGGCACGAGTGCCACGAAACGGCTGGCGCGCACCAGATCACGAGTGGCTACCGCGGTGACCGGCCAGCCTGCCCGGCTGAAGGCGACCCCCAAGGCGCCGGCGACACGACCGGCACCCACGAATCCGATTCGGGGATGACCGCCGGGATCGCCAGGCGGATGGGGATGGTGGTGGCCGGGTGCGCCGTGTGGGTCGTTCACCGGCACAGCCTATCGGGTGGGAAGCCCGTCGTATACTGGAAACGAAACCGGATCACCGTATCCGAGCCAGACTCGACCGACCACACTCGACCGACCACACTCGACCGACCACACTCGACCGACCACACTCGACCGACCCGAGGCGGGCACTCCCGTCAGGAGCCGACATCGTGAGCGCGCCCGCCGCGCCCTTTGAATGGAGCTCGCCTCATGGCATCGATGTCCACGTCTCCCGCCCACGAGGCCCGCGCTCGCATGCGCATCGCCGGCGATCGCGAAGTCACCATCTACCGCCTCGATGCGGTCAGCGACCAGTTGGACCGGCTCCCCTTCACCGTGAAGGTGCTGCTGGAGAACGTCTTGCGCAACAGCGCCTCAGGTGGCGCCAGTGCTGCGGACGTGGCCGCGCTGGCGACGCGGCAGCCCGGACGCGAGAGCGACATCGAGATCCCCTTTATGCCGGGCCGCGTGCTGCTGCAGGACTTCACGGGCGTGCCCGCCGTGGTCGACCTGGCGGCCATGCGTGATGCCATGGCGGAGCTGGGTGGCGACCCGGCGCGCATCAACCCGCTGGTGCCGGCCAGCCTCGTCATCGACCACAGCGTGCAGGTCGACCGCTTCGGCTCATCGCAGGCCTTCGCCTTCAACGTCGAGCGTGAGTACGAGCGCAACGGCGAGCGCTACCAGCTGCTGCGCTGGGCTCAGACGGCCCTGCGCGACTTCCGCGTCGTGCCCCCCGGCACCGGCATCGTCCACCAGGTGAACCTGGAGTTCCTCGGTGACGTGGTCAGCCTGCGCGAGGATGCCGAGGGCGAGTCCGTGGCCTTCCCCGACACGCTGGTGGGCACCGACTCGCACACCACCATGATCAGTGGTCTGGGCATCCTGGGCTACGGCGTGGGCGGGATCGAGGCCGAGGCGGTCCTGCTGGGCCAGCCGCTCTATCAGCCGCTCCCCAAGGTCGTGGGTGTCCGGCTCTATGGGGCACTACCACAGGGCAGTACCGCCACTGACCTGGTGCTGGTGGTCAGCCAGTTGCTGCGCGCCCATGGGGTGGTGGGCAAGTTCGTGGAGTTCTACGGGGATGGTCTGACATCGTTGGCCCTCGCCGACCGCGCCACGCTGGCCAACATGGCGCCCGAGTACGGCGCGACCACCGGCATCTTCCCCATCGATGAGGAAACGCTGGCCTACCTGCGGCTGACAGGACGCGATGAGCGCGTGGCGCTCGTGGAGGCGTACGCCAAAGAGCAGGGCCTATGGCGGCTGCCGGGGGCGGAGCCGTCGTTCGACGAGATGCTGGAGCTGGACCTGGCGAGTGTCGCCCCCAGCGTGGCCGGCCCACGCCGGCCCCAGGATCGCATCCCCTTGGCCGACCTGCGGGATGCATTCCAGCGTGACTTCCCGCCGCCTGCTGGCGCGGTATCGGGCTATCCGCGCGTGAGCGTCGAGGTAGACGCCGGCTCGGCCGACCTGGCGTCCGGTTCGGTCGCCATCGCCGCCATCACCAGCTGCACCAACACGTCCAATCCCAGCGTGATGGTCGGAGCGGGCCTGCTCGCTCGCAACGCCGTCGAGCGAGGCCTATCGGTGGGCCCCACGGTCAAGACGAGCCTGGCACCGGGTTCACGTGCCGTGACCGAGTACCTGCGCGGTGCCGGCCTGTTGCCCGCACTCGAAACGCTTGGCTTCAACGTCGTGGGCTACGGCTGCACCACCTGCATCGGCAACAGCGGCCCGCTCGACGAGGGCATCGCGAGCGCCATCGAGGAGCACGACCTGGTGGTGGCTGCCGTCCTGTCGGGCAACCGCAACTTCGAGGGCCGCATCCATCCACTGGTCAAGGCGTCGTACCTGGCATCGCCGCCGCTGGTGGTGGCCTTCGCCCTGGCCGGACGGGTCGATATCGATCTCGTGACCGAGCCGCTGGGCACGGGTGCCGACGGAGGGCCGGTGTACCTCGCCGACATCTGGCCGGCGGCCGATGAGATCCGCGCGGCGATCGCCGACGCCGTGACGCCGGAGCTGTTCCGCAGCACCTATGCCAGCGTCTTCGAGGGCGACGAGCGCTGGCGTGCCCTGCCGGTCCCCGCAGGCGACCGCTACGAGTGGGACCCCGGCTCCAGCTACATCGCGCTGCCGCCGTTCTTCGAAGGCCTGACAGCAGAGCCCCTGCCCATCGCCGGCATCAGCGGTGCCCGGGTGCTGGCGGCGTTAGGTGATTCGGTCACCACCGACCACATCTCCCCGGCTGGTGTCATCCCAGCCTGGAGCCCCGCCGGCCAGTGGCTGCAGGAACACGGTGTCTCGCCCTCGGAGTTCAACTCCTTCGGTGCGCGACGCGGCCATCATGAGGTCATGATGCGCGGCACCTTCGGCAACATCCGCCTGAAGAACGCACTGGCTGAGCAGGAAGGCCCCTACACCACGTTCCAGCCAGTTGGCGAGCCGATGTTCATCTACGACGCGGCCATGCGCTATGCCGACGAGGGCACAGCGCTGCTCATCCTCGCCGGCAAGGAGTACGGCAGCGGCAGCTCCCGCGACTGGGCTGCCAAGGGGACGCGCCTCCTGGGCGTTCGCGCAGTGCTGGCTGAGTCCTTCGAGCGTATCCATCGCTCCAACCTCGTGGGCATGGGCGTACTGCCCTTGCAGTATCTGCCAGGTGAGAGCGCCGAGACCCTGGGGCTCACGGGCCGCGAGGCCTTCGACGTCCTGGGGCTGGACGATGACCTGGCACCTCGTTCCAGGGTCACCATCGTGGCCCAGGGCGAGTCTGGCGACGTCCGCTTCGAAGCCATCGTCCGGCTGGACGGCGGCATCGAGGTCGACTACTACCGCAACGGTGGCATCCTGCCCACGGTGCTGCGACGCCTAGCAGCGGAGTAGCCGCGCTCTGACAGCCGTCCCAGCCTCCGTCCCAGCCTCCGGGCCTGCCGCCCCTTGCCTCTCAACCCTCGGCTGGGCGCGAACCGAGTGTCTGGCGCGCCACCGGGCCAACCACCGTCACCGACGGCGCCACGTCCCGCGCCACCACCGCGCCCGCGCCGACGACTGAATCTGCGCCCACCCGGACACCGGGCAGGATGATGCAACCCGTTCCCAGGGTCGCCCCGTCCTCGACCACCACGCCACCGCTGATCCGGACGCCAGGGTGCACGGTGACCAGATCGCCGATCGTGGCGTCGTGGCCAACAGTGCAATCGAGGTTGATCACGCTGTGGCGCCCGACCTCGATGTTGGTGGTCAGGCACACGCCGCCGGCGATGATACTGCCGTCGCCGATCCGCACGTCGCTCCCGATCGAGGCGCGAGGATGACACAGGGTGGCGGCGCGGCGACCAGAAGCCAACGCTAGCCGCTCGATCGACCGACGGGAGCTGGATGAGGCGATGGCGATCACGTAGCTCGCGTCGACTTCGGCAAAGCGTATCGATCCGCCCAGGACCCGCGCCTCCAGGCGCCCCAGTCGCTCAAGGTCTACCACGCCATCGTCGAGGAAGCCCACGAAGTCGAACGTCGGCGTGGCGGCGTTGATGTCGTGAACGAGTCCGAGAACCTCCCGACCGAAGCCACCGGCGCCCACGATCAGCAGCGGCGTCACGGAAATAACGTCGGCGGATGGGCGGTCGTTGGGCTGCACAGGGGACTCCGGTCCTGACATCACATGAGTGTAATCTCGCTGGACGGCTCCGTGGCCATCTCCATCGGCGTTCACCCTCACCGTGAGCCGGCACCAAAGCGTGCTGCGACTTCGCTACGCAAGAGCTTGCCGGCGTCGCTGCGTGGCAGCCTGTCGGCCTCGATGACAGCGGACGGCACCTCATGAGGCGCCAGGCGCTCACGGCAGAACCGCAGCAACTCGTCCACGCTCGGCGCCCCGCCAGGCCCCGTCACGATGACCGCGACGGCGCGTTCGCCAAGGAGCTCATCGGGGACGCCCAACACGGCGACATCCGAGACACCCGGGTGGAGCAGGAGGACGTGTTCGATCTCCACCGGGCTGACGCGGTGGCCACCGATCTTGAGGATCGCCTTGGCCCGTCCCTCGAGGTAGACGAAGCCCTCCTGATCGAGCCGGGCGAGATCTCCCGTCCACAGCCAGCCGTCGCGCAGGATGGCGGACGTTTCGTCCGGCTCTTCGAAGTAGCCCAGCGTGACATTGGCACCCCGCGCCACCAGCTCGCCGACCTCGCCGGCGAGCACATCGCGTCCCGCTTCATCGACCACGCGTAGCTCGACACCCGGGATGGCCACGCCCACCGAGCCCGATTTCTCGGCGGCCCTGTCCGGCGGCAGGTAGGCCAGGCGTGCGGTGGCCTCGGTCTGCCCGTACATCACGTAGAGCTGAGCCGGCGCGAAAGCGGTGCGGACCCAATCGATCGTCGCCGGGGCCATGGGCCCGCCGGCCTGGGTGAGATAGCGCAGTCGTGGAAAGTCCATGTCGGCCACGTCGACCCCGCGGCGGATGAGCTCGAACGTGAGCGGCACTCCAGCAAGACCAGTGCATCCCTCGCGGGCCGCAGCTTCCAGGACGACGCGTGGGAACGCCATGCGGCCGTCCATGAACAGCGATCCTCCCACCAGTAGATGCGTCTGCAGCACGCTGCGGCCGTAGCAGTAGGAGAGCGGCAACGTCAGGAGTGCCCGATCGTCCGCCGTAAGCGCCAGGTATTCCGCGATGGAGCGACTGTTGGCATCGATGTTGGCGAATGTCTGGACTACCCCGTGGGGCCGTCCGGTACTCCCGGACGTGAAGAGGATCAACGCCGCCCCGTCCACTTCCTGCCGGACCCGAGCGGGGTGCGCTGGCGAACCAGCGTCCTGACCGACACGGCCATCCTCCTGGAGGACAGCGGTCGAGGTATCGCCAAAGAGCTCCCCGACGGTCGGTGGTGGAGGACCCACGAGCCAGACGCGCTCGAGCGAACTACCCGAGAGGACCGAGGCCCAGGTCCGGACGTCGCGGCTCCAGACGATGGCTTGGCGAGGGCGGCTCCTGGCGGCAACATCTGCGAGTGCATCGACCCGCCACTCACGGCTGACCTCGACCGACGTGGCGCCCAGCATATGGACCGCGAGCCCCGCCACCACGCCGGCAAGGCAGTTCGGGAGTGACAGCAGGACCCGGTCTCCGGGTCCGGTGCCAGCGGCTGTCAGGTGCCCAGCGAAGGCCTCGACGCGAGCCGCCAGCTCGCCATAGCTCAGCCACGTCGTCGGCGTACCGACCGCGGGTGACCCAGGCGAACGCGCCGCGTGCTCGAAGAGCCAGTCGGAGATGATCGGCGAGTCCATGGCCAGCATCGTACGACGAGCCGGCCTCGGCTTCGGCAGTACTATCCTCTATCCTGTCATCCGCTCATCCGCGCGTACAGGTGCAACCAGATCCCGCCACAGAAGGTAGCTATGTTCTCACGCGACGTGTTGCGGATCGACGTACCGCGGGTGGTCGAGGAGATCGAGAGGGCCATCCTGTCCGAGGTCCATGTCGATCTTCGCCGGCGAGGAGCTGTGGTGGGGATCTCCGGCGGAATCGACAGCTCGGTGGTGGCCGCACTGTGTGGACGTGCGCTCGGCGCCGATCACGTCGTGGGCCTGCTCATGCCTGATAGGGACTCATCGGCGGACGCCCTCCGACTTGGACAGCTGCTCGCGGCAGGGCTGGGCATCGGATCCATCGTCGAGGACATCACCGCCGTGCTCGCCGCCTCCGACTGCTACGAGCGCCAGATCGACGCCATCCGCACGGTCTTCCCCGCGTATGGCGAGGGCTGGCGCAGCAAGCTTGTCCTGCCCTCTCTAGTCGAGGGTGATCGTCTCAATCTTGTACGTCTGACGGTGGCCGACCCAGACGGCGATGAGCACACCTCGCGGATGCCTCCCAATGCCTACCGACAGCTCGTGGCAGCGACCAACTTCAAGCAGCGCACCCGCACGATGACGGCCTACTATCACGCCGACCGCCTGCACTACGCGGTCGCCGGGACGCCCAATCGCCTCGAATACGACCAGGGGTTCTTCGTCAAGGGCGGTGATGGCGCGGCTGACTTCAAGCCCATCGCCCACCTCTACAAGTCGCAGGTCTACCAGCTGGCCGAGTTCCTCGACGTCCCCTCGGAGATCCGTCAGCGGCCACCTACGACCGACACCTTCTCGCTGAGCCAGACGCAGGAGGAGTTCTACTTCGCGCTGCCCTATACAGAGATGGACCTGTGTCTCTGGGCCTACGACCACGACATCGCCCCTGAGGAGGTGGCCCCTGCCATCGACCTCACCACCGAGATCGTCGGACGGGTGTACCGCGACATCGAGGCCAAACGTCGCGTGAGTCGATACCTGCATCACGTCCCGACTCCGCTCACCGCCGCCTGACCCGTGTGCGGCATCGTCGGCTGCCTCGTACTGCAGCCGCGGCAGTCGGTGCCGGGCCTCGATGACCTCGCGGCCGGGGTCGGCGCACTGCGACACCGCGGGCCGGACGAATGTGGCGCCTACCGGGACGACCATGTGGCATTGGGGCATGCGCGCCTCTCGGTCATCGACCTCGAATCCGGCCAGCAGCCGCTGTCCGACGAGCGCGGCGCATGCTGGACGGTGTTCAACGGTGAGATCTACAACTACATCGAGCTGCGCGACCAACTGTCGGCGATGGGCCACCGCTTCCGCACCAGGAGCGATACCGAAGTCATCGTGCATGCCTACCAGGAGTGGGGTGAGGCGGCCTTCGAGCGCTTCGCCGGCCAGTTCGCCATCGCCCTCTGGGATGTCGAGCAGCGGACGCTGGTGCTGGCACGCGACCGGCTGGGCGTCCGGCCACTGTACTGGTGCGAGCACGACGGCCGTCTCTGGTTCACCAGCGAGGTCAAGGCGATCTTCGCGGCCGACCCGTCGATCCCGCGCGCGCTCGACCCTGCCGGGCTGGCCGAGACCTTCACCTTCTGGTCCCCGGTGGCGCCACAGACCGTGTTCACGGGGGTCAACGAGCTGGAGCCGGGACACGTTCGGACCGTATCAGCAGGTGGGACGCGCGATCACGCCTTCTGGACGGCTAACTACGCGTCCAACGCCGACTCGGGCTTCGAAGGCTCGCTCGAAGAGGCGGTCGAAGCCGTTCGCGAATCGCTCACGGAGGCCGTTCGGCTGCGGATGCTACGGGCCGATGTCCCGGTCGGCAGCTACCTATCGGGGGGCCTGGACAGCTCGCTGGTCGCAGCGCTCGGCTACCGCGTCAAGGGCAGCAGCTTCCACACCTTCTCCGTTCGCTTCGAGGATGCCGAGTACGACGAGACCCACTACCAGCGCAGGATGGCTCGGTCCATCGGCAGCCAGCACCACGAGATCAGCGTCAGCGCCGCGGATATCGCGGCTGCCTTCCCGGCAGTCGTCTTCCATGCCGAGCGGCCGCTGCTGCGAACGGCAGCGGCGCCCATGTACCTGCTGTCCGAGCTCGTCAGACAGCACGGCATCAAGGTGGTCTTGACCGGAGAAGGTGCCGACGAGATGTTCGCCGGCTACGACCTGTTTCGCGAGGCCAGGGTGCGGCGCTTCTGGGGCCGCCGGCCGGATTCGCGCTTGCGGCCACGGCTGCTCGAGCGGCTGTATCCGTATCTTGCTCGCTCCCCAGTCGGCGAGCGGACGATGGCGCAGGAGTACTTTGGCCGGGGCCGTGAGCGGTGGCAGGAGCCAGGGTTCGGCCACGACACCAGGTGGCGCTCGACGGCGGCATTGCAGCGGCTGTTCTCGCGCGACCTGCGCCGCGCCATCAAGGGCCTCGAAGTCGAGGCACGACTGCTCGACCGGCTGCCGCCCGACTTCGCGTCGTGGTCCTTCCTCGCACAGGACCAGCACCTCGAGGTCCGCACACTGCTGTCTAGCTATCTGCTCTCGGCGCAAGGCGATCGCATGCTCATGGCCCATTCGATCGAGGGCCGCTTCCCATATCTCGACCCGACGCTGGTGGACCTCGCCAACTCCCTGCCGCCAGCGTACAAGCTTCGGGGCCTTGATGAAAAGCACGTGTTGAAACACGTCGCGAAGGGTCTGATACCGGACGAGATCATCGATCGCCCCAAGCAGCCATATCGCGCGCCCGATGCCCGCGCGTTTGTCGGCCCGCAGGTGCCGGACTGGGTGGCCGAGCTCCTCAGCCCCTCGGTCGTGGCCGAGACCGGGATCTTTGAGCCTGCCGCGGTGGATCGACTATGGCGCAAGTGCCAGGGCGCGCTGGAACACCATCAACCGTCCAACGCCGATAACATGGCGTTGAGCGGCGTCCTGTCCACCGTGCTGCTCCACGACCGTTTCATCCGGCAGCGCCCCACGGCGCTGCCAGTCAGCAGTTTCGGGACCTTGGTCGATCGGACCACGCGCAAGGAGACACCACAGCAGTGACGGTAGAACACGACGTCAGGGAGTTCGTCAGGGAGTCGTTCTACGTGACCGATGACGCCGAACTCACCGAGAACGTCTCGCTCATCGATAGCGGCATCGTCGACTCGACCGGGATGATGGATATCATCCTGTTCCTCGAAAGTCGATACGCCATCTCCATCGAGGATCACGAGACGACGCCGGAGAACCTCGAGACGATCAGCCGCATCGCTTCGTTCGTCGCTCGAAAGCAGGCGGCTGCGACCGCGTGAACCGTCCGTTCGCGGCGGCGACAGGGGCCAGTGACGTGGTGCCCGGCATGGTCCTGGATCACGTCGGCATCGCGGTACGTTCGATCGAGGCGGCCACCGAGCAGTGGCGAACCATCTTCGGCTACCAGCCTGCCACCGCGGTCGTGGTCAACCAGGCACAGAAGGTCCGCGTGCGGTTCCTCGAGAAGGCCGGCTCGCTGCCGGTCAAGCTCATCGAGCCTACCGACGAGTCCTCGCCCATCCATACCCTGGCACAACGCGGTGGCGGCCTCCATCACCTCTGCTTCCGCTGCGAGTCGGTCGATGCCGAAGTCGCTCGCCTGGCCGCCTCCGGTCTGCGGGTCCTCGCGGCACCGTATCCGGGCGAGGCGTTCGAGGGTGAGAAGATCGCCTTCGTCTATGCCGGCGGCGGGCTCAATATCGAGCTGATCGATACGGACAAACGGGCCGCGCGCTTGCCCTGACCATCGCGACCCCTGGCCGTATCAGCCCGCCTCGGCCGCGCTGAGGTGGAGCACGTGGCCGCCGCTGGTGAGGAGGTACAGCTCACCGTCATCGTCTTCGCCGAATGACAGCGCCTTGCCGGTGCCCGACGGGACCTGGCCCACGATGGCCGGCTGGGCGTCGCCCGCGAGCAGCTGGCCGGTCGGTACGGCCCAGATGGTGCCGCTGCAATAGTCGGCGTACAGGTAGGTGCCGTCAGCCAGTGACCCGGCGCCACCACGATAGGCGTAGCCGCCGATGACGCTGCAGTGGGAGCGGTCGCCATCGTCGTGCGGATAGGCGATGGCCGGGAGGATGTGCGCGTCGCGATCACAGGGGCCGTCGCCGAAGCACTCGCGACCTTCCATCTGGTTCCAACCGAACGACGGCTCGACGGTGCCGGGTGACAGGACGTCGATCTCCTCCCAGTCGCCCTGGCCCACATCGCCGATGTAGAGGACGCCCGAGGCACGATCGACGCTGAAGCGCCAGGCGTTGCGCAAGCCGATGGCGTGGATCTCCGGTTTGGCCTCAGGGTCGTCGGCAAAGCCGTTGTCCCGCGGTGTGGCGTACGGCCAGCCACGGTCGACATCGAGACGCAGCAGCTTGCCCAGCAGGGAGGCTCGGTCCTGCCCGTTGCCGAGGGGATCGCCACCCGAGCCACCATCGCCGGTCGAGACGATCAGCATGCCCGCGTCGTCGAAGGCAAGCATGCCGCCATTGTGGTTGGCGTAAGGCTGGGCGATGGTGAGCAGGGTTCGCTCGGTCGACTCGACGGGCCCGGCGTCGGCACCATCGACCGCGATGGTGAACTCGCTGATCGTAGTGGCTCCGTCGTCACGGCGCGTGTAGTCCACGAAGAAGCGACCGTTCTGGGCGAAGTCGGGATGGAAGGCCAGGCCCAGCAAGCCCTGCTCGCCCTGGGACTGGACGTGGTCTGAGATGTCGAGGAATGGTTGGGCGTCGATGGAGCCATCCGACGTGAGGCGCAGGATGCGGCCGCCTTGCTCGACGATGTAGCGGTCGCCACTGCCATCACCCGACCCGATGAGCAGGACCGGCGCGGCCAGGCCTTCGATGACGGGGTCGAACCGCAGGGGGAGATCGACCGACTCGGCCGAGGGAGCGTCCTCTCCGGTCACGAGGTTCGCCAGGAGCAGGCCGGCGATGCCGACCAGGCCGACGACGATGATGCCAAGATTGAGGACCGCGCCCGAACGCAGACGTCGCTTTGGCGGCTGGGTCGGCGATGTCGGCGGCGTCGAGCGATCTTGGTGCGTCACGCCTCAGCCTCGACCGGTGCTCCGGACTCGGCCGGCGCCCTCGTCTGGGTCGGCAGCGCCGGGCCGTCAGAGGCACGCATCTCAAGCAGTACTCCCCCGCTCCCATCGGTCAACACCAAGGTCTGGCCCCCTCGCTCCCACGAGACGACAGCATCGAAGATGGCCAGGAGCCGCCGCTCCTGGCGTCGCGCGTCTCCCTCGCAGGGCAGGCCGGTCGTCTCCACTGGGGCGATGACGACCCGGTCCCGCTCGCTCACATAGGTCCCTTCCAGCACGCGGCAGCCGCTGCTGCCCAACACGCTGCCGTCCTCGGCGAACGCGATGGTGATGGGTCGGTCGACCAGTGGCTCGGTCAACGTGCCGTTGGCGCGCGCATACCGATCAGCCACCCAGTTCCCGACCAAGCCCGCTCGGTCGGCGCGCATCAGCTCGACGCGTACGCGCCCGGGGTCGTCGAGCAGCTCGACGCCGCCTTCGGCAGCCTGCCAACTGGTCACCGCCTCCAGCGCCACGGAGTAGGCCACCGCCTCTTCTGTGGTGGGGACATCGCAGGGATCGGCGCCCTTGCTGATGATGCCCAGTCCCAGGGCATTCTCGTCGAGGGTGTAGCCGCCAGTGTACGTGCCGCATCCGGTCTCGCCTTCAAGACGCCCGTCGGGCAGGAACGCGGCCGTCAGCGTCGTCTCCGGACGGGGTTGTACGAGTCCCTCGCCCCAGGCGTCGAAGCGGATGACATCCCAACTTCCGTCCAGTGGGCCGGTGTCCGGACCGACGACCGCTGGGGCCGATGGCGAGGGCACGGGGCTGGCGTCCTGCGCGAGGGCCACCGCGCCAGGCAGGGCCATTAGGCAACTGACCAAGACGAATGGCACAAGGCGACGCGCGAGAGGGGTAGCGCTCACAACGTGGTCAGGGTACCGCCGATGCGAACCTCGGGCAGGAAGTGGATGGTGCCGCGATGGGTATCATCTGATCCCGCCGGGGCCACCGACGCACATCGTGGTCGCCGTCGTGATAGTGGAGCTGAACTTGGCCTACGACGAGGTACTTGCCGAGCGCGTCCGATCCCTGCTCGCGTCTCGCCATGATGTCCGCGAACTGAGGATGTTCGGCGGCCTGGCCTTCATGGTCGCCGACAAGATGGCGGTCGGCATCGTCGGTGACGACCTCATGGTCCGGGTCGGCCGGGACGCCTATGACGAGATGCTTGCGCAACCGCACGCGCGTCCCATGGACTTCACCGGGCGACCGTCACGGGGCATGGTCTACGTTGCCCCGGCTGGCGTGACCTCCGAGGAGGGACTCGCGCGCTGGGTCACAATCGGCACGACGTACGCGCTCTCCCGTTCCACTGGCGCGTAGGCGGTGGGGAAAGGAGCGGCCGCTACGGCGCGACCTATGGCGGACCTAGCTGGAATGCCCATCGGCGTCGTGGCGGCTGTCCTTGGACGACTGGCGATAGACCGCGATGACTCCCAGGAGTGCCCCCGACCACAGCGACCACAAACAAGGCCCGCACGTCCGAACCATCCTCACACGTCCGATATCCGCCCTCGACGGCGACTCGGGCTGGACAACGAGCCCACTGATAGACCGCCATGGCCGCCAGCGTGAGTCCGAACCCGACCCATGCCATGAGGAACGCAGCCATCGCTCCGATCAGGAATAGGCCGACCCACATCGAGGGCTGTCTCCTTGCGCCTAGGCTCGCTCGAAGTCGGCGATCCCCAAGCTGAAGCCGCCATCGACATCGATGACCGCGCCGGTGACGAAACGGTTGTCTTCCGAGGCTAGCCACGAGACGGCGGACGCGATATCACGCCCGTCTCCGATCTCATCAAGGGCCTGGCGCCATGTGATTCCACCGGCGGCGAAACGGGCTCGCTCTTGCTCCTCGCTCGAGCCCCGAAGCTCCGAGGGGATGATCCCGGGTCGGATGACATTCACGCGGATGCCATCCCGGCCCAGGTCGACGGCCATGGCACGCGTCATCGCCTCCACCGCGCCCTTCGAGGCGACGTAGCCGAACCGGTCCCGCGGCGGTCGGGAGACGACTGTCGAGCCGATGTTGATGATTGACCCGTGACTGTCACGCAGGGCTGGCAACGCGGCGCGCACGCACAGGAAGACGCTGGTCACGTTGGCTCGGAACATGCCCTCGAAGTCATCCAAGGGCAATCGCTCGATGGAGCCCTGGACCTCACTCCCAGCGTTGTTGACCAGGACATCGATCCCGCCGAACGCCGCGACAGCAGCCGCGACGGCGTCCTCACATCCTTGGGGCGAGCTCACATCGGCGCGGAACGGCACCACGTGCCCTGGGGCATCAACGAGCGCCTCGACCAGGCGCTCGAGGCGCTCGAAGCGACGTGCCACGGCGAGGACGTGTGCGCCTTCGCGGGCCAGAGCCCGGACGGTATGGGCGCCGAGTCCGCTCGATGCCCCGGTGACGACGATGCGACGGCCCGAGACGGTCATGTGGCTCCTTCCTGGATGGCTGGCCGCTGCGAGGCGGACCGCCTGATGGGCGATCGTAGCACCCGAGAATGGGCACGAACGACGATCGCGTCGGTAGGGTGGATGCCGTACTCTGTCCGGGTGAGACTCGCGTTCGTCCGTGGCGGCAAGGCTTGGGGTCCTGGGCTCTCGACCCGAGCGTGATCCCTGTTACCCGCACGCCAGTCCGGCTGCATCCTGATGCCCGCCGGGTGGTCATCAAGCCGTTCATGCCTGGCGCCCACATCCCCGCCAACGGGCACGCTCGAGCCCGACAGGTCATCGATCGCATCCTGCGCCTGTCGGAGGAAGACGCGACGTCCACCCTCACGGCTGCACGGGTGCAGTTCGAGGGCCGGCATCCCGACCTCGATGGTGTGCTCCAGCGCAACTACGAGGCCGTTGCTGGCCTGATCGAGGATGCCGCTGCTCTCACGCAGGATCGCCGTCTCCTCGTCGGCGCCTACTTCACCCATGAGTACGCCATCGAGGCGGCAGCCTTGTCGAACCCGTCCATCGTCCCCGCGCCGGATCAAACCGGCCTCGGTCCCGGGCAGCAGCGGTTCGTCGTCAGCCTTCGAGCGATCGGGGAAGGGCACCTCTCCTCGGTCGAGTTCCGGACTGGTGTGCTCGATGCGGATGGCCGCATCGCCGTCGACGCGCCGAGTCGTCACGCCACCATCGGAGAGCGCACAGAGCCGCTGTATCACCGGCACGCCTTCCGCGTGAAGCTGCAGGAGTTGGGCGTGCTCAACGAGATCAGCGGCCTGGTGCTCGATCCGCTGTCGGAGTGGTTCACGCTCGGGGACCTTGAGGCCGCCATCGCTGACCTTGACGCCCATGGCGTCGATCGAGCCGTGGCCTACGAAACGACCAGGATCATCCACTGGGTGGCGGCCTCGAATTACAGCATCGAGTTCGATGGGGACTCGGACATCTCCGAGCGAGTCATCTTCCCGTCCGGCCCGGCCGAGAGCCAGGGCATGGAGGATGCCCGCTTCGTACGCTTCAGCCACGACGATGGCACGGTCCTCTACTACGCCGTCTATACCGCCTTCGATGGCTTCCAGATCCTGCCGCAGCTCATCGAGACCACTGACTTCCGACGCTTCCGCGTCAACACGCTCAACGGCGAGGCGGCACGCAACAAGGGCATGGCTCTCTTTCCCCGAATGATCGACGGGCGCTATGCCGCGCTCTCGCGACAGGACAACGAAAGCAACTTCCTGATGTACTCGGATGACGTCCGCACCTGGCGTGACCCGTACCTCATCCAGCGGCCGGAGTCGCCGTGGGAGCTGATGCAGCTCGGCAACTGCGGCTCACCACTCGAGACCGAGGCTGGTTGGCTGGTGATCACCCACGGCGTTGGCCCGCTGCGACGCTATGCCCTGGGGGCCATCCTTCTCGACATCGATGATCCACGGCGGGTCATCGGCCACCTCGATGAGCCGCTGCTGGTGCCCACCGAGGATGAACGCGATGGCTACGTGCCCAACGTCGTCTACTCGTGCGGAAGCATGATCCACGGCGGCGACCTGGTGATCCCCTATGGCTTCTCCGACCTCGGAAGCGGCATCGCCGCGATCCCGCTCGCGGACATCCTCGAGAGGCTCACCCAGCAGCCGTAGCGGACCGGTGGCGCGCGACCACCCGGCGGTAGACCTCGAGATACTCGTCGACCATGCGCTCCGCATCGAAGCGTCGCTCGACCGATGCCCGTACGCCGCGGCGGTCGATGCCGGCTGACGCGTGCGCCGCAGCCACCGCTTCGTCGAAGCTGTGCACGAGATAGCCGCCCTCGCCCTCACGCACGATCTCCGGCATCGACCCGCGCGCATTGGCGATGACCGGCGTGCCGCAGGCCATGGCCTCGACCACGCTGAACCCGAAGGGCTCCTCGAAGTCGATCAGGTGGAGCAGGGCCCGGGCACCGCCGAGCAACCCTCCGCGGGCCTCCGGGCCGACCGGTCCGACGTACTTGACCCGCTCCCCATCCAGCCGAGGCTGCACCAGCCGTTCGAAGTACGCCTGGTCCTGGACGATGCCCGCGATGATGAGCGGCAGGCCGGCCGCCTCCGCCACATCGATGGCCGCAGCCGTCCCCTTGTCGGGGTGGATGCGACCGAAGAAGAGCAGGTACGGGCCTGGCGCCGCGCACACGTCGAACACGGCCATGTCGATGCCGTGATGGATGGTGGCGACATAGTCGAGCTTCTCGTGACGATCGGCATCACTGATGGCCACATACGCGCCGCGCTCGTTGTACTTCTGGTAGACCGCCACGATGCGCTCGGATGAGAAGCCGTGGACGGTGGTGACGACCGGGGTGTCCACCAGGGCGCTGTACGTGAGCGGCAGGAAGTCAAAGCTGTTGTGGATGATGTCAAAGTCGGCGGCGCGTTCGAAGAGTGCCGAGATGTGCAGGCTCTCGCAGACTTTGGGGTCCAGCGACGCGTCCTCGGAGTATCCACGCGGAACGCAGGCGCTGAGGTTCGCGCTCGTGAGCGAGTCGGCCGTCGCGAAGAGGGTGACCGCTATGCCCCGCCGAACCAGCCCTTCTGTCAGGAGCGACACGAACTGCTCCCAGGGCCCGTAGTGCCGCGGCGGTACCCGCCACGAGATGGGGGCGAGCACGGCGACACGGAGCCTGTCAGCCATCGCATGGGTCCTTCCCGGGTCTGCCGAGGTCGTGTGCTGTCACCGCGGACACGTCGGCGGCTCCTGGTTGGTCACCTTCAGGACGCAACCGCCAGCGCGTCGACGTCCATCCGCTGCGGCTGCACACCGCGGGCGCGGAGACCGCGGACATGTTCCAGCGCGATGAGCCACATCAGCGTCGACTCGGCACCCTGGTTGCGACTGACGCCAGCTGGACCGATGCCGTCACCGCAGGCACCCTCCTCTGGCTGGGCCACAGATGCGTTGGCGTCGTTGCGGCCCAGGAACCAGCCGTAGGCCGACTCCACGGCGGCGAGATAGCGAGGTGCGCCCGTCGCCTCATAGGCTGTCTCTGCCGCCAGCAGGAGTGTCGTCGCGGATATGGGTTGTTGATCGTAGCGAGCCGCCAGACCACCTCGGGGCCACCAACCCGCGTTGCCAACGGTGCGCAAGTGCCCGTCGGCGTTCGTCTGCGCGTCGATGAGCCAGTCGAGGACCCGGAGCCCCGCTTGGACCATCCTCGGTCGACCGAGGCTTCGGCCCGCGACCACCAGGGCCTGTGCCGGCAGCTCGTTCTCGTAGGTGATCAGGTTCTCAGGCCAGGGCCAGGAGATGTCCGCGACCGTGTGCCCGAAGGACTGCGACAGCTGGTTCGCGGCCCATCGGTAGATGTCCATCACCTCGTCACGCAGGCCGGCGCGGATAGCCGAATCGCAGGCCAGGATCACGCCGGCAAGGGGGCGCAGGAAACGGACCCGGCTCGCAGTCGGGAGGGCACGCTCGAACAGGATAATCGCGTCGCTGCGGACCGCACCCGCTGGCGCGGAGAGGATGACCTCGGCGAGTGCTTGCAGTGCCCGCGCATCGGCGTCTTCCGAATTGGGCGCGTCCAGCCAATCGCCATCGGCTCGCCGGAGGTTCCGGAACCGTCCCGTGGAGCCGTCGAACGCCTCGGCAAGGAACGTGACGTTCCGGGAGAAGCTGGCTGCCACTGGCTCCCAGCCGAGCTCGCGCTGGTGCAGCAGGTCCACGAGCAGGGCCCGCGAGACGTCGTCGGTGCAATAGCCGTGGCTCGGATCGGGCACGGCTCCCTGCGCATGCTGCATGATCCCGACCTCGGTGGTGAGCACGTCGAGGTGGCGGCGGTTCACCGGGTACAGAGGCAGGGCCTCAGACACTCGGCACCGCCAGCGCCGGGATATCCATGATCGCCATGCTGCGCGGCGCCGAGCGGAGTCTCGTGAACAGCCGCTCGTAGCCCGCGGCGACACGTGACCAGAGCATCGTGCGTCCGTGGAGGTAGGCACGCTGCGCCATGGCCTCACGAAGCCCACGGTCCTGGAGCAGCTCGACCAGCGCCTCACCCATGGCCGCAGGCACCCCTGCTGGCACCAACCGACCGCGTCCATCGGCGAGGATCTCGGAGGCGTAGAGGTACGGGGTGGAGACCGACGCCTTGCCGGCTGCCATGGCGTACGAGAGTGTGCCCGAGACGATCTGGTCGAGGTTTGGATAGGGCGTCACGAACACATCGGCGGCTTCGAGCCAACGGCCCAGCTCGTGCTGACTCACGAAGCGGTCCACGAACACCACGTGCTCAGTCATGCCCAGATCGGCAGCGAGGGTCTCGAGCTTGGTTCGGTAGCGCTCACCCTCGGTCCGCACCAGCGCCGGATGGGTCGCCCCAAGGATCACGTAGCAGGCGTCGGGCACGGCGCGCACCACGTCGGGCATGACCTCGATCACCGACTCGTAGCCCTTGCTGGGGCCGACAAGGCCGAAGCTCAGCAGGACGCGCTTGCCGGCCAATCCAAGGGTCGGCTTGACGCTGTCTGGGTGGACGAAGGGCAGGTCGGGCACGCCATGCGGGATGATCTCCACCTTGGCAGGGTCGGCGGCATACCGATCGATGAGGATCGTCGCGGCGGCCTTGGACATGACGACCACGGCCGCCGTCGAAGCGAGGATGCCCCGCATGACGCGATCCTGCCCGGCGGTTGGATGACGCAGCACGGTGTGCAGCGTGGCCACAGCTGGCATCGAGAGCGCCGCGAGGAACTCCAGCACGCCCTCGCCGTCACGGTCACCCCAGATGCCGTATTCATGCTGCACCGAGACGGTTCCCACGCCGCAATCGCCCAATGAGCGGGCGGCCCTCGCGAAGTCAGCACGAACGTTGGTGCGGATGACATGATGCACCGAGCGATCGAGCACACGGGTGTCGTCCGGACCGTGCAGGGCCACGACCTCCCCATCGCCGATGGCCCGGCCAAGGTCGGCCGTGAAGGTGGCGATGCCGCAACGTCGCGGTGGATAGGTGGATACGAGCGCGATACGTGCCACTGAGGTTCTGCTAACGTCCCGCACGCCGTGCGGGGTCGGGGCCGACAACGGATCGATGCTTCGACTTCCGACCTGTCGCGAAACCAGATCTCACCACGGTCCAGCACACGGACGCCGACCGCGGCCGAGCAGAGCGGCGCGTTGTACGCCCGGACCCTCACGGCCCGGCGAAGCTCGGCCTTCTCTGTGGACTCCACGATGCTCCTGCTGGCTCGGATTGTCAATCGAAGCCGCGCGTCGTGTCGGCCCCGCGACCTCGGCTCGGACCGAGATGTCGTGGACCTGCATCCAGTGTGCGTGGCGCAGCCGGTAGCAACAGTCGAGATGCAGATCGACCAGGCGGTGAAAGGCCATCTCGCGGACCATGCTGGCGCGGTCGCCGGCGACGCGGTGCTATCGACGCTCGGTGACCGCTACAGGATGAGGGCAGCGATGACAGGGACGTGGGGCTGTAGCGACATCGGCCCGACCCCGCCACGATCGGGCGAGCGCGGCAGCGCTGATCTCGCGTGGCCCGGGAGCCTCGGTGCCGGGCATCGTCGACCGCGGGTTACGCGGGAGCACTCACGGCATATCATCTACGGGCGCGCTGCCTGCTCGGCGGATGTCCATGATGATATCGTCCCATGCTGCCGTGAACGCCCGGAAGGTGGCGTCGTCGGTCAGTCCGGCCAGCGGGATCTCCGAGCACTTCTCGACGCGGCCGGGCTCGATCGGGAAGTGCTCGGAGATGGCCGAAACGAGGGCTGCGAACCGCGCGGGGTCGTCGAACACCGGGCTGTTCTTGAGGTTGCCGAAGCTGAGGCCCAACTGCCGGAGTCTCGTACCGGCGATGAAGAGCGTGTAGTCCCATCCGAGCGCATCGAGGTGCCAAGCAAGTCCTGGGTCGGCCGCGTCGGTGCCGATGACTCGGAGACCCCGCTCGGTCGCCCAGGACAACAGGTGGCACATGACGCCCTGGGGGGTGGATCATCGGCCAGGGCCGCGATGACTTCGGCTTCGGTCCACTGCTGGGGACTCCGTGCCGTGGCACTCTTCCGTTCGGCAAGCTCGAGGCCGAACACCTGCGGCACGAGGATCTCGAGATCGCCCTCGGCCACATAGCCGAGCTCGAGCGCCGCGACATCGACGTCCGCGACGGTGTGGGCGCTCAGGTACTCGATGATCCGCTGCAGCTCCTCGGGTATCTCGTCGACCGCGATGATGAGGGTGATTCGCCCGTCCTCCAGGGTCCTCGTGACCGCCGCGACGAAGGCCTCGCGCTCGAAGGGCAGGTCCTGCTCGCTGGCCTCCTTCGCGACCTGGTCCGCCAGCGCCATCCCGGTCCGCTTGCGCCAGCCTTCGTCGAAGGCCTCGTACGGCATGCACCTCGAGGCCGTCGATCCCGCCGTCGGAGCCGTGGGGTCGTTGCCGACGGCACGCACGTTCGGAGCGCCACACTGGCGAACCACAGTGGCAAACGGCGCTGCCGGATAACCTCCAACGTGGCGAAGGCCCAAGACGGGAGCGTCGGAAGTCCGTCAGGTCCAGGCCCTTGTGCGTGAGCGTAGAATCGTCCTAGGCTGAAGGAGTGCTGCCATGGATGATCGTCGCCACCGGCTCGACCGGGACCAGCGAGGCTCGCAGCGGCGCACGGACGATCACTCGCGACCGCGGAGCGCATCTGCGTCGCCTGAGATGAGCGACCGTCCCTGCCGCCCTTGGCAACGACCCCCGCAGTTCCAGCATGGTCACCACGACAACGCCTTCGGGGACGCCGAGACCACCGGAGCCCTGCTCGCCCGCTTGGCGGCTGCCCGTGACCGGGAGGGACGATCGGCCTCACCAGCAGGGCAGTCTCCGGCGTCAGGTACCACCGTCGACGTCCCCGTTCTGGCCACCGAGCTTCACGACGCCGCCGAGGTGTACCTGGGTCTCCTCGATCGCATCCTGGAGGACCGCGTCATCACCGACGCCGAGGGGGGGCGACTCCAGGAGGTCGCCACCGTCTGGGGCATCGGGATCCTTGAGGCCGCGAGCCTGCATCGTGGCTATATCGCGAGGGCGTGGGCACGGGCCTGTGCCGACGGGACCGTCACCCCTGCCGAGTTCCGAGACATCGAGACGCTGGCTGACCTCCTGGGCGTTCCGGTCGAGCTACGGCGCCACGACGCTCGGGTTGGTACGGGTGCGCGCCGGGTCGCCGTGACGATCGAGGCGGGCACGACGGCGGTCGGCCCCGGACCGCGATCCGCCCCACGTGTCGCGGCGCATGGGGGCCGTCTGGGCCTAGCCGTCCGACCGAGTGGCACGAACGAACGGCGCTGACACCGCCGGCGGGCCGGGCGCAAGTGCCAGGTCATGTCCCTAGAGTTGGTGTAACAATCAGAGTGGCCAAGGCGTACCAGCTCCGCGGAGTTGCCACCATCCGGTGATGGTATCGGGCCATCGCGTCGTAGCAGACGAGCCCTACCGGCGGCCAAGACGTGCAGGCCGCGTGATCGCCTCCATCGCACGGGCTGCTCACGGCCATCCGAAAGCGCTACCGGCGCGGTGGCTTCGTTCCCTGGACCTGCCCATGCGGGGTGGTGGTGCGAGCCTGGGGGTACAGACCGAACCGGATCGCGTGATCCGGCCACTCTGGGTCGTCGGGCTTCCAGCGCTGCATCGTGGAGCCGCGCTCATCGATGTGGTCGATCGAACCGTCGGCACCAAGGACGAGCCTGCCACCGTCCGCGAGCTCCAGTTCATGTGGCTTGAATCGGCGCCCTCGGGTCGTAGGGGTCGGTGAGAGCTCGCGCCCACCGAGTTCGTCAGTCATCGTGGCCTCCTGTCCAGTGTAGGGACTGACGATACGTCGAAGCGGAACACCGTGCGGCAAGAGGTCGGCAGCGCCTGGAGGCGAACCGTCGAAGACGCCGATCCGAGCGGGTGACTCCAGCTCGGTGAGACCATCCGACCGCGAGTGATCACACCTCACTATGGCGAGATGGTGAGGAGAACCCAGCCGAGGCGTACAGCCGACGGCTGGGCAAGCGGATCCACGAGGGCTATGCGGCCAAGATCCGAGACTGCGCCGACCAAGGCGGCGGCCTCGTGTCGCTGGGCTTCCATCGTGTCGGTGAGCAGAAGCTCCTGCGACCGGATCCCGCGACGATGCCACGAGCCGTCGAAGCCTGGGAGCTAGCAGCACAGGGAGTCCCTGACGCCGCCATCGCGGCGCAGGTCGGCATCACACTCTGGACCGTGCGCGGGGTGCTCCGCTCACCCCTGTATCGAGGACGTCTGGCGGACGGACGCCCCACACCGTTCGACGCCCCCGTCGACACGAAGACGGTCGAGGCCGCCCTCGCGCATCGGAGGAGCCGGACCCGTGCCGGCAACCGACTGCGACGCAATCGGACCTACGCACTGAGTGGGGGCGGACCCGCCTTCTGCGATGTCTGCGGCTGCGCGATCAAGGGCGACACGCGAGGCCGCAGGGATGGCCGCAAGGTCGCCGTCTATCGACACCGTGACGGTGCCAGCTGCACAGGATGGCCCGTGCGCGAGGTACCGACGGACGTGCTCGACGAGCAGGTGGCCCGACTGCTCGACGGTGCGACTCCCAACCGCCAGTCCGCGGCTCGGATCCGGGCTGCGCTCGCTCGTCCGGTCATCGGACCCGATCGCTTGGCGATCACCCGCCTCGATGCCCGCCTGAGGGCGTTGGGGACGGAGATCACCGCTCCGGCATCAGAGCGAGGGATGGCTGAGATCCTCTCGGAGATCCAAGCCACGCGTCGCGAACGCGAGCGGCTCACAGCGGAGCCCAAGCCACATGACGGGGTGGACCCCGAGGATGCCCTTGCCTGGCTGGCGTCGCTGGGGAAGCTCTGGCGCGACACCACCGATGAGGGCAGGCGGGGACTTGCGCTCTCCACCTTCGAGCGGATCAGCGTGGTCGCTGGCGCCACGCCTGGCTCGCACCGCATCGTCAGCGTGGCGTTGACGGAAGAGGCGGAGAGGCGAGGTCTGGTCCTCGCGCTCCCCGCCTGCCTTGAGGTCACTATGGTGGGCGATACTGGATTCGAACCAGTGACCTCGCGGATGTGAACCGCGCGCTCTAACCGACTGAGCCAATCGCCCGTGACGGCAGAGTATAGCCGCTGCGTTCCACTGGGCTAGCCGCGGCGAACTCAGCGAGCACGTCCGCCCGCGCCCGAGCCCCCTGCGGGGACTTGCCTGGCACTCACATAACTGACGGCGGACCAGCTCGTCACGTCGCTCCTTTGCCCCGGAGGCAACCCTGGTGCATGCCGGGCAGGGATCGGGACTCCCACGCAAACCAGCGACCGGCCGCGTCGGGATCTGGTTCGTTATGTGCGTGGTAGTCAAACGTCCGTCCGCGAGCCGGGGAGCACGAACCCAGCGGCCCGTGTCCCTTATCACGAACCCAGCTCGACCCCCGGCATGCGGGCTTCCACCGCGGCATCATCGCGACCGTCGATGCGGAAGCGCTTGTGGCGGCTGCTCCCACCGGACACGAGGTTGACGGCACCCTTGGGCACGCCCAGTGCCTTGGCCAGCAACGTCGCCACGGCCTGGTTGGCGGCACCATCCGCCGGCGGCGCCGTCACCCGCACGCGCAGCTCGCCCTGTGCATCGACACCCTCGATGGCGTCGCGGCTCGATCGCGGTGTGACACGCACGGCGATGACCGCCGATCCACTCATGCCGCCGCTCCACTCATATGGCAACGACCACGCGCATGAGCAAACCGAGTCCCAGCAGCAGGACGATCGGCGAGAAGTCGAACGCGCCGGTCTGTGGCAGCACCTTGCGGATGGGCGCCAGGAAGGGCTCGGTCAGGCTGTAGAGGAACTGGCCCAACGGCTTCTCGAAGCGCGGGTCGATCCAGCTCATCAGCACGCGGCCCAGCACCACCAGCCAGGCGA
>JBBSAV010000022.1:0-35893 GCA_038251965.1 Candidatus Limnocylindrales bacterium
CCCCAGTACACCGCCAGGATGGAGGCAACACTCAAGGCGGCCGTAGCGAGCAACATCAGTGCGCCGGCGTAGAGGATGTAGCCATCATCGCCGGCGACGACACCGTTGTTGATGATGTCGCCCTGGAGATTGGGAAGGAACAGGTTGCCCACCGACTGGATGAGCAGCAGCCCCATCACGAGGACCACCTGCTTCCAGTAGGGCCGCAGGTAGGGGCCGATGAGCTGCCTCACGCTGGCCTACCTGGGCAGGCACAGGCGTGGCTGGGGGCACTGAGGAGCGACTGACACATCGAGGTCAAGGACTACCGACTTCAGGGTTGGGGCGGGCGCCGCGATTGCGTGGACCCGACGCCGCCAGGGGAGGTGCCACCATCTTTCCACATCCTTCTCATGGGCGCGCCGCGCTGGGTGGGTCCGTCTACGCGGCGGTGGTCTGCCTACGCAGCCATGGTCTGCCAGCGCTGCTCGGCGAAGCGCCCCCTCCGCAATTACCCAGATGTCGCCCCCGGCGGCCTTAGCCAGTTGCGCCATCTTCGCTGGATGGGTGGGTCTGCATTTTCATAAGCGTGACGCGCATACTCACGGGTCATGCATGCACGCAACCGCATGTCTATGCAGCCGCCATGTTCGCTTGTCGATCCGCACATTTCTAATGCCACCTGGGCTGACATTTGCCTAAGTTCTGCAGTCTGCGCGGGAGTGACCGGAAACCGGTCAAGCTTGAAACTCGCAGTCGTCGGTCGTGCCCGGAGTCCTCATCGACCGCACCCTGCCATCGACGCACCTGCCACGGATCGTACGCATGCGACCAAAGGAGGATCCGTGATGGCCCGAACCTGGCTCTCCATCCGGGTGGACCTGGTCGAGGGAGGTGGAAACCGTCTGTGGCCACGGCCGGGCCGGATCTTCGCCGCCGCTCGGAGCCAGACGTTCGTCGCCCTTTCGACCGCGATCGATGATGCGTTCGCTCGTTGGGATCGGGCGCATCTCCACGAGTTCGAGCTCGCTGACGGCACCCGGCTCACCACGCCATACGGGTACGAAGACGATCTCGGCCCGTCGCTCGACGATCGGCGCACGAAGCTGTCACGCCTCCGTCCAGACGAGCAATTCCTGCACACGTTTGACCTTGGCGACAGTTGGACCCACCTGTGTACCGTCGGCCCGGAGCGCATCGACCCTGAGGTCCAGCTCGGCATCATGCCCAAGGTTCCGCTCGCGTACTGGGGCTGGGGCACCATCCCAGACCAGTACGGTCGTCGCTGGGACGGCGACGACGGTGAGCGCCGGCTGCCCCGGGATCCCCACTACGCCGATCTGCCTCCGCTGCGTGTGTGGTGGGGCCGGGAGTCGCGACGGTAGCCCGCTCGTCGATGGCATTGCCCATGTCGACGAGGAACACCTGGCTGGTCACGACGATACATTCGCGCGGGAGCAACTCGACCGTGGCCGTCAGCTCGGGTGCCCGGTCCCGGCGATGACCGTACCCAGTGGCGGTGTGCGTCGGGGGTCAGCGTCCAGGGCAACATGCTCGAGCGACCTGGTGTCTGGCTGACGATGTTGGACGCCTATCGTGACGCGGACGGTGACCTCGCCGATCGGCCTGTGGCCGCTCTGACGACGGCGGAACGCGAAGGAGGAGACGTCCGTGGCCGGCAGTCGGCGGCGCTCACCGTCGCATCGGGATCGGCCACCGAACCAGCCTCGGCGCGTCGCTTCGATGTGCGCATCGACCAAGCAACGCGCCCGGTCGAGGAGCTGGGCCGGTTGTTGCAGGTCGCTCGCGCCTACGAGGCGCTGGGGGCTGTCATGGCAGCCATCGAGGCAAGCGAGGCCTTGGACGTTCTCGACGCGGGAGCACTCGAGGTCGCGCTGGCGGGTACGACGGCCGCCTTCGGGTTCGCGCCCCACGACTCCCAGATCGCCTTCTGGCACGCGATGGTGCTGTCCGCGGCGGGGAGGGGAGCGGAGGCTCAGGCATTGCTGGATGAGGCACTCCGCGCAGAGCCCCGACTGGCCACGTTCGCGCACCGCTTCGCCGATGCCGGCCATGCCGCTCCACTCGCCGCGGCGCTACGGAGCGTGCCTCGACCGAAAGCGCCGCTGCCCGACCTCTCGCCTCGTCGTGGTCATTGACGGGCCCTGAGTGCTTGGTACGCTATCGCGTACGTATGAGAAGAGAAACATGACCACCATGACCGCAACCCAAGCACGACGACAGCTCTATCGACTCGTAGACGAGGTGCAGGAGTCACACGAGCCAGTCCAGATCACCGGCAAGCGCGGGAGCGCCGTGCTCGTCAGCGAAGACGACTGGCGCGCCGTGCAGGAGACGCTCTACCTCCTGGCGATTCCTGGCATGCGCGAGTCGGTCATCGAAGGACTGGCCACACCGACCGAAGAGCTGGATGACCGGCTCGACTGGTGAGTTGGCGGCTCTTCTACACGAGCGCGGCCCAGAAGGACGCGAAGAAGCTTGCCGCGGTGGGCTTGCGCGACAAGGTTCAGGCGCTACTGGACGTGCTGGAGATAGATCCGTTCGCGACCTCTCCGCCGTTCGAGAAGCTTGCGGGCGACCTTCAGGGGACCGATTCACGGCGCATCAACATCCAGCACCGGCTCGTCTACCAGATCCTTGAAGACGAGCACGCCGTCAAGGTGATTCGGATGTGGACCCGCTACGAGTAGAGGAGGACCCTCGAGTCTCGCGGGTTGGCGAAGGGTGGATGAGCGGGTGCCTCGCCACGTACCAGATGAGGGCCTGAGGCGCCGGGCCCGACGCCTATACTCGGCAGCGTGACACTCGTGCGCATCGTGCTTGCGGATGACCACGCCCTCGTGCGGGCGGGGATCTACAAGGCGCTCGCGGAGATGCCCAACTACGAGATCGTGGCAGAGGCCAGCGACGGTCCATCCGTGCAGGCAGCGCTGGCCCGGTCACACCCGGACCTCCTCCTGATCGACGTGGCCATGCCCTCGTTCGAGCCGTTGGCCGCGATCCAGGAGATCCGCGAGGCCTACCCCGCCCTGAAGATCCTGGTGATCAGCGCCCACGACGACAATGTCTACGTGCGGGGACTGCTGGCTGCCGGTGTGCACGGGTACCACCTGAAAGACCAATCCCTCTCCGAGCTGCGCTTGGCCGTCGAACGTGTCATGAGCGGGAAGAAGTGGGTCACTGGCCGACTCCTGGACCAATTGGTCAGCTTCTCGGACAGTCCCGTGGCGAGTTCTGACGCCTTGTCGTCGCGCAAGCGAGAGATCATCTCGCTGCTCCAGGATGGCTTGGACAATCAGACCATCGCCAACCGGATGGGGCTGAGCGTGAAGACCGTGGAGAAGCACCTCACGGGCATCTACCGGCATCTCGGTGTCCAGAGCCGGCTGGAGGTCGTCAGCTACGTCGCTCATCATCCCGAATTGCTGGGCCGGACCCGCGGTCCCGCACCAGATGGCCTGGTCGAGCCGTCGGGGGTGCGCCCGATCTCGATCCTGCTGGTGGATGACAACCTCCGCTACCGCCACCAGTTACGACGGATCCTCCACCGGATCCGTCCGGGCGCGACGGTCACCGAAGCCGGCAGCGTCCAGGAGGCCGTTGACGTGTTGGGCGGCGTCTCTCCAAACCTCGCGGTAGTGGATGTCGTACTGGGCGATGAAGACGGTATCGCCTGCACGCGTCGGATCAAGTCGCTATCCCCGGAGACGCGGGTGATGCTGGTCAGCGCCTACCGGGACCGCGCCTTTCGTGACGAAGGCCTGCGGGCCGGCGCGGTCGCCCTGCTCGACAAGAAGGACCTGGGCATCGTTGCTCTGCGCCAGATCATCGACGACCTGGTCGACTGACCGCGATCGGGCTGTTTCCGTCAGGCTGGGCCAGTCGACAGTGCGTCGACACGCGGATGAGGGATCTCCACCTCCAGGAGTAGGCCACCGTCACGTCGGTTTTGGATCCTGAGCCGCCCGTCGAGCAAGGCCACTCGTTCGCTGAGTCCCAGCAGGCCGAAGTGGCCCTCCGCCGCGAGCGTGGACAGGTCGAAGTCGGCGGGCAAGCCCCGGCCGTCGTCAGCCAACGAGATCATCAACATGCGGGGCGAGGTGTGGAACAGGCGCATGTCAACGGAGGTCGCCGCGGCGTGCTTGGCGATGTTCCTGAGTCCCTCCTGGAAGATGCGAAAGACCGAGAGCTCGATGGCCTCCGGGAGGCGCTGGAGGTTGGGTGATAGCTCGAAGGACACCGTGATCCCCGTGCGCTCGCTCCACGCCTGGCTGTAGGACTGGAGTGCAGCACCCATGCCTAGGCTATCGATGGTGGGAGGGCGGAGGTCGCCGCAGATCCGCCGTAGGTCGACGACGAGGTCACGGATGCTCTCGCTGATGTCGCCAAGGTCGGCCTTGAGCCTGTCGTCGACCTCTACATCTTCGGTGACATCTCCGAGTTCGTAGTTCACGCTCAGGAGGTCCTGGATCACATCGTCGTGCAATTCGCGTGCGAGACGCTTGCGCTCCTCTTCACGCTCTGTCAGGAGCCGCCGTTGCGCGTCTTGCAAGGCCAGGTTGGCTTGGTCAAGCGCCTTGACCTGGCGACCGAGTTGTTCGACGAGCTGCTGGTTGAGCGTCCCCTGGGCCTCCAGGCTTCGCTCCAGCAACTCCTGCTGCTGGCTAAGCCCGTCGGCCTGATCGCGGGCGCGGCGGAAGCTTTCGAGTGCCCACAGGGCTGGGGTCAAGTGCTCGAGGTCGGTTGCGCCGAGCAGGTCCGCCACGATCTCGTCACGGGTCGTTTCGTCCGTGCGTCGCGTGGCCACACAGCTGCCCTCTCGCAGCACGACGATGCGGTCCGTCACCGCGAACAGGTGCTCCAACTCCTTGCTGCCAAAGATGATCGCCGTGCCCTGTTGCCGCCAGGTATGGATGAGTGCCATGAGCCTCTGCTGATACGGATACGACAACAGGTCGGTCGGCTCATCGATGATGACGAGCCGGTTCGCGTGGCACATCGCCTTCGCGATGGCCACCACCTGGCGTTGCTCGCTGGAGAGGTTGGCTGCCTTGTCGCTCAGCGATGTGACGTGGAGGCCGAGGTCCTCAAGGGCCCTCGACGCCTCCTTGTCCATTCGCGCACGATCCGGGATGTTCAACCATCTCCCGCCCCGCGACCACTTCGCCTCGTTCCCCAGGAAGATGTTGCTGGTGATATCCATCATCTCGACCAGCTCAGGCTGCTGCGTGACGATCTCGATGCCGAGGTCCTGAGCCGCGAATGGCCACACGATCCGGTTTCCGTCGAAGTGGGCACTACCTGCGTCAGGCACGAGAAGCCCGGCCAGCAGCTTGGCTACCACCGTCTTTCCTGCACCACTCTGGCCGGCGAGTCCAAGCACCTCACCCGGGTGAACCTCGAAGGAGACGTCCTTGATGACGGCCAGGTCTCCGAACCGCTTGGACAGGCCCGCAACGGTCATGAGCGGCCGTGTTGTGATACTCACCACGTCACCGGCCTCGTCTGTTGGGAGCGTGTGTGCCGAACGGTCGTGGTCATTGTAGCCGCGGCGTTTGGCGCGCCAGTGACGGTAGGGAATCCCCTACCGTGCGAGTCGGGATATCCGTCCGTCGGCGCGGGGGTGGGAAGGGTGGTCGCGACCGATTCCTCTGAGTACCGTTTGGTCGCGCCCTGCTCTTGCGTGCGCCCATCAGGGGCGGACCAGCAGGTGCATGGAGATGGCGGAGCCAACGAGTCGTGCTGGAATTCCGGTCGGTAGGCAAGTCCTTCCCGGGAGTGCAGGCACTGCATGACTTCACGCTGACGATCGAGACCGGCACGGTGCGCGGTTTGGTGGGCGAAAACGGCGCCGGCAAGTCGACCCTCGGCAAGGTTCTCGCTGGTGTCTACGCCGACTACGAGGGCGAGATGCTGTTCGACGGCAAGGCTCTCGGCTTCCGAAGTCCGCGCGATGCCCAACGGGCGGGCATCACCCTGATCCACCAGGAGCTCCAACTCATCCCCGAACTCACCATCGCGGAGAACATCTTCCTCGGCCGGGAGCCCCATGGAAAGCTGGGCCGGCTGGACAGACGGACGATGGAGCGGGAGTCGCGGTCGTACCTCGAACGCCTCCACCTCGACATCCCGCCGCGGCGCGCCATCAAGAACCTCAGGGTAGGGGAGCAGCAGCTGGTCGAGATCGCCAAGGCCCTCTCGCTGGATGCCAGGCTGCTGATCTTCGATGAGCCAACGGCTGCGCTGAACGAGACGGAGATCGCCCATCTCTTCCACGTCATCCGGGCACTCAGGGCAGCGGACCACACCATCATCTACATCTCGCACAAGCTCGGTGAGATCTTCGAGATCACTGACGACGTCACGGTCCTGCGCGATGGCGAGTTGGTCGAGACCCGGCCCACCGCCGACTGGACCGAGCGCGGGCTGATCGACAAGATGGTCGGACGGTCGCTCACAGATCTCTACCCAAAGACGGAGATCACGTTGGGGGCCACCGTGGTGGAGGCGGACGGTCTGTCTCTCGAATCACCCGGCATCGGACGGCGGGGCCTCAAGGATGTCTCGTTCATCGTCCGATCCGGCGAGATCATCGGCATCGCGGGCCTGCTGGGAGCCGGTCGCACGGAGTTGCTCGAAACCCTCTATGGCGTCTACCCGGCGAGTCGCGTCAGCGGTCGGATCACCATCGACGACGATTCCGGTCGCTACGGGGCGCCGGCCGACGCGATCGCTGCGGGCCTGGCACTCGTGACCGAGGACCGCAAGAACCTCAGCTTGGTGATGACCAGCTCGGTCGCCCACAACATCACCCTTGCCGCGCTAGGAGACTTCATGACGGCCGGAGTGATCCACGGCAAGCTTGAACGAGCGGCCGTTCAGCGTTCGATCGATGACCTGCGCATCAAGACCCCCAGCGCAGAGAGCAACGTGTCGACGCTGTCGGGCGGCAACCAGCAGAAAGTGGTCCTGGCCAAGTGCCTGCTGACCAAACCCCGCGTGTTGCTGCTCGATGAGCCCACGCGAGGGATCGATGTGGGTGCGAAGGCGGAGATCTACACCCTGATCGGACAGGTCGCCGCGGATGGCGCTGCCGTTGTCATAGCTTCGTCCGAGCTGTTGGAGATGCTGGCGATCTGCGACCGCATCCTGGTCCTATCCGATGGGGAGTTGGTCGAGGAGTTCACGCAGGCCGAGGCGACCGAGGAGAAGATCATGGAAGCTGCCACTCGGGCACACCGGTCGCGGCCGGTAGCTGCCGTTCAGTGAGGATCACACGATGACGATGCCCATCTCGGCTGCGAACCCAAACCCTCGCCATCGCGCGCGAGAGTTGGGTCGCTTCGCGTTACGCCACCAGGGCTGGCTCATCCTGCTGATCATCCTGGGCCTGGCCGCCGTGGCCTCTCCGACGCGCGATGGGACGATCGTCTTCCTGCAGCCAGCAAACCTGCTGAACATCGTTCGGTTCGCGTCCGTCAACGGCATCATCGCCATCGGCATGACCATGGTGATCTTGATCGGGGGCATCGACCTCTCGGTCGGTGCGGTCATGGCGCTGGGAGCCGTGGTTGTCGCCAAGGGCCTGATGCAGCTTGGCTTGGACACGGTTCCGGCCGTGGCCTTGACGCTCGCCGTCACCGGCAGCGTGGGCCTCGTCAACGGCTGGGTGACGACTCGGTTCAACCTGCAGTCCTTCATCACCACTTTGGCCATGCTCAGCGTCGCGCGCGGCATCGCGTCCCTCTTGGCGGGTGGTTATGCGATACCCCTTGCCTTCGGCGACCGTGTGGATGCGGCACCGGCAAGCTTCAAGGCTATCTTCGCCGGCACGATCGACTTCTTGGGCCTTGAACTTCCCACCTCGATGTTCTTCTTCATCGGGGTTGGGATCGTCGCGACCCTGCTCCTGAACCAGACTGGTTTCGGCCGGCACGTGTACGCGATCGGCGGCAACAAGACGGCGGCTCGTCTGTCGGGCGTCAACGTCAAGCGAGTGACCATCCTCGTCTTCGGTGCGTGCAGTCTCTTGGCCGGGCTGGCGTCTCTGCTCCATGCCGGGCTCGTAAGTCAGGGGAGCCACGTCGATGGCGTTGGCTACGAACTCAATGCGATCGCGGCCGTCGTGATCGGAGGCACCCTCCTGTCAGGCGGCGTCGGCACCATCGTCGGCACCATGATCGGCGCCGTCATCCTCAGCATCCTGGACAACATCCTGGGCCTCAACAACATCTCGTCCGAGTTCCAGCTGATCCTCAAGGGCGTGATCATCGTGCTCGCCGTTGCCATCCAGCGTCAGCAAAGCAGCAATAGATCCGAATAGCCACGCGGCCTCCGCGCCGTGTGGTGGCGCGGACGGCCTGTCTCAGATCCAGGTCCACACAGATAGAGGAAGGAGGTTCCAGGCACCATCGTATCCCGCTGTGAAGTCGAGGCGCCTCGAGCAACTAGGCTCGACCGCACCGGCGACACAGAGTCCCAAGCCAAGTATGTTCATTGGAGAGGTGGAAACTCGATGCTTAGAAACACGCGACCCAGCATGAGGGTCACAGCCGGTACGGCGATCGCCACACTAGTGATGATCTCCTCGGCAGCAGGGGCGGCATTCGCGCAGGATGATGCGTCAGCGGCGCCCAAGGACAAGTACGTCATCGGCATGTCGCAGGCGAACAAGGGTGAGCCCTGGCGCCAGGCGATGAACGACCAGATCGCGGCAGCCGCGGCGCAGTACCCCGAGCTGGAGGTCGTCTTTGCGGACGCAGCTCAGGACAACGCCAAGCAGGTCGCTGACGTCGAGAACTTCATCCAGCAGGGCATCGACCTGCTGATCATCTCGCCGAATGAAGCTGCCCCGCTCACCGATGTCGTGGCCAAGGTCAACCAGATGGGTATCCCCAACATCCTGCTTGACCGTCGCGTCCTCGGTGAGGACTACCAGATGTTCATCGGCGCCGACAACGTGCTGCTCGGCACCGAAGCCGGCAAGTACGTCGCACAGTGGTGCGAGGAGCAGGGCCTGAACCCCTGCAACGTCGGCGAGATCCGCGGCCTTGAGGGAACCTCCGGGACCTTGGAGCGCGGCGACGGCCTGCGAGGCGGCATGGCTGAGAACCCCAACATCCAGATCGTCTCCGAGCTCAACGCCGACTGGCTGCGCGAGAAGGCCATCCCCGTGTCGCAGCAGATGTTGCAGGCCCACCCTGAGATCAACGTCTGCGTTGGCCAGAACGACCCCATGGCCGAGGCTTGTATCATCTCGGCCCAGAACTCGAATATGGACCTTTCCAAGATGCTGTTCGTCGGTTACGACGGACTGCCGACGCCTGATGGCGGCATCCAGTCGGTGATCGATGGCCGGCTAGGCGTGACGCTTCTTTACCCGACCGGTGGTGCTGAAGCCATCGACTGGGCGGTCAAGATCCTCGAAGAAGGTGCGACCCCTCCCAAGGAAGTCACCCTGGGTACCGAGGTCATCACCAAGGACAACGCCGAAGCGCTGATGGCGCAGTTCACCGGCGAGTAACACGACCCGCCATGTGATCAGAGGACCCCGGTCGCAAAGACCGGGGTCCTTCTCCTTCGAGTCTGATCTTGCCGGTGAGTCTGATCTTGCCGGGATCAGCCTCAGTGGACCGACATGCGGCCAAGGCGAACATCAGTTCCCCGGCGCAGTGAGCCGGGAATCTCCGCGATCCGATCCACCGCGTCGACGAGCTCGCGCAGGTCGTCGATCAAACCCCATCCCTTTGAGTTCGACGCCGACCACCATCGGTCGGCCGCCGTGGCGCTACCGTATCGGCATGCGGGCCTCGTTCGATGCCCTGGATCACCTGGGGCTCCGATACTTCGTCACCGGTTCGCTCGCGGCGGTCGTTCACGGTGTCCTCCGGCAGAGCCAGGACACCGATGTGGTCGTGGATCTGGAGGCGGGGCAGTTCGGGGCCCTGGCGCGTGGGCTGCGGTCGACGTTCGCGATCGCCGAGCTGATCGACTACGGCGACTATGCCCTGGCTTGGGTCATCGACCGGGATACCGCGGACATGGTGGATCTCATCCTCCGGCGGCCAGGTCCGTTCGAGCTATCTGCCTTCGACCGTCGACGGCGCACGGAGATACCCGTCCTCGGGTCGGTCTGGGTGGCGTCGGTCGAGGACCTCGTGCTGGCCAAGCTGGTCTGGTCAGACGGCACGTCCGAACTGCAGTTGCGCGATTGCGCCCAGCTGCTTCGCCTCAATGCCGGCAGCATCGATAGGGGCTACCTGGAGCGTTGGGCAGCCCGGCTCGGTGTGACCGACCGCCTCAAGGGAGTCCGCTGATGCGAGCTGATCCCGGCCTCACGATACAGGAGGCGGTCATCGCCACCATGAGCCTTGAGGCTCGCAATGCCGAGCGACTCCGTTTGCGCACGCGCGCCGTGTTGATGGCATGGCAGATGGCCGATTCCGCGGGGCCGATGACCGAACTGGAACGCGCCGAGTTCCTGCTCCGCAGGCTGCACCCGACGCTACCGCGAGCCGCGCTCCGGCAGATCATGCGACAACTGGAGTCGGCCCATCTCGCCGGAGAGTGGCACGGATTCCGGCGTCCCGAGCCGCTGCCGATCCGGTAGGTTGCCGGCGGGGGCGATGACCCAGCCATGGACGGTGCTGACTGTTGCATCTGCACAAGAGCATCCCGCAGGCGGCGACCCGGAATCTCGACGGGTCTACCGGCTCGTGGTCCGCTGTGGGCACGTGTCGCGGATGCCGAGGTTTCCGGGATGTCCGAGTTGTGCGCCCTGATGCACTCAGGCCTCCAGGATGGATCGGGCCAGGGTCACCCAGGTCGCGAGCCGGGTGCGGTCGCGGCCGATGTCGTAGACGTCGCGGAACAGCAGCTCCACGTTGCCGCCACGGGTGGCATGGAGGGTCCGGCGCAGGTCGGCCTCGGCGCGCTCCCAGTGCGGTGTGGGTCCGCTGATCGGAACCGGGTCCGGTTTGCGCGAAAAGACGTAGCGGTCGCCCAGCATCTCACCCACCCTGGCGAAGTCGGCACGGGGCGGCACCGACACCGAACGCAGGTTGGGCATGGCGTCCATGATCAGCTCGAGGCGGTCGTGGAGCGGCTCGCAGCAGCCGTAGTAGACGAGGCCGAAGCGGTCGGTCAGCCGCTTCATGTAGGGCAGCACGAACTCGGCGTACATGGCCGGGCTGATGGGCGCCGATTCCTGTGATTCGGCCCAGCACCACAGGTCACTGAGATGGCCGGGCAGGCTGTCATCGGCCGCCGGTAGCTCGGACACGTAGCCGTAGGCGCGGGGTCCTGCGAGCTGGTTGTCGGTGTTGGGCACGATGAGCCCTTCGGCCTCGACGAAGGAGAACATGCGCTCCCGATCGACGGCCATGTACTCCATCAGGCGGTGGATGGTGTCGGGCGACTCGTAGACCCAGGAGAGCAAGCCGTCGTTACCCACGAAACGGTAGAGCTGCCAGGTCAGACCGATGAAGTAGTTGCCGGCCCAGCTCTCAGCGCCCTGCTCGACCATAAAGTGGTCGTAGTTGCGGACCTTGACCGGCAGCAGGTCGCCGAAGGTGTCCCCCAGCAGGCGCTGGCGCGCGAGCGTGGCGTCACGGTCGACGCTGAAGGTGCGCGGTCGCAGCAGCGCGGCATCCGCGGGCGTCCGGATGGGGAAGTTGAAGGTGTAGCCCAAGGGGATCTCGCCCTCGGCCACCGCCACCGGGATCTGCACTACGTCCACGCCCCAGGACGAGGTCACGAGGTCCCAGCCGAGGCGGTAGTAGGGCTCCAGCACGAGGTCGTCGCCGACCTCCTCGAAGTGGCGGATGTTCTCGCGCATCGTGGCCTCCACCGCGCGCAACACCGGGTGTTCGCAGACGAGCTCATCGGGTGCCACGTACTCGTAGACCGTGTCAGTCTCGAACAGGATCATGGGTCGCTCGGGACGCAGGTCGTGAAGGGCACGCCAGCCGCGCTTGCGCTCGGCCACCAGGGGCAGTGCCGCGATCTCCGCCCAGCGATGTGCCAGCGCCCGGATGATCTCGCGGTCAGACGCGCTTGGCGATGGGTGCGTCATGTGGTTGTCCATTCGTCCGCCATGTTCCATCCCCTTTGAGTTCGGTCGCTACCGATCGTAGCGGGTCAGACGCAGCCGAGTGCCAGCCCTATGACGCGACAAGCCTCGTCCATCCTGTCGTCGCTGAGGCGGCAGATGCGCTGACGAAAGACACGTCGCCGCAGCGTGTGGAGGTTGTCAAAGGCTGCGACACAGGCCTCTGGAAGACCATCTTCCGGCCCCAGCGAGAGCTCGCTCGACAAGCCACGGACCGTTCGTGTGAGCGCGACCACGACGACCGCCCCGATGCGGTCGGCCAGCGGGTCACGCGTGAGCACGAGAACGGGCCGATCACCCCCAGGTGTGGCCGCCCACCAGACCTCGCCCCTCACCACGACGGTGTCCCGCTCCAGGCGTCAGGGTCATCCCCCACCTCCAGCTCATCGTCGGACAACGGTTGCTCGGCGTATCGCGCTGCATCGCGCCCGCAGGCCAGGCGGTACAGATACAGCTCGATGGACCGGCGTACCGCATCAGACCGCGAGTCGTGGACATCGGGCACCAACGCATCAAGCTGCGCCACGACATCATCCGGGAGGCGGAGTGCGATCTGTGTCGTCATACGCTCAGCATACCGCGGCGTCATACAGAAGCCGCAGTAACACGGTGAGGCGGTGGTGGCAGACGTGTCGGGGCAACTCCACTCCCGTGGACTCGCCGTCAGCGACGATCGGGATCTCGGCGCTCGTCGCACGGCACTGGGTGGCCAGTTGCTGGTGCACGAGGCCTGCGTCAGGATCAGCCAGCTAGGGTTGGCAGGTGAGCGCGCCTTCCGGTACGACCCCTTCGATCAGGTAGCGCTCCACGGCTGCGTCCAGACATTCGTTGCCGGTGAGGTATGAAGGCTGATCCACAGCGCCCTCCACCGGAAGGACCGTGCTCGGCGTCACGCGCTCGGCGAGCGCCGTGGCCCACGCCCCCACGCCACCGGCCTCATCCTGAGCAGCGAGGATGAGCAGCGGGGATCGCTCGGGGGTTGCGATGTCGGCGCCACCGTCCGGCCCGGCCCGCGTCAACGCCTGGTCCAGCGTCAGTGCCTCGTCCAGGCTGGCATCCATGGGCCCATCGAGGACCATCGAGCGAACGCGCTCGGGGAAGAGCACGGCATACGCGGCGCCCACGGCGGCACCCAGGGCCGAACCGTAGTAGTCGATGCTGTCGAGGCCGAGCACGCGGCGCGCCAGATCGAGGTCACGCGCCAGGTCCTCGGGGTGCATGGGGCCTCCGTCCCGGCCACGTCGCGGGTCGAAGGCCAACAGATCGAAGCGTTCGCGCAGGGTGTCATCGGCAGCCGCAGCTGTGCGTTCGAGCAATGTGCTCGCGGCTGTCCCGGACGAATCTGGGCCGATGAGCAATGACGAAGTCGCATCGCCGCTGGCGGGGAAGCGGTAGACCCGCACGACCTCGCGTCCATCGTCGGGAGCTGCATGATCGCGCGGCACCCTGATGCGGGTGCACTCGAGCCCGGGCTCACACGATTCCCACGTCGGCGTCTGCTGAAGGAACCGCGCCAGCGGGTCCGTGTCCCCGTTCGCGTACGCGCCTGGATCAAGCTGCTCCGGCGGCGCCTCCTGGTCGGGGAGGCCTGACACGGCCTTGGTCCCGCCGGCCCGCGCGGGAAGATGCGGCGGCGGGCAGGTGACGTTGGCCACGACCCCGCGTCGGCCCGCGAGCTGGTCATCGAGCGTGGTGAAGCGGTAGCCGTCACAGGCATAACGGGCGATGATGATGGGTAGGATGCGGGGCGTGACATCCGGTCCGCAGTGCATGAGGATGATCGAGCCCGGCCCACCGCTGAGCGCGCGTTTGGCGATGCCGCGGTCCGTGCCATGGGGCGAGGTATCGGCGGCGGAGACGTCCCAGTTGACCACGCGGTAGCCGAGCTCGTCCGCGACCCGCAGCACTCGATCGTTGTAGGCGCCGTAGGTGGGGCGCAGGATGCGCGTCATCGGCGTGCCTGTGACCTGCTCGATGGCGTGCTGGTTGCGCAGCAGCTCCTTGCGGATGCCCTTGGCCGACATGCCGAGCAGCGAGGGGTGGTGGTAGGTGTGGTTGGCGATGGGGAAGCGCTTGCCGATGCGTTCCCAGACCTTGGGCGAACTGACCACGTAGACACCGTTGGGGAACCAGGTGGCGGGCACGCCGTACTCGGTCAGCGTGTCCGCGATCTCCAGGCAGTGCTCCGGCGCGTAGCCATCGTCGAAGGTGAGCGCGATGGTCTTGTGTGTGCCCGGCCCACGTGTGATGACACCATCAGCGGCGAAGGCGGGGATCGACCCCACGCTCAGCAGCAGCGCCGCGGTGATGAGGACCGCCAGCAGTGCGCGGCGAAAGGTTGCCACGGGGTCATGCGATCGCAAGGGAGAGGAGGGCATCGCTAACGCCAACGGTAGCACCGGCTTGCCGCCCGCGCCTTCGCCCCAGATCGCCCAGCTCTCGTACTGCCGCGGCGGCTAGCTGCCGCCCTGCGCGCGATGCCTTGAACAGACTGCGACTGAGCGGCTCGTACCGCCCGGAGACGAAGCTCGACCACGGCGGCTCGTCGCGGTCAGGGGACCGGATGGGGCGCCTGGCCGGAGCATGCGATGATGCCGACGAACACGCGTTGGCGACCGCGACGAATGGGCCAAACGTAGAGGAGAGAACGCGATGGGTTGGTTGCACAAGGTGCTTCATGGAGATCCCGACGGCGAGGACGAGTCGGTCCCGGCGACCCCGAACCCTGAGCACTTGGTGCCACCGACGCTGCCCAGGCTCGGCAGTCATGACCCGGCCGGCGCCCACAAGCGGGGCTACGCTTCCAAGGTCTGCCCGTCCTGTCAGGCCAAGGTCACGCCGCTCCCGCGGACCTCGGTCGTCTGTTCTGCCTGCGGCGAGCCGATCGTCGTCAAGAGCGGCGAGGACGGTCGGTGGCACCTCCTGCGTGAGGTCGATGTGCCAGCCTTCGAGGATCGCCAGGGGCAGTTGCGCACCGAGAGCTACCAGGCCGACGAGCAGGCCTTGCTAGAAGCTGGCTTCCTGGCCGGCGACGTGCAAGTGGACGTCGTTGGCGAGTCCGACTACCAGGACGTGCTTGAGCGGTTGGCCGGCCGGCGGTCTCGTCGCGGCTCCACGAAGGAAGCAATCGCCCTGCTCTCGCGCGAGCCGAACCACGCACATGAGAAGAACGCCGTCCGCGTCGACGTTGGCGACGAGACGGTGGGCTACGTGGAGAAGTGGAACGCCAAGGAGATCCAGCCGCTCATGCAGAAGATGGAGAAGGCCGGTCGTCCTGCCTGGGTGCGAGCCTGGATCGTCGGCGGCTGGGAGGACGACCGCGGCGAAGACAACTACCGGATCCGACTCGACGGCCTCCCCAAGATCGACTGAGCCAGGCTCGACGGTCAGTTCCCACTGCAGTTTGAAGGTGTAGCCGATCGACGAGCTGTCGGCTGCCGCAGTCGATGCGCAGCCTCAGACCAGGTGGCTACGTCCAGGTGTCAGGGCATCGCAGATGGGCACGGCGAGCCTCGGGACGCGCCTGACCGATGGCTCGCCAGCGCCTAGACGGTGCCCTTCTCGTCGAGCAGCTCACCGTCGGGGCCTCGCAGCTGTAGCACGACTGCGGCCATGCCGAACTGATGCGTCGAACAGGACAGGCAGGGATCGAAGGCCCGCACCAGCGCCGACACCCGATTGACGGCGCCCTCCTGGATCTGGTTGCCGTCGATGAACCTGGTGGCCACATCGTGTACGCCGCGCCGGATGGCGAGGTTGTTGTGCCCGGTGGCGACGATGAGGTTGGCCCAGGTCATGGCACCGTTGTCATCGACCCGGTAGTGGTGGATGAGCGTGCCGCGCGGCGCCTCGATGATGCCCACACCCTCAAGGTCGTTGACGCCGGCGTGTGCCCGGACCTTGGTATCGAGGATGCGCGGATCCTCCATCAGCTGGCGCAGGCGCTCCAGGCCGTACATGGCCTCGATGAGCCGGGCGTAATGGTTGTGGAAGCTGCTCTGCACGATCCGCCCCAGCCGCCCCCGCATCTCCTGTAGCTCCGCGTTCGCGAGCGGGGTGGAGATCTGGTCGCAGACGTTGAGTCGTGCCAGCGGGCCCACCCGGTAGATGCCGTCGGCCAGGCCGCGCGGCTTGAAATAGGGCGCCTTCAGGTAGGAGTCGGCCATGGTGGCTTCGCCGATGTAGGTCTGGTAATCGGCGGCCTGCACATGATCGGCCACGATCGCACCGTCGCTGTCCCGGAAGCGCAGGTTGCCGTCATACAGCTCCAGCGAACCGTCGGGGGCGACCGTGCCGCAGTACATGGTGGGGAAGTTGGAGAAGGACGCGACCTCGTCGGGGAAGCTGTCGATGGTGCCCTTCCACAGCTCGATGGTGCGTTGCAGGATGGCCATCGCCTCCGGCCACTCCTCGAGGGTCTGCTCCCGTGCCCGCGGATCCAGCTCCTGGTTCACGCCGCCGGGCACGGTCCAGGACGGATGGACGCGCTCGCGACCCAGTCGCTCGATGACCTGCTGCCCGAACTTGCGTAGGCGCACGCCATCCTGCACGACTGCCGGGTGCTCGGCCAGCAGGCCAGCGATATTGCGCTTGGCAGGGTCGTAGTCCATGCCCAGCAGCAGATCCGGCGCCGACAGGTGGAAGAACGACAGGGCGTGTGACTGCACGATCTGCGCCATGTGCAGCAGCTCACGCAGCTTGGCTGCCGTGCTCGGGATACGCACGGCCATGATGGCGTCGCAGGCCTTGGATGCGGCCAACAGGTGGCTGACCGGACAGATGCCACAGATGCGACTGGTGATGGCCGGCATCTCGTAGTAGGGCCGGCCCTCCACGAACTTCTCGAAGCCGCGGATCTGGGTGACGTGGAACTGTGTGTCCGCGACCCTGCCGTCATCGCCGAGCTGGATGGTGATCGACGCGTGGCCCTCGATGCGGCTGACGTGGGGGATGTTGATGGTCGTCACAGTCGGTCTCCTCAGCCGAAGCGCTGTCGAGAGCCGACATCGGGGATGCGGCCTTCCAACAGCTCGCCCAGCACATAGAGGATGGTCTCCGGCTTGGGCGGGCAGCCGGGGACGTGGACATCGACCTTGATGTGAGCGTGGAGCGGCTCCGCTTGTTTGAGTAGGGCCGGCACGCCATCGGTCGGGATCTGCTGCTGCTCGTCGGAGCCCTCGACGTAGACGCGCTCGAGCAGCGCCCGCGTGGGGATGCCGTTGCGCATGGTGGGCACGTTGCCGGTGACGGCACAGTCACCCAGCGCCACCACGATGCCGCTGCGCTCGCGGGCCTTGGTCGCCAGCTCCAGGTCGTCGGTGCTGCTGACGGCGCCCTCGATGACCGCCACATCGACCCCTTCAGGCCACTCCTGTGCATCGACAAGGGGGCCGAAGACGATATCCGCCTTGGCCAGCACATCCACGATGGCCTCGTCGATGTCCAACAGCGACATGTGGCAGCCTGAACAGCCGTCGAGCCAACAGGTCCCGATACGGGCTTTGCGCGCCTCCTGCAGATCCGGCGCCTCATGCATTTCCTGCACGTTCTGCTCCATCACTGCCCCTCTCGCATCGTGTTCAGGGTGCTGACCACGCCGCGCTGCTTGGTCATCTCCTCCACTGCCCAGCCTTTCTCGGCGAGTGCTCCGGTGGGACAGGCCTGCACACACTTGCCGCAGCTGGTGCAGCTGGCGGCCTCTCCCCACGGTCGCTGCAGCTCGCTCACCGGCCCAGACGCGATGCCGCGACCGGCGATCTCCCACACGTGGGCGCCCTCGATCTCAGCACAGGTGCGCACGCACCGCGCGCACAGCACGCAACGGTTGGGGTCGAACACGAAGCGTGGGTGCGTCGTGTCGGGGGTGAGCTTGGGGTAATTGTAGGCGTAGCGCACGTTGGTCATGCCGTGCTCCTGCGCCAGACTCTGCAGCTCACAGTGACCCGATGACACGCACACGGCGCAGATGTGGTTGCGCTCGGCGAAGAGCAGCTCCAGCGCCATGCGGCGATAGCCGTGCAACTGCGTCGAGTTGGTCGAGACGGCCAGGCCCTCCTGGACGGGCGTGGTGCAGGCCGGTAGCAGCCGCTTGACGCCGGAGACCTCGATCATGCACAGGCGGCACGAACCCTGCGCCGAGAGGCCTTCCATGTAGCAGAGGGCCGGGATGTACTTGTCGTTGGCGCGCGCGACCTCAAGGACGCTCTGGCCGGCCTTGGCCGTGATGACCTCGCCGTCGATCCGGACCATCACCTTATCGGTCACAGCGGTCCTCCTAATTCTCGAGACTGCGGACGTCGCAGCGCAGGCAGCGATGTGCTTCGGCCAAGGCGACAGCGGGCGCCAGGCCCACCGAGACCTCCGCGTAGGAACGGACGCGTTCGGCTGCCGGCAGCTCGGCCGGGGTGTGGCGGCCCGATGGGCTGGCTGGATCGGGTGGCTCCATCTGGTAGATGAACTCGGGCACGACGCTGGGCGTCAGGCGATCCATCAGCCGATGATCGATGTTGCGCGCGGCCTTCTTGCCGATGCCCATGGCATTGGACACGTTGGAGGCACCGGTGATGAGGTCACCGCCAGCGTAGAAGCGGTCGCGGCTGGTCTCCAGCGAGTAGCGGTCGACCTCCAGCGTGCCCTCTTCCTCCTTCACGCGTAGGCCTGACGCGTTGCAGAAGTCGGGGTCGACCCGTTCGCCCACGGCCAGGATCACGCTGTCGCACTCGATGCGCATGATCTCGCCGGTGGGGACAGGACGGCGGCGACCCGACTCGTCGAACTCGCCCGGACGCGTGCGCACCACCTCGATGGCCCGGACCCTGCCCTCGGCATCGCCGATGATGCGCTCGGGCGCGGCGAGATAGGCGATCCTGGCACCCTCGTGCTCGGCCGCCCTGATCTCCTCTGCGATGGCCGGCATGTCCTTGCGCTCGCGGCGGTAGACGATGGTCACCTCGGCGCCCATGCGGCGCGCCGTCCGAGCCGAGTCCACCGCAGCGTTGCCGCCGCCGATGACGACGACGTTGCGGCCCACCGGGACCGCTTGCTCGCGGGCCATGGCTTCCAGGAAAGGCAGCGCCGGGATGACCCCGGTCAACTCGGTGCCGGGCAGGTGCACCCAGGCTTCCTTCCAGGTGCCGATGGAGAGGAAGACCGCATCGAAGCCCTCGGCGATCTCATTGAGCCGGACGTCCTCACCGACCTCCACGTTGAAGCGGAACTCCACGCCCACCCGCTCGATGAGCTCGATCTCCTTGTCCAGCACCGACTTCGGCAGGCGGTACTCCGGCAGGGCGTAGCGGAGCATGCCGCCGGCAGCCGGTCGGGAGTCGAAGCAGGTAACCATGTGCCCGCGCAGCGCCAGGTAGTAGGCGCATGTCAGGCCAGTCGGTCCCGCACCCACCACCGCCACACGCTGACCGGTGGGCTCCATCTTGCGTTCCAGGACCTTGGCCACCATCGTCTCGAAGCGGTCGGTCAGGAGCACCTGGTCCGCGATGGTGCGGTGCACCTCACGCATGTTGACGGCCTCGTCCACGGCCTCACGGCGGCAGCGGTCGTCACAGGGATGCTGGCAGACGCGGCCGGTCGATGCCGGTAGCGGGTTGTCCAGGATGACCGACAGGAAGGCATCCTCCAGCCGATCCTCCTTGTACAGCTGCAGGAAGCGCGGGATGTTCATGTGCAGCGGGCACGAGTTCTCGCAGGGGCTGAGCGCCAGGTTTTCACACACACCGGCACGGCAGCGCTTGGCCAGGATGTGGTCCTCGAACTCGTGGCGGAAGTGGCGCAGGCTGGTCAGCACCGGGTTGGGCGCGCTCTGGCCCAGGCCGCAGAGCGACATGTCACGCACCATGCGGCAGAGCTCTTCGAGCTTGTCGAGGTCCGCCATGGTGGCCGTGCCGTGCGTGAACCCGTCGAGCATCTCCAGGGCCTTGTCCAGCCCCATGCGGCAGGGCGTGCACTTGCCGCACGACTCCGAATGGGTGAACTCGATGAAGTAGCGGGCCACATCGACCATGCAGTTGTCTTCGTCCATGACGACCATGCCGCCCGAGCCCATGATCGAGCCGATCTGCGCCAGCGTCTCGTAGTCGACCGGCGTATCGAGCATGTCGGCAGGGATGCAGCCACCCGACGGTCCACCCGTTTGCACGGCCTTGATCTCGCGGCCGTTGCTGCCACCACCACCGATGTCATAGATGAACTTCGAGAGCGGCGTGCCCAGCGGCATCTCCACGAGCCCGGTGCTGGCCACCTTGCCCACCAGCGAGAACACCTTGGTGCCGGCGCTCTTGGAGCTGCCGATGTCGCTGAACCAGGCCGGTCCGCGGGCCACGATCGGCGCCACGTTGTACCAGGTCTCGACGTTGTTGATGTTGGTGGGCTTGCCGTACAGACCACGCTGCGCGGGGAAGGGCGGTCGCGGTCGCGGCCGGCCGGACTTGTCCTCCAACGAGGCGATGAGGGCGGTCTCCTCACCACAGACGAAGGCACCGGCCCCTTCGACCGTCTGGATGTCGAAGTCGAAGCCGCGCCCGAAGACGTCCTGGCCCAGGAGCCCGTACTCGCGCGCCTGTGCGATGGCGCGCTCCAGGCGCATGACCGCGATGGGGTACTCGGCGCGAACGTAGATGATGCCGTCCGTGGCGCCGGTGGCGAAGGCCGCGATGAGCATGCCCTCGAGCAGCGCATGCGGGTCGGACTCGATCTCGTTGCGGTTCATGTAGGCGCCCGGGTCGCCCTCGTCAGCGTTACACACGAGGTACTTCTGGTCGCCCGGCGCGGCGCGCAGGAACTCCCACTTGTTGCCGGTCAGGAAGCCGGCACCACCGCGGCCACGCAGCTTGGCGGCCTTGATCTGCTCGATGACCATCTCCGGGCGCTGGTCGATGAGCACCTTATAGAGCGCCTGGTAGCCGCCGACCGCGATGTACTCCTCGATGTCGTCGGGGCTGATGAGGCCACAGTTGCGCAGCACGATCTTGACCTGGCCATCGAAGAAGGGCACCTCGTTCCAGGCCGGCACATCGGCGTAGCCGCCCCCGTAGCGCACGTTGCCGGTGAGGTGGTCCCACTCCTCCACCTTGCACAGCAGCAGCTCCGCCGGTGGCAGGCGGTCGTGGCTGATGGCCTCGAGGATGTCGTCGACCTGGTCGGGCTGGACGCGGCGCAGGATGAGCAAGGGCCGGCCCGGGGTACGGACGTTGACCAATGGCTCCTCAGCGCAGAAGCCGAAGCAGCCCACCGGTGCCAGTTGCACATCCAGGCCGCGCGCGTCGATGGCCGACTTGAATGCGGCCAGGACGCCCTCAGCGCCGTTGCCGCTGCCGCAGGTGCCCATGCCGACCGCGATGCGCGGCCGCTCGGGGAGCAGCTTCGCCAGCCCGGACTCGCGGACGGCCGCGAATGCCGCCAGATCGGCGATCCTCATCGGGCGACCTCCCGCCGCAGCTGCTCGACCTCACGGATGAGCGCCTGCTCGGTGACGTGGCCGCGGATGGCGTGGTCGACCTCGATCACCGGTGCCAGCGCACACTGCCCGAAGCAGGCCACGGTGCGAACGGTGAAGTTGCGATCGGGCGTGGTCAGCGAGACCTTGTCAGCGTTGTCAGCGGAGTTGCGCAGGCCCAGCTGCAGCTTCACCCGCTCCAGCAACGGGCGCGATCCACGGGTGTGACAGGCGGTGCCGCGACAGATGGCCACCGTGTGTGTTCCCTGCGGCTCCAGGTTGAAGAGTGCGTAGAACGAGGCCACGCTGAAGACCTGCGACTGCGGGATGCCGGAGCGCACGGCCACGTACTCGAGCGTGGACATATCAAGGTACTTGTAACGGCTCAGCTCCTGGAGCCGCTGCAGGATGCCCAGCAGGGCACCCGGTCGCCCCACCTGATCGGCGACGATCGCGTCGATCTGGTCATGATCAGCCACGCCCCCGAGCACAGCGTCCGGGGGCGCCGTCTCCCGTACGGTCGCCATCGAGCCCCCTATGGATACACCGTGCATCGAGAGCCGGTTCAGAGACGCGACTCTTGGACGACGCGCGGCGTTGTCTGCAACGTACGGCCCATCGGCTCTGGTCCACAGGGCCATGTGGACCGTCTGGGGCGGGCCGGCTGTGGCAACTGGGGGGCTACTCGGCCGATCGGCGTGGGAGCTGGGGCGGTCGTTCCCCGCGAGCGCGGATCTCGTTCAGCACCACCGACACCAGCGTCACCAGCGTGAGTGGGATGACGAACCAGGTCATCGCCTGCGCGAAGGGGTCGCGGATGGGACTCTGGGTCGCCTCCAGCACCAGGAACGTGGTGTAGGCCACGGCGTAGGCCAGGAACAGCGCACCTTCCCAGCGCCGCAGCAGGTGACCGGTGAACAGCAGGGGCAGGCAGGCCACGGCCACCACGATCATGATGGGCATGTCGAAGGCGATCGCCTGTGGTGCGATAGGGATACCCCCCGGCGCCACGACGGCGGTGATCCCCAGCACACCCAGGATGTTGAAAAGGTTGGAACCGACCACGTTACCCACGGCCAGGTCGCGCTGGCCGCGGATGGCTGCCACGACCGAGGTCACCACCTCCGGCAGGGAGGTGCCGATGGCCACCACGGTCAGGCCCACGACCAGCTCCGGAACGCCGATGGAGCGAGCGATCTCGGTAGCGCCGCCGACCAGCGCCTGCGCCCCAACCACGAGTGCGCCAAGGCCGGCCAGGAAGACGAGCACGTCGCGGGTGCGGGAAGCGTTCGAGACCACCGGCTCGAGCGCGCCGCGGTACTCGTCGTCGACGTCCACGCCCTCACGCCGGCCGCTCCGGACCGAGACCAGGATGTAGGCCACCAGCAACGCCACCAGCAGCAGCCCTTCGCCGGCGCTCAGCGATCCATCCAGGGCCAGGATCCAGAGCAGGAGTGACACGCCGATCACCAGCGGCACGTCGAAGCGAACCAGCTGTTGCCGAACGATGAGCGTCCGCACCAGCGTTGCCAGGCCCAGCACCAGCAGGATGTTGTAGATGTTGCTGCCGATGACGTTGCCGACCGCGACGTCCGGGCTGCCGCTGAACATCGCCCCCAGCGACACCGCCAGCTCGGGCGAGCTGGTGCCGAATGCCAGCACGGTGAGGCCGATCACGACCGGGCGGATGCCGAATGAGAGCGCCAGCCGCGATGAGCCGCGCACCACCAGCTCACCGCCGATCACCAGTACCAGCAGGCCCACGACCACGGCCACACCGGCGATCATCGGGAGGGCGTTGCTGAGGCGGATCCGATCTTCTGCATCCCGTGATATTCCGCGATTCCGGGGCGATGCGCCGCTGCGCCCCGCCAACATCCCACCCTCGAGATCCGACGCGCAATTGCTCCTCCTCACGCAGGCGCTGGTTCTCGCAGGTGTTGGCGGGCGACTGGCGCATCTCGGCGGGGTCCCGCGAGTACGGGCCGTCTGGACCTTGGCGTCTTCTTGAGGTGAGCGCGAGCCTTGGCCGAGGGACCATGGCCGAACCCATCTACGTCAACCTGCATACGCACACGCTTCACAGCGACGGCACCCTGACGCCGGAAGCCCTCGCTGAGAGGCTGGCCGACGCCGGCGTCCGCTGTGCCTCCCTGGCCGACCACGACACGGTCGCCGGTTGGTGCGCCTTCCGGGATTCCCTTGATGCCCGCGGCGTCGCCTCGCTCCCCGGCATCGAGCTGACCACGCGGCACGAGGGCCGCATCCTGCATCTCGTGGCCTACGGTTTCGATCCCGACCACCCCGATCTACTGGCCACGCTGGCCTCGATGCGCGCTCACCGCGGGGCTGACACTCACACCATCCAGGGCTCGCTGCGTGCTGCCAGCACATCGACGTCAGACGCACCGCTGCAGGGGGTTAGTTCCGCATTCGACGGCGAGCTGGAGCTGGCTGCTGCCATCGCCCTATTGCACCGCGCCGGTGGCCGCGCCTTCCTGGCGCATCCGCTGGTCTACGAGCGCGATATGCGCGAGCTGGAGCAGCTCGTGGTGGAGTTGCAGGCCGCGGGACTCGACGGTATCGAGGCGGTCTATGACGAGTTCTCGCCCGACGAGCGCGAGTCCCTGCGCGCCCTGGCGGCCAGGCGCGATCTGTTGGTGAGCGCCGGCACCGACTACCACGGCGTGAAGGGCCTTGGCAGCAGCGCCCTCGGCATCGGCATGCCACAGGCTGACTGGCTGCGCTTCCGCGCGGCGGTGCTTGATGGACCTGGGTTGTCGAAGGAGGCACCGGCGCCCACGAGTCCCGCGGGTGACAGGCCTGCTTCGACGGGCGAACTGCCGGGCAGCCCCAACCGCTTCCGGCGCCGCCCCTTCGTCCTGCGCATCGTGCTCCCGGCTGTGGCCGCCATGGCCCTGGTGCTGGTGGCTCTGTGGGTCGTGATCGTGCCATCGTTCGAGCAGACGCTCGTGGAACGCAAGCGCGAGATGATCCGCGAGCTCACCAACTCGGCCTGGAGCGTGCTGGCAGCCTACGAGGCAGACGAACGTGCCGGTGTGCTCACGCACGAGGAGGCGCAAGCTGCTGCCGCTTCGGTGGTGGCTGAGTTGCGCTACGGCGAGGACCGGCGCGACTACTTCTGGATCCAGGACACCGAGCCCACCATGGTCATGCATCCCTACCGCGCCGATCTGGAGGGTCAGGACCTCAGCGGTTTCACCGACCCGCGCGGCGTGCCCATCTTCGTCGAGTTCGCCGATGTCGTCGCGGCCGAGGATGAGGGCTACGTCGACTACGTCTGGCAGTGGTTCGACGATCCGGAACGCCTGGAGCCCAAGGAGTCCTACGTCAAGGGCTTCGAGCCCTGGGGTTGGATCATCGGCACCGGCCTCTACACCGACGATGTGCGTGCCGAGATCGACCATATCGAGCGTGATCTCATCCTCGCCGGACTGGGCATCTCGGGGCTCGTCGCCGTGCTGCTTCTCTTCGTGCTCCAACAGAGTCTGCGCATCGAGCGCCGCCGCGAGGTGAGCGTCGACCGCCTGCGCGATTCCAATGCCCGCTATCACGCCCTCGTGGAGGCTACGACCGAGGGCACGCTGCTGATCATCGACGGACGCCTGCGCTACGCCAACCCGACCTTCCTGCAGCTGCTGGGCTACAACGCTCGACAGCTGGAGTTCCTGGATCTGGCCGACATCCTTCCTCGTGGCGACGGAGACGACGACCTGTGGGCAGCCCTGGAGTCGGGTGCCTCCGACGCGGTGGCCATGGGCGTGGCTCGCGACGGCCTGCTTATCCGCAGCGACAGCAGCACGCTCGAATGCGTGCTGACGCTCGAGCCGGTCGAGTTCGGCGGGCAGGCTGGGCACGTCCTGCTGGCACGCGACGTCACCGTGGCGTCAGGCGATCACGGCGACGCGGTCGCCCTGGGCTCGTCGGTGGGGGTGTTTCGCGCAGTCGCCGCTCGTCGAGGGGTGTTCGTCGACCTGAGTCCCGCCGGGCGTGCGCTGCTGGCACTCGTGGAGGACGACGATGGTGAGCAGGCAGCGCTGGCCGATTGCTTCGCCGACGCTGCCGACTTCGGCCGCTTCTACCGCCGACTGCTCGACGAGGGCGAAGTGCGCGACCAGGTCCTCACCCTCGAGTCGCCCCACGGCACCCGTTCGGTGCTGCTCTCCGCGGCGCTGCTCCGCGATGAGGAAGGCCGGCCCTCGCGCATCAGAGGCCTGCTGGTGGACGTGACCGCGGCACGCGACGAGGCGGCTGGACGGGAGGTGCAGCAACTGCGCGCATCGCTGCTGTTCCTGCACGAGAGCGTGGGCAGCCTACGCGAGGAGGCCATCGTCGTGGATCTCGGGGCAAGCCTAGATCAGGTAGCGGCCCGGATGACCGAGCGCGGCGCTTCCGCGGCCCTCGTGGCGAGCCCCAGCGGGGGCGTCATCGGCATCGTCACCGACCACGACATCCGTGCCCGCGTCGTCGCACAACGAGGGTCGCTCGATGCGCCGGTCGAGGCCATCATGACGGCGCCGCTCGTGCGCATCTCCGAGACCGTCCCGGTGTACGAGGCACTTTGGCGCATGGAGGACAGCGACGTGGGCCATCTGGCGGTCGAGGACGCCGCCGGGGGCATCGTCGGCGTGGTCGATCGTGACGCCCTCATCCGCGCCCCGCGCTATGCACCGCTGGTGTTACTGCGTGATATCGCTCGTGCTGACAGCGTCGAGGCCGTCGCCCAGCGCTGTGGTCGCGCGCTGCCGGTAGCGGCCGGGCTCATCGAGAGCAGTGCTCGTCCGCGCCATGTCAACAGCACGTTGACTTCCATCCTCGACGCGGCCAGCACCCGGCTCATCCGCCTGGGGTTGGCTGAGCTGGGTCCGGCACCGGCGCCGTTCGCGTTCTTCGCCATGGGGAGCCAAGGCCGCGGAGAGGTGCACCTGCTCTCCGACCAGGACCACGGCATCGTCTACGCGCACACCGGGGACGCCGACCCAGACGACGTGGCCCGCTACTTTCGACGCCTGGGCACCTTCGTGAGTGACGGGCTCCACGCCGCCGGCTACCCGTATTGCCGTGGCAAGGTCATGTCGAGCGACGCGCGATGGTGCCGATCGCTGCCCGACTGGCTGGCCGCCTACGACGCCTGGCTACGGCGGGCCGAGCCGCAGGACATCATCGACCTGAGCGTCTTTCTCGACTTCAGGCTGGTCCACGGCGATGCCGCACTCACCGCGGCACTTCAGCGTCACCTGCACGAGACGCTGCCGGTCGCGCGCGGCGTGCAGTACCAGTTGGTGCGCAATGCGTTGACTTTCCGGCCGCCCTTGCGACTGCCCGGCAACATCTACCTTGGCGGCGCTGCCGAGCAGGGGGGCCGCATCGACCTCAAGGATGCGTTGCAGCCGATCGTCGCCTTCGCGCGCGTCGACGCCGCACGGCACCGCATCGACCATACGCACACGCTCGATCGCATCGATGCGCTCACCGAGCGCGAGCTGCTGCCGAGGGGAAGCGGCGCGGAGATCGCCGATGCCTACGACTTCCTCATGGGCTTGCGCCTACAGGTGCAGCTGACCGACCGCCTGGCCGGCCGCGATGCCGGGAACAGCGTGGAACAATCCTCGCTCACGCGTACACAGCAGGAGTTGCTGCGTGCGGCCTTTGCCCAGATCGCGAGCGTCCAGAAGTCCGCCGAGAACGAGTTCCCCGAAGCCGGCTGAAGCGAGTGGCCGGCGCCGCCAACCGGGCAGGTGGTAGTGAGTATCTCGCCCGATGGTTTCCAGCCGCGGACCCCTGGCCGACCACCCCGGCCGACCACGCCGGCCGACCACCCCAGCCGCGGACCTATGGCCGACCACCCTGGCCGACCACCCCTGGCCGATGTCCCCCAGGTGCGGACCCCGGCGGGCACCAGTCGGAGTGCCCCGATGACCCGCCCCACGGGTGACCGGTCGGAGCAGCGTGCATCGCTCCGTCAGTCGACCCGCCCGTCGGGTGACCGGTCGGAGACTCGGCCGTCCTACCCATCCGGCGGGTCATTCGTCAGGGCCAGCCCGGTCCAGGAAGGGCTCCTCCGTCGAGTCACCCGCCGGGTGGGTCAGGCAAAGGGCGGTCCAGCACAAGAGGGCAGCCCGTGGTTGTGGGGCGTGCCTACCTGAGATCCGCAATGGATCTGTCACGCCGGACACGGTCATGTAGATGCGGTCGCCGCTGCCCCCTGGAAGACGATGTGAAGCGGTGCGCGATGAGCTACGCCCACATCAACCGAAAGGAGCATGTTCATGATCGTCGACATCATCGCCTGGCTGGTCCTTGGCGCGATCGCAGGCTATCTCGCCGGGTTCCTCGTGCAGGGCGACGGAGGGATGGGCGTCATCGGCCACATCGTGCTGGGTATCGTCGGCGCCGTCGTCGGTGGCTTCATCGTCGGCTTGCTCGGCTTCAACACCGGCCGCCAGGAAGGCGACATCTTGAACCTCGCCTCCATCGTCGTGGCCGTCATCGGCGCGGTCGTGACCGTGCTCGTCGTCGGTTTCTTCATGGGTAGCCGCCGGGACCGCATTGCCTGATCGGCCGAGCCTTCTGAGGCTGATTCGGCTCCAGGGCCATTCGAGCGAAGAACGAGGTGCAGTGCCGGTCGTCGCCACGATGACGGCCGGCACCGAATGGATCCGAGTCGAGACTATTCCTCGCCCTCGAAATGGTGGTCGACCTCCTGGCCGACCGGGTCCTCGTGTCCTCCGGGGCCGTCAGCATCCACGCCTTCAGCAGCTTCGGGCAGGCCAGCCACCTCGGCGGCCTCAGCAGTCTCTGGCGCGCCAGCGGACTCCGTAGCCTCGGCGGCGACTGCCTCCGGCGCCTGGGCAGCGTACGTTCCACCACTGAAGATGTATGGCACCGCGTCGCTCGTGGCGGCGAAGACGCCTGCTGTGCTGGCCCCGGCGATCAGCAGCGCCGCCGCGCCGCCGAGGATGGCTGGTCGTACTCGTTCGATCTTCATGATTGGCTCCTTGCCTGGTCTGGGGTGGGCTGGATGCCGACCCTGGCTGCAGGCTAGGACTCGGTGCATCAGGTGCCGGTAAGGCCGAGCTCGGCGCGGATTCATCGTGCATTCATCGTGTCGCGATACCGTCGAGCCATGAAGGTCCTGCTTCTAGAGGATGACACCCGGCTCGCCGCACTGACCGCGCGCGGTCTTCGCCGACGAGGCCACGCCGTCGATGTTGCGGAGAGGGTCGAGGATGCTCGCTGGCTGGCACGCGAGTCGGTCTACGACGTCCTGGTCCTCGATGTGATGCTGCCCGATGGAGATGGCTTCACCTTCTGTGCCGAGCTGCGTACTGAGGAGTGCTGGAGCCCGGTGCTCATGCTGACCGCGCGCGACGCGGTCGATGATCGTGTCCGCGGACTGGATGTCGGTGCCGACGACTATCTGGTGAAGCCGTTCGCCTTCGCCGAGCTCGAGGCACGCCTGCGTGCATTGGCCCGCCGCGGGACCACCAGGCGACCGACGGTGTTGGAGCTAGGAGACGTCCGACTCGACCCGGCCAGCCGGCAAGTCACGGCAGGCAAGCAGGAGCTCGAGTTGACAGCACGGGAGTTCACCCTCCTCGAATACTTCCTGCGCCATCCCGACGAGGCCCTGAGTCGCAGTCGCATCATCGAGGAGGTGTGGGACTGGGCTTTCGAGGGCAATCCGCGGATCGTCGATGTCTACGTCGGAGCCATCCGCAAGGCGCTCGGGCGCGGGGTGGCCAGGCCTCGGCTTGAGGCCGTACGCCGCGTGGGCTACGCGCTCCGTGCGCCCGCGCGATGGGATCGCGCGATCGATGCGCCCGGTACTCCGTGACCATCCGCACCAAGCTCGCCGCCGGGTACGGCATCGCGATGGCGATGATGATCCTGGCCATCACGGGCATCGTCTGGTGGCAGGCGGGTGCGGCACTGCGACAGTCGCTCGATGACGCCCTCAGGACGCGGGCCGTCGATATCCTGCTCTCCTTCGACAACCAGGGCCAGGTCGGTCTACAGACCGACGAAGCACAGACGCCGTCAGGTTCGTTCATCGCCGTGTTCGACCTGAGCGGGACACTCCTCGATGCGAGCCTCGGCACCCCCACTGCCGTGCTCGGGTCGGGCGGATCTCTCCGCAGTGGTGACCTGCAGGACGGCGACACCGCCTACGCGGTCAGCGTCGCCCGCGATGGCGAGGCCGCCGTCATCCTTGTGGTCGGGAGCAGCCTTGCGACGATCTACACCACGCTCGCCAACGTGACGCGTGCACTGCTCATCGTCGGCGGTGTCGCGGTCCTGGTCTCGATCGGCGCCGGCTGGTGGCTGGCGGGCCGGGCCCTCCGACCCGTCGCGGCCCTGACGCGAGACGCTGCCCTGATCGGCGCAACGGACCTTGACGCGCGCCTGGCCACGCCTGCTGTGCGCGATGAGCTGGGCGTGCTGGCAGAGACGTTGAACGCCATGATCGAACGCCTTGCGGACGGTCTGCGCCGGGAGCGTCGCTTCATCGCCAGCGCATCCCATGAGTTACGCACGCCCATGGCCGCACTGCAGGCGGAGCTGGAGCTCGCGGACGACACGGAAGCGAGCATCGCGGAGCTCCGCCTTGCCGTACGTTCGGCTCACACCGACGCCGTCCGCCTGGGCGAGCTCACGACGGCGCTCCTCGCCCTGGCTACAGCCGAGGCAGACGGTCGCGCTCTGGTCCGAGCCCCGGTGCAGGTGGATGAGCTTGTCGACTCGGCCGTGCGGCAGGTGGGATCCCGGGTCGCTTCCCGAGGGGCACGGATCCGCCGGGAGGCCCCTGCGACTCAGGTCATGGTGGACCGCATCCGCATGGAGCAGGCCCTTGCCAACCTGGTCGTCAACGCGGTGGCCTACGGCCCGATCGGAGGTCAGGTCGAGGTGTTGGCTCGCGTGGATTCGCTGCCGCCAAACGGCGGAGTGATGGCGAGAGCAGGCGGCCCCCGCTCGATACTCGTCATCGACGTGCTTGACCGCGGCCCCGGTCTCTCCGCGGAGCTTCGTGAGCGGATGTTCCAGCCGTTCGAGCGTGGACCGCACACGAGCGTGGATGGTGCCGGTCTCGGTCTCGCCACCGTGGCGGCAGCGGTCAAGGCCCACCACGGCAGCATCGTCGCCACTCCGCGAGAACGTGGTGGTACACGGTTCCGCATCGAGGTGCCCGTGTAGGTGCAGCTCGCTCTGTCTTGTCCGACGCCAGCGATGAGGACGTATGGGTCGTCCTGAGATCCATGCCTGGCGACGCTCCGAGATGCTTGGCCACGCTTGCCCTCGTGCGAGTAGGGATATCGTGATACGCCATTGCACCCAAGGAGGAATCGTGAGGAGCCCGAGGGGTCATTCAGGCGGCCAGCAGGAGGCAGGGCCCGAGCGACCCGGTGAACCCGGCGGGGATACGAAGCGGCCCTGGTTCACGCCGGGCGTGCGGGGCATCGGCCTGGCCAGCCTCCTGTCTGACGCTGGCCACGAGATCCCCACGGCCCTGCTGCCGGGCTTCCTGGGCACGATGCTGGGCGCGCCGGCCGTGGCCCTCGGGCTCATCGAGGGCATCGCGGACGCGCTGTCGGGCATCACCAAGGTCATCGGCGGGGCGCTCGCGGACGATCCGGGACGTCGCCGATCGATCGCGGTCGGCGGCTACACGCTGACCGCGATCCTGTCGGCTTCCGTCGGTCTCGCGACGGCAGCTTGGCAGGTGGCCATCCTGCGCGCCGGTGCCTGGGCCGCACGCGGCATCCGCGTGCCGTCGAGGAACGCGCTGCTGGCCGACGCGGTCGATGCGTCCGCGTTCGGCCGCGCCTACGGCTTCGAGCGGGCCATGGACAACCTCGGCGCGGTCATCGGCCCCATCGTGGCCCTCGTGCTGGTCGCGGCCGTGGGCATCCGTGAGGCCATCCTGCTCTCGGTCATCCCGGGTCTCCTCGCGGCGGTGGCCATCGTCTATGCCGTGCGCCACCTCGAGAAGCCGAAGGAGCGCCACACGGCACCCGTCCGACTGGTGGTGCGCCCGCTCCTGCACGGCCCGCTCGGCCGGCTCTTCGTGGGCATCTCCCTGTTCGAGGTGGGCAACATGGCCGCGACGCTGCTCATCCTGCGGGCCACGGAGCTACTGACGCCCGGGCTCGGGCAGGACGGCGCGGCCACGACCGCCATCGCACTCTACGTCGGCTACAACGTCACTGCGACGCTGGCCTCGGTGCCGGCCGGACGCGTGGCCGACCGGATCGGGCCTCGCCGTGTGTTCGGCGCAGGCGTCGCGCTGTTCGCCCTCGCCTATGGGCTGTTCGCCCTCGCGGGGCCGTCCATCGCGCTGCTGGGCGTGGCCTTCGTCATCGCCGGCATCGGCATCGGTGCGGTCGAGACCGGCGAGCACGCGGCCGTCGCCGGGCTGGCCCCGGCGCATCAGCGGGGCTCGGCCTTCGGGCTCCTGGCCGGCATCGGGTCGCTCGGCGACTTCGTCGCGTCCGCGCTCATCGGCATCCTCTGGACCATCGCCGGGCCAGGCATCGCCTTTGGCGCAGCCGTCATCGCGATGCTCGCCTCGCTCGCCTCGTTGGTGTCGCTGCGGTCGAACGGCGAGGCAGATGCAAAGGGGGCCAGTCGGTGATCCTCGCGCTCGCCGCCGAGAGCTGGTCATCGGACTGACCGGCATCATCTCCCGGAGTGGAAGGAGCATCATTGGACCTGTTCATCGGCATCGCTGCTGGGATCGCGATCCTGTGGGCAGCCGCGCTCGTCCTGTTCTGGCTGCTTCGGCCCAAGGGCACGTCTACGCGAGAAGTCATCGGCGTCATCCCGGACCTTGTCCGGATGCTGCGGTCGATCGTCGCCGATCCCGCCAGTCCACTGGATGTGCGGGTGGTCCTTATCGGGCTGCTGCTCTGGATCCTGAGCCCCATCGACCTCATCCCCGAGTTCATCCCCGTTCTCGGTCCGCTCGACGACATCATCGTGGCGGTCGTCGCGTTACGGTACGTGCGCAGGCGGATGGGCATCTCCGCCCTGCGCTCTCGCTGGTCAGGCTCGCCAGAGGGGTTTGCGATCCTCCTGCGCGTTATCGGGTCTGGGGACACTCCAGACTGAGGCACTGCCGGTCCTCTTTTCCGACGCATGGTGCACAGGCGGGATGGCGGGTGGTCTGTCCACCCGCCATCCCGTCATATCTTGGGAGATCACTCAGCGACCAGGGAGCGTTAGGCCACCTGGCCGCGTCGATACCCGCGAGCGAGGTCGGCCCTAGTCGTCATCTCCTTCGGCCGCTTCGGCACCTTCACCGCTTGCCTCGGACGCATCGCTATGCTCGGCTGAGTCCCCGCCTTCGGTGTCGGCGGCCTCCTCCTGGCCACTCGCCTCATCGTCGCTGGCCTCGTCGCCCGCTGGAGCCGTCTCCAGAACGGTGGCGTTGCCGGCGTCGACCTTGACGTCCATGAGGGTGCCCGTATCGTCGGTGACCAGGACGCTGTAGACGACGTTGCCGTCCTCGGAATCGAGCTGGACCGAGGACAGCACCCCTGGCGTGCTCGCGAGGGCGGCGGCGGTGGCTTCATCCGCGGTGACAGTGGCAAGGGGCTCCAATGCCGCGGCCTCATCGGTCTCGGCCTGTGCCTCATCGGTCGGTACCACGATGCTGGAGGTGTAGGACGAGTCTTGTGGAACAGCCGTTACCTCCGGTACAAGCGTCGCATCCTGGGCTGCCACCGCACCGGCCGAGGCCAGTGCGAGGGACAGCGCCACGGCCGACGAGATCACGGTCAAGCCTGGCTTGTGAGTCATCTGGGACTCCTTTCTGTTGGCGTCGGGCGGAGGGCCCGATCTGTGGTCGAGACTGGATGTCGAAATGTGAAGCGCAGGTAAGGCCGTGCCCAAGGTTGGGGCTTCTTAACGGCCTATCAATCTGTCACCGCTCCCGGAGCTCGCGCAAGACGAGCATGTGCGAGGCGTATCTCGAGGCCAGCAGGAAGGCCGCGAGGAGCCCGCCCGCCGTCGCGGCGACGATCAGGCCGACGGTCGCCCAGGGCATCACTGGAGTCTCAGCCGGGGGATCGAAGACACCGGCCAGGATGGTCAGCAGCGTCATGCCTACCAGGACGCTGATGACGAGGCCAGCCACGATGGCTGCTGCCCCGATCGTGCCGACCTCGCCGGCGAGGAGCGCGCGGACCTGCCCAGGGTCGGCGCCGACCGCGACCAGCGCGGCCAGCTCCCGCGCTCGATCGGCCACGCCGGCGAGCACGAACATCGCGGCACCCACAGAGGAGATGAGCAGCGCGAACAGGACATCGATGAGCACCAGGGCCTCCAGGTCGACCGATGTGATGGAGTTGGCCAAACGCGCCGTGATGGAGGTCAGTCCATCCACGTGCCACGCTCCGCCGAGGCGGTCGGCGATGGCCGCCGCGTCTCCGTCGCCACTCGTTCGTGCCAGCACGAAGCTGATGCGCGGATCGTTCACCTGGGCGGCGACATAGTCGAGGTTCGCCACCAGGAAGGCGTCCTTGGGGGCGGTCGGGAACTCGAGCGCGATGCCCGCCATCTGGAACTGGACGTCTTGCAGCGCACCCGACGCGTCGGGGACCCTGATCCGTAGGTGGTCGCCCGGCACGATGCTGTACTCCATCGCGGTCTCGCCCGACACGAGCACGCCATCGGGCTGTGCCTGAAGAGCGGCGATTGCGTCGGCCGCCGTGCTCCCTTGGAAGAACCCGTCGCTCAGGGGTGAGACAGACGGCAGTGTCGAGGGGTCGATGGCCAACAAGTCCTGAGCTTCGGCTCCGACGTACACGACCTTCTGGACGAACGGCGTGGCCGTCAGGGCGCCGGCTGCGGTGACATCTGCTGCGGCCACCGAATCCATGGCAGTCGCAGGCGTGGCCTTGAGGTCAGCCCCGAGCGTGAGCTCGGCGTCGACCCGCTGCTGCTGGTGATACGTCGCCTGGAACATCGACACGCTGACGGCGAACGAGAGCGATAGGGCCACCAGCACCAGCAAACGTGAGGCGGACGATGCCCGTGCTGCCAGCGACGGAGCAGAGAGCCCACCCCCAGGACCCAGCAGTCGTGCCAGGAACGCTGATAGTCGGCCACTCCGTTGGAGGGCCAAGCCCCCTAGGCGGAGGAGCACCAGGCTTCCGCCTAGCCACAGCAGGAAGGGCGCCACGAAGGAACTCAGTGCCAATGTCACGGTGGGGTTGCCCTCGGTGGTCACGGCCGGATGGACCCCGCCGGCGCTGACCACGAAGTAGGTCACCACCGCGCCCACCAGCAGGATGACGTCGAGGTAGAGGCGCTGCCACAGCGGCTTGCGGGCGCGCTGGACCTCCTGACGCCCGGTAGAGACATCGTTGGACATGAGTGAGCGCAACGATGAGCCTGCGGCCAGCACGGCCAGCAGCGTCACCAGTGGCACCACGATCAGGGCGGCCCACGCGACCCGAACCAGCGGGTCGATGGTGAGCAGTTCGGCACCGAAGAAGGCGAGGGCCAGCATGACCCCTGCCACCGTGCCCACGATGGCGCCCAGGAAAGCGACCAACATCTCCGAGCCGATGAGGACGCCGGCCAGCTGACGGCTGGTCGCCCCGCGCGCCCGTAGGAGCGAGACGTGCCGACGCATCTCCTGCGCCCCCGACTGGCTCGAAAGGCGCGCCAGGACGAAGGCCAGGACGATGCCCGGCAGGCCCAGGAACACGAAGAGGATCTGCCCCCAGGCGAGGTCACCGATGATGGGCGTCAGCGTCGCCGACGCATCGTCAGCCACGCTGAACGAGCCGGCGCCCTGGATCTCCATGTGACGGCGGACGTTGTCCAGCCACGTCTGGGCTGCCACCGGGTCGCCGGGCATCTGTGCATGGTCATAGCGGAGCTGCAACTCGTGGCGAACGGCCGACTCGGATGTCGTGACCAGATCGCCTGCCGCTCCGACGGTAGCTCCCGGGTCGGTCATGGTGGTGTCGGGGGGGGATGAGCGGCTCCACGACGGCTGCCAGTGAGGCCAGGTCAAGCACGGCCACGTTGGTGGGCGCATTGAAGCCCTTGGCGCGATGGGCCGCATCCACCGGGCCCAGCACCTGGTCAACGCCGGTGATGTCCACGATGCCGGAGACGAGCAGGTCCACCGAGGCCCCACCGGGCAAGGCGAAGGCGATGGCGTCGCCGGGGTTGGCGCCGAGGTTGGTGGCCAGGTCGCGACTGACGAGGATCTCGCCGGGTGCGTTCGTCCCTGCGGACAACGAGAACAAGCCGGTGGCGTCTGTGTAGCCGGGATCCACGCCCACGAGGACGCCGACCGA
>JBBSAV010000023.1:0-35348 GCA_038251965.1 Candidatus Limnocylindrales bacterium
GCACTGTCAATGCCGTTGTGCGTTTCACGCATGAAGCGCACGATTCATGCGCGGTCTGTTCGACATGCGTGCGCGTCCTGCTATCCTGCTCGTCATGGATGCCCACCTGCTGGAGCGCGCGAAAAACCCCCTGCTGCGGGTCGGACGCGCCATCCTGGACGGGGCTGTCGACGACCTACCGGGACGCTTCGCCCTGGTGAGCCAGCCGGGCCCGATGGCTCAACTGGATGACCGACTCATCCGGGCAGCCGCCGTGGTGCTGGAGGCCGAGTCCCTCGACGAGCCCGCACTGCTCAGTCTCGTTCACGAGCTGCCGGACGTGGAGCACATCGTCGGCATCGGCGGGGGCATGGTCATGGATACGGCCAAATACCTGGCCTGGAAGGGCGGGCTGCCGCTGCTGCTTGCCCCCAGCATCATCAGCGTCGACGCCTGTGTCACCAACACCATCGCCGTGCGCCGAAATGGCACCGTCGAGTACGACGGTTTCGTGGTGGCCGACGCCATCGTGGCCGACCTGGCGCTGATCGCGACCGCGCCGGCACGGCTCAATCGGGCCGGTGTGGGCGACCTGCTCTCCATCCAGACGGGGTCTTTCGATTGGGCGCTCGGCTCCAAGGCCGGCTCCATCGACTTCGACGCCCGCATCGATGCCGCAGCCGCGGAGGTGCTGGAAGCGCTGTATCTGATCGCCGACGAGGTCGCACGGGTGACCGACCGGGCGCTCGAGCACATCATCCGGGCGTATGCAGCGGTGAACACGCTCCTCCTGGACGCGGGTCACAGCGGCCCGGAGGAGGGATCGGAGCACTATTTCGCCTATGCCGCCGAAGCGGTGACCGGTCGATCGTTCGTTCACGGCGAACTCGTCGCTCTGGGCGTCGTGCTGATGTCCGGACTGCAATGCAACGATCAGGCTCCAGCTGCGGACTTCCTGGACCGCTGCGGCGTCGAGTGGAGACCGGAATCGCTGGGCCTCGAGCCATCGCTGCTCGAGCAGATCATCCTGGGCCTGCCGGCGTTCGTTCGTCGCGCTGGCCTGCCGCACTCGATCATCGACGAAGCAGCCATCGACCCTGAGACCACCTCGCAGTTGCTGGGTTCGATCCCGACCCCGCGCGAGTACACGGACGCCACCTTGCCCTCACAGGAGGATCACGTATGACCACGACCAACTCGAAACCGGTGACAGCCGCGCAGGAGGATGTCATCCCGGCTGAGGACCTGACTCGCTGGCACGCGTCCATCGCTCCCGAGCTTCGTCGTGCCTTCGAGGAAGTCCTGCCCGTGGGCAAGTACACGCTCGGTGCGCAGCTGGCTGCGTTCGAGGCTGAGTTCGCCGCCTATTCCGACAGCCGGCACGGTGTCGGAATCAGCAGTGGCACCGCGGCGCTACATCTGGCCCTGCGGGCGCTGGGCGTGGGCGCCGACGATGAGGTCATCACGGTCCCCAACACCTACATCGCGACCGTCTTCGCCATCACCTACACCGGCGCCACGCCGGTCTTCGTCGATGTCGACCCGGTGACCGGCAACATGGACCCGGCGCGCGTACCTGCCGCACTGAGCGAGCGAACCAAGGCGATCATCCCGGTCCACCTCTACGGCCAGTGCGTCGATGTCGACGCACTGCGCAGGGCGGCACCCAGCGTGCCGATCCTCGAGGACGCGGCTCATGCACACGGCGCTACCCTGGGCGACCGCAAGGCCGGCAGCCTGGGCGACATCGCAGCCTTCAGCTTCTATCCCGCCAAGCTGCTGGGAGCACTCGGGGATGGCGGCTTCATCACCACCTCCGACGATGATCTGGCGGCACGAGTCCGCCAACTCCGCTACATGGGCCAGGCTGGCGTCAAGCACGAACACCTGGTGCTCGGCTTCCAGGAGCGCCTCGATGAGATGCAGGCCGCGTTCCTGCGCATCAAGCTGCGCGCGATGGAAGAGCAGCTTGCCGGACGACGCCGGGTCGCAGCACGCTACTCCGAGCTGCTGGCCGACACGCCGCTGGATCTACCTGCGCCGGATGTGACTGGTCGGCATGCCTACTACCAGTATGTCGTCAAGGCTCCTCGACGCGAGGAGCTACAGCTTCACCTTGACGAACGCGGCATCAAGACCCAGATCATGTACCCCAAGCTGGTGCCGGACCAGGGCGCCTACCAGTCGAACCCGTGGCGAGCGGCCGACGACATGGCCGTGGCTCGATCGCTGGTGCCACGGATCCTGTGCCTGCCCATGTTCGCCGAGCTCACCAACGCTGAGGTCGACCGCGTCGCCTCCGGCATCCGCGAGTTCTACGGGGTGGAGTGAGTCGCGCGCCCGGAAACTGCAACGGCTTGAGGCGGAACTGTCGTCGGGCCACTCGGCCGGGGCCGCTGGGTCGCCGGGTCGTGGCGCGGTCTGGCACCGACAAGACACTGATCGGTATCCGCGCCGCTGAGGGTGGGTCGACGGAGTGGCCGATGCCCGAGGCAGACGAGGCCGCCGAGTCCTCACCATCCGGGTTCGTTGGCTACGCGCTCCATCCGCTCCAGGACCTCGGCCAGCAGGCGGTCATCGTGCGCCAGCGAGACGCTGAAGTCGGTGTGGAAGTAGACGCCCTCGTCGATACAGCGCGAGAAGAACCGCCGGCGCAGGTCCTGGTCGAGTGCCCGCACGTCCCCGCATGAGAGGACTGGCTCACGGGTGCCCAGATACACGGAGAACATGCACCCGATGCCCTGCACACGCGCCGGCAGCGGCGACCGGTCGAAGACGGCCTGGAGCTGGTCGAAGAAGTCACCGGCACGCTGAAGCAGGTCGTGATGCATGCTGCCTTGTGTCAGCAACCCCAGCGTCGCAGATGCGGCGGCGAGCCCGAGCGCGCTTCCGGCGAACGTCCCGCCCTGGACGGCACCGGCCGGCGCGGGTCGCAGCATCGTCTCCATGTACTCGCGCTTTCCGACCACGCCCGCTAGCGGCACGCCACTGCTGATGGCCTTGGAGATCGTGGTGAGATCGGGCGTCACGCCATACATCGCCTGCGCGCTAGCGCCTTCGACCTTGAGACCACTCAGCACCTCGTCGAAGACGAGCAGCGCTCCGGCGGCGTGCACCCGTTCAAGCACCGCATCAAGATACCCATCAGACGGCAAGAGACAGCCATTGTTGAAGTCGATCGGCACCATGATCACCGCGGCGATCTGATCCGGATACGCCTGCAACACCGCGTCCAGTGCGACGAGGTCGTTCCAGGGGATCGGAAGGACGGAATCGAGCGACGCCGCGGGCATGCCAGCCGAGGATGGGATACGGCGAGAAACGGAGCCGCCAAAGTTGTTGGTATCGATATTCTGGGCCAGGGAGTTGACCATCGCGTAGTCGCTGCCGCCGTTGAAGTGGCCGTCGATCTTGACGATGAGGTCCCGGCCCGTATGCGCCCTTGCCACACGGAGCGCCGTCGTCACGGCCTCGCTGCCGGACGCCACGAAACGGACCGCCTCGGCCGATGGGATAAGAGCGGAAACCTGACGGGCCACGCTCTCCCCCCGATCGGTCTCGTAGCCGATCACGACACCCGCGTCGAGCGCCTCGCGAACAGCCTCGACGACCGCTGGGTGGGCGTGGCCCAGCACGGTACTGCCATGCGCCATGAACATGTCGATGTAGGACCGGCCATCCGTCGTCCGCACCACCGCGCCGTGCGCATCGGCGACCACCAAGTGTTGGCCGTTGAACGGGTTGACCCGGAACGCCGACGAGATGCCACCAAGGAGCCGTTCTTCGGTCTGGTTCGACAACACCGCTGAAGTCACTACATCAACCTCCCATTTCGCGTCCGGTGGATCCCCACGCCATACCCAGTCTCAAGGACTGCCCCATCCAAGCCCCTGCGGTCGCCCCGCTAGTGGCCGACGATGGTGGCGAAGCGCTGGTGGTACTCGGGCGGCTCCAACGCACTACTGAAGTAGTAGTCGACCGCGATGATGCTGCCGGCATCCAGCTTCACGAGCGCCACGATGTGGTCAGGCCCATGGTCGCCGGCGGCGTCCTCGATGACGCCCTGGCCGATCCATGTTTGTCCCTCGCCCTGCACCCGGCGCCACTCGATGCGCGGCGGCTCGCCACTGCGGCTGCGGTACATGCCCATGATGCGATCACGCCCCACGAACTTCTCAGCCATCTGCGGGCGGCCTTCCACAGCACCCGGGGCGAGCAGCGATCCGTATGTGTCCAGGTCCCATTCCGCGAACGCGCGAAGGAACTTCCGGGCGACGACGCCCTCTTTCATGGTGGTCGTACCTCCTGTAGCGCATCCTAGCCGCTCGGCAGGCATGACGCGTGGACCGCGCGAGAGGGCGGACCGGCCCATCCGGCGATCCCCTATGGCCGATACCATGCCTCTCACGATGACCGACACAACCGAGACCCCAGCTCCTGTCCAGGACGGTGCGTCCAAGCCCTCGCGACCTGTTCGCAGCTCGCTCAAGACCTTCTTCAAGCCCCAGTCCGTTGCGCTGATCGGCGCGACCGAGAAGGCCGGCAGCGTCGGCCGCACCATCCTTTCCAACCTCATCGCCAGTCCGTTCGGCGGCACCGTCTATCCGGTCAACCCTAATCGCCCCAGCGTCCTGGGCATCCAGAGCCATCGCAGCATCGCATCCATCCCCGAGAAGGTGGATCTCGCGGTCATCGTCACGCCGCCCAAGTCGATCCCCGGCATCATCGAGGAGTGCGGCGAAGCGGGTGTGCCCACCGCCGTCGTGATCTCGGCCGGCTTCAAGGAGGTCGGTGAGGAAGGCGCCCAGCTGGAGCTCGACCTGGTGGCCAAGGCGCGCGAGTACGGCATGCGCGTGGTCGGCCCCAACTGCCTCGGCGTGATGAACCCTATCTCCGGGCTGAACGCTACCTTCGCTGCAGGCATGGCCAACAAGGGTCGCGTCTCGTTCATCGGTCAGAGTGGCGCGCTCATCACGGCCATCCTCGACTGGAGCCTGCGTGAGGGCGTCGGCTTCAGCTCCATCATCTCGCTGGGCTCCATGGCCGACGTGGGCTGGGGCGACCTCATCGACTACCTCGGCGACGACCCCGACACCGACGCCATCGTGATCTACATGGAGACCGTGGGTGATGCCCGCGCGTTCCTGTCAGCGGTGCGCGAAGTAGCCCTGCAGAAGCCCATCATCGTGATGAAGCCAGGTCGCACCGCAGAGGCATCGCGTGCCGCCGCCTCGCACACCGGCTCCATGACCGGCTCCGACGAGGTCCTCGACACGGCCTTCCGGCGCACCGGCGTCCTGCGCGCCGACCGCATCAGTGACCTCTTCTACTTCGCCGAGATCCTGGGCAAGCAGCCGCTGCCCAAGGGCCCACGCCTGACGATCCTCACCAATGCTGGCGGACCCGGCGTGCTCGCCACCGACGCGCTCATCCGCAGCGGCGGCAAGCTGGCCCCGGTGTCGGAGGAGACGATCGCCAAGCTTGACAAGGTCCTGCCGCCAACGTGGAGCCGCGCCAACCCCATCGACATCATCGGGGACGCGCCGCCCGACCGCTACGCGGCTGCGCTCGACATCATGGCCAAGGATCCCGACAGCGACGGCCTGCTCGTCATCCTCACGCCGCAGGCGATGACGGACCCCACCAAGACCGCGCGCGAGATCATCCCGTACACCACCAACGCAGACAAGCCCATCATGACCTGCTGGATGGGCGGTAGTGACATCGAAGCCGGTGAGCGCATCCTGAGTGAGGCCGGGCTGGCCACCTTCCCCTACCCGGACAGCGCCGCCCACATGTTCACCGAGCTGGTGGCCTACAGCGAGAACCTCAAGTCGCTCTACGAGACACCGGGCCTGACGCCCGACTGGGTACGCCGCCCGCAGCGCAAACGCGCCACCCGACTCATCGAGCAGGCGCGAGCCCAGGGCCGCACCACGCTGTCCGAACCGGAATCGAAGGAACTGCTCGACGCCTACGGCATCCCCGTAGCCGAGACCCGCACCGCAGACACGGCTGAGCATGCCGTGGCTGCTGCCGACGACATCGGCTATCCGGTCGTGGTCAAGCTCGTCTCACACACCATCACCCACAAGTCGGACGTCGGTGGCGTGCGCCTCGACCTGCCGGACGAAGCGGCCGTACGCCAGGCCTTCTCGGACATCGAGAAGGCGGTGGTCGAGAACTACAGCGCCAACGACTTCGAAGGCGTCTCGGTGCAGCCCATGATCGACCGCAACGGCTACGAGCTGATCCTCGGCAGCAGCATCGATCCGCAGTTCGGCCCGGTGCTCCTGTTCGGCCTTGGCGGCACCCTGGTGGAGGTGTTCAAGGACAGCTCCCTGGGCCTCCCGCCACTGACCGCCACGCTCGCGCGGCGGATGATGGAACGCACCAAGATCTACACCGCGCTCAAGGGCGTGCGAGGGCAGGGCAGCGTCGACATGGCAGGCCTGGAGCAGCTCCTTGTCCGCTTCAGCGAGCTGGTGGTGGAGCAGCCGGCCATCGCCGAGCTGGACATCAATCCGCTGCTGGCTTCGCCCGACCGCCTGCTGGCGCTCGACGCACGCGTCATCCTGCACCCGCGTGATGTCGCCGACGAAGACCTGCCCAAGTCGGCCATCCGGCCATACCCGCGAAAGTACGCCAAGTCCTGGAAGACGGAGGCGGGCATCGAGTTCGTCATCCGGCCCATCCGGCCCGAAGATGAGTCGCTGGTGGTCGATTTCCACGGCCGTCTCTCCAAGGAGACGGTCTACCAGCGCTACTTCACCAAGCTGGGCTATGAGCAGCGGATCGCGCACGAGCGGCTGGTACGCGTCTGCTTCACCGACTACGACCGTGAGATCGCCTTGGTGGCCGAGCGACTCGATCCGGAGTCCGGGAAGCTCTGCATCGCCGGCATCGCGCGACTCATCCGACTCAACAACTCCAACACCGCGGAGTTCTCGCTCATCATCGCCGACGACTACCAGGGCCACGGCCTTGGGACGGAGATGGTGCGCCGGCTCATCGAGGTGGGACAGCAGGAGGGGGTCGACCTCATGGTCGCTGAGATCCTCGGCGCCAACGGCGGTATGGTCCGCATCTGCGAGGAGTTGGGCTTCAGCATCAGCATCGACGACGACGGGGCGACCGTCCAGGCGGAGCTGGCTCTCAGCTGAACCGGGACCGCGCCGCGCGTTCTCGGTCGCGGTGACGCATCCAGACACACGAATGACCGCCGTCCTCCATCCGGTAGGACGGCGGTCGTCTTTCCGTTGCGCGATAGGGTCAGGCAGCCACCGGATGCGCGACACCATCGTGGGCCGGCTTGGCACGGGCAGCCTCCGCCACCGTTCGTGCCCACAGCGTGGCCCGCTCCAGCTCGCCGTAGCGGAGGCTGGGCTTCTGAGTCACCTTGAACGACTCAGGGGACGTGATGACGTGGGCGCCCGCCTCTCGCAAACGACGCCGGATGACCGGTCCAGCCGAGCCCGTGAAGGCCCGCGGCCAATCGAGGCGCGTGTCAAAAGCTGCCGCTGTGATGCCGCATAGTGCCTGGGCCGGAAGACGGTCGAAGAACGCGCGCACCGGGGGTGTCATGTTCCGGCCCTCCGTGGGGCCGCCGACGACCAGCACATCGCAGTGGTCCCAGACCGTGGCCGAGGCATCCTCAGCGGCCATCAAGGACACCGGGCCGTACGCCGCCAGAGCCCCGGCGATCGCTTCGGCGATCTTCCTGGTATTGCCACTTCGGGAGCCATAGACGACGACGGACTTCACGGTGATCAACCTCCGGTCGAGACCGCGCCGGTCTCGACTGACTCAGGGACGGGATCGAGGCGGCGCAGGGAACGGACGTTCCACGGAGCGGTCTCGGATGGAGCACGGCGGATGCCGTGGGAGGTGGCCGGTCGATGGTGACGGTAGAACGGATACACGAACGCCTCGACGACGAGGGCTGCAGTTGCCGCTGCGTGCTGCTGGGCACCAGCGACGAGCACCGACACGATACCGGCCTCCTTTCGTAACCATATCGTAACCGAAAGGGGCGCGGATGTCAGATGCCGAATGTCCCGTCCGGCAACGCCAGTCCGGCTATTCCATCGACTTGGATTCGACCGGCTTGGAGCGGTAGCGGGTGACGAGCTCGCGCATGGCCATCTGGTTGCGCACCGGAGGCAAGCCCTGCTCCAGCAGCGCCAGGTCATCCAGCACCATCTCCCCGATCTCGTCGAAGGCCGCCGGGATGCCGCCGGCACGGTGTGCCTGGAGGACCATGTTCTCGACCGTTCGGGCAGGATGGTCGGCCGGCGCCGGCTCGTCGGGCCAAACGTCCGTGGCGGCCAGGAAGCGACCTTCGTCGACGTAGCGAACCATGGCGTCGAAGTCGACCACTGCCGCGCGGCTGGTGAGGACCACGCGGGCGCCCTTCGGGATCAGCTGCATGTTCTGAGCGTTGAGTAGGTGCGTGGACTCGTCGGTGACGGTGGCGAGCACGAACAGGAAGGTGCTGGTGGACATGACCTCATCGAGTGACGCCGGCACCATGCCGGCGTCGCGGATGACCGCATCCGGGAGCCAGGGGTCGTAGCAGCGCACCACCGCCGGACGGAACGCCTCCAGCAGCGGCAGCAGTTTGCGGCCGATGTTGCCGAAGCCGAGGATGCCCATCTCCGAGCCGCGCAACAGGATGGCGTCCTGCGTGGACTGGAAGACATAGCGCTCACGCCCTTCGCGGAAGGCACGATCCTCGCGGCTGATGCCTCGCGCCAGGTCGATGGCCAGGCCGAGGGAGAACTCGGCCACCGCCTGCGCGTAGGCGGGCATGCAGGCCACGACGTTGACACCCCGCTCGAAGGCCGACTCGTAGTCGACGTTCTGGAAGAAATTGCCCTCCACATTCAGGATGCCGCGCAGCTTGGGTGCACGTTCGAGGCGCTCGCGCGGCAGATCGGGCTGGCCGATGATGGCGATGACATCGGGGAGGCAGGCGTCGATGACCTCCTCCGACGGATCGGCCTCCCCGTCGATGACGGCATAGCGCTCATTCAGGCGCCGCAGTGCGTCGTCGGTGAAGATGCGCTCGATGGTCTGGGGTGCTGGACGCAGCAGGACGACGGGCTTGCCAGGCATGCTGACCTCCTCGGAGTGTGCGCGCGGCCGCGCTGACGATAGCCGCGTGATGGTCTCTGCACCGAGGGTACTCCAGCATGTCGACCGCTCGGGCGGGGTCGTCGCTAGAATCGGCCTCGATGCGAACGCCACCCAGCGCACCGGTGAATAGACCCGGCGAACCGACACGGCCACCGATGTTCGATCCCGAACGACGATGACCGATTCCGAGCGCGAGCCGAGCCGTAAAGCCGACCGGCGTGGCAGGCAGGCGCCGGCCATCCCTGATGGCGCGTCGATCGGCCCGCCCGACTTCATCGGTGTGGGCGTCCACAAGGCCGGCACCACCTGGTGGTGGGCGTTGCTGGTGGGTCACCCGAAGATCGATGGCGTGCCCCGCCGCAAGGAGCTGCACCTGCTCGACCGCATGAAGGACGAGCCCATCTCGCAGGAGCAGAAGGACTGGTACTACCGCCAGTTCCCGCGGCTGCCGGGCCACTTGGCGGGGGAGTGGACCCCGCGCTACCAGGCGCTGCCGCGCATGCCCGGCATCATCGCCGAGGTCGCGCCGGAGGCGAAGCTGCTGACGATGGTGCGTGAACCCGTGGAGCGCTACCGCTCCGGGCTCAACCAGTGGCACGAGGAGAACCGTCGTCGCTCGCTGAAACGGGACGAGAAGAGCGGCAAGCGAGAGGCACGCATGCGTGGCTTCTACGGCCGCCAGATAGGGCGACTCATGGAGATCGTGGGGCCGGAGCGCATGCTGGTGCTGCAATACGAGCGCTGCGTCCGGCAGCCAGCGCAGGAGTTCGGGCGCACGCTGGAGTTCCTCGGCTTGGAGCCGTATGCTCCCGACCCACGCCTGCTCAAGACGCGTGTCAATCAGACGGTGGGCAACAAGCGGTCGGTCCCGTCGAAGGATGAGGCGGCACTCATCGAAGGCTACGAGCCTGAGGTGTTGGAGTTCAAACGCCTCGTTCCCGACCTCGACCTCTCATTGTGGCCGCGTTTCCAGCACCTGGAGGATGCCTAGCCGAGTAGCACCGGAGAGCCGATCCAAGGAACCCGTATCGAAGCCCCTCGAGCCGGAGGACCTCAGCATGCGAACCCCCCGCATCGCGATGCCCGTCAGCGTGACCGCGCTGGCGGCCGCACTCGTCATCACTGGCCTCAGCCCCGTGATGGCCACGAGCCCGCAGCCGCCGCTAGGCCTACCTGAGGCATCCACGCGTGAGATCGATCGGGCCTTGGTCACGGCCGATGAGCCGCACGTGGGCCCCGCATCCTATGACGCCGACGCAGCGGGGGAGGCGGCCCTGGCGCAGGTCGATCGGTTTGGCGGTCCCGACTGGGATATCGAGGAGCTGGCTGCGTCACTCGGGACCGAGGCAGAGGCCGCGTTCGCCTTCGTCCGTGATCGCATCGGGTTCGACCCCTACCCCGGCGTCTTGCGTGGCGCCCATGGCACCTTGGTGGCCCGCGCTGGCAACGCCTGGGACCGGGCCCTGCTTCTGCAGGAACTCCTGCGGCAACAAGGACGCGAAGCACGCCTGGCCACGGGCCTGCTTGCCGAGGCCGCCGTGGAGAGCATCCTGGAGCGCAGTCTCTCGCCCGCACCGCCGTCGCCGGATGACCCGCCCGCGAGCGATGTGATCGGCATCGACCTCGAGTCGCTCTCGACACGTGCCCATCGGGACTACGCCCGGCTCAGCGACGGCCTGGGCGAAGAAGCCGAGCGTCTGGGGGTCGGCGCGACGTCGGACCTCGCGGCTGCGATCGGCGAGCACGCCTGGGTCCAGGTCTAGACAGATGACGGTACCTGGCTCGATCTCGACCCGACATTGGCGGACAGCGTCCCCGGAACGACCCTGGCGGAGGCCGGCTCCACGATGGACGCACCGCCGCAGGAGCTACACCAGCGCCTGGGCATCCGTGTCGTCAGCGAGCTGCTGACCGATGGCCAGCTCGGCGACCAGATCGTGCTTGAGGAATGGCTCGACGCGGCGGAGGCCGCCGACAGCGAGATCTGGTTGACGTTCCAGGCTGAAGCCGCGGGCCTGGGCGGGGCCCTGCTCGATGCCATGAGTGACGTTCCGTGGCTGCCGGTGCTGAGCGTGGATGGTGAAGCCACTGCCGGCACCACCATCCCCATCAGCAGTAGTGGCGACACCGGTGACTCCCTCTTCGGGGATGGTGGCTTCTTCGGTGGCGAAGCTGGGCCGGAGCTCGCCAGCCTGCGCATCGAACTCATCTCGGAGGCCCCCGGGAGCGAACCCCTGGTGGCTGAGCGCATCCTGCTCGACCGCGTGGACCCGGCAGACCGCGCCTCGGGTACCGTGCTGCCCGAGCTGTTGGATCCGATGCCGCCGGCAGGGGAGGTGTTGCCGGCACTGGCAGGCGTGCACCAGCTGCTCGTGAGCAACGGAGCCGCCGACCTGCGGGCATGGGCGGTCAAGCGCGCCATCGCCATCGGCTGGGCGGCTACCTTCGTCAACCAACCCGAGCAGGCAGATGGCCTCGACCTGCACGACCTGTTCTACCCGCTCGCCGTGGCCAATCAAAGCATCGTGCTGGCTTCGGAACAGCTGCTCACCGGAGGCATCGGTGTGCCTGATGCTGCGCGCGCCTTCGTGGGCCGGCCGCGAGGCTACCTGGTGTCATTCGTGCCCTATCCGGAGGTTCCCGACGGCACCGCCATCATCACCGACCTCGCGCTCGACGACGTTGACGTGGTCACCTCGGACCAGGCTCCCGACGGGACCGCGGCGCGCATCCGGCTGTGGCAGGGCGTGCTGCAGACCGCGCTGGAGACCGAACTCTCGCTGGAACGGGCCGCCGCAGTCGATCCGTCGACAGCGGCGGTGAGCAGCGTCAGCCTGGCCATGAGCGGTCCCCCCGCCCTCATCCAGCCCAGCGATGCCGGATCAGTGCCGCCCGCTGCGGGGGCGCTGCATCGAGCCCTGGCCGCGAATCAACTGGCGCTGCTGGTCGATACTGACGGGTCGTCGTTCTGGGCGGTCGATCCGATCACGGGCCGAACGCGTTCGGTGAGCGACCCCGGCGTCCGCCCCGGCTTCATCGGCGGTGGCAACTATGTCAACTCGTCGGGCGGCGGCCCCCGCTATGTGGTCGACCCTGCGACCGGCAACAACATGGGGACCATCCAGAACGGCAAGTTCACACCGGCTAATCGGACACCGCCGAGCCGCTGTTCGGGCGGCACGGAGTACGTGGTCGTGCTTGGCTGCGTGTCCATCCCCGCCAGCATGACGGTGGGCATGGTCACCGGCGTGCTGATCACCGCCATGGTCTCGTGGGCCATCGTCCTGCTGGAGCTGCTGCTCTAGGGTGCACCTTACTCGTCGCGGACAGGCAGCTCCAAGGTGAGGCTCTCACCGCCGGCGAGGATGACCTCGTCGAACTCGGTCGGCGGGTCGGTAAGCACCTCGACACGGTAGGCGCCGCGTTCGAGCTGGACGGGCACACCACCGACCGTGCCGCCGGCCACCGGCTCATCGTCCCCAAGCCGGTAGACACGATAGGGGGCAGCGACGGCAGCGCCGATGGCGGCCGCCAGGTCATCGGAGCCGGCCGCGTCGTAGTAGTTGCCGTCGCCGACCGCGGCCCACGAGGCCATGCGAGATCTGAGCTCGTCGTCCTCAAGGGCGAAACCCACGATGTTGAGGGTGACATCGATGCCGTCCGCCTGCAGCGCTCCGATAGCTGCCTCGGGATCACCGTCGCAGGTCTCGTCGCCATCGGTGATGAGCACCACGGTCCGCGAGCCAGTCACGCCCGCGAGGTCATCGGCCACCGCGAGCAGCGCGGCAGCGATCGGTGTGCGTGTCGGCTTGCGGGCTCGCAGCTGACTGACGACCTTCGACGCGACCGCACGGTCGAGCGGACCCAACGCCAGAGACAGCGTGGTCTGACAGCGTTCCGCGCGGCTCTTGCCGACGGAGTCGAAGGACCTGAGCGCGACCGGCACGCCCTCGGCCAGGCCGGCATCGATGAGCTCGCGCAGCGAGGCCTTGGCGATGCTGATGCGCGGCTTGCCGTCAAGCTTGTTACGCATGCTGCCGCTGGTGTCGAGGATGATCTCCACACCGATGTCAGGCGCGAGTGCTGCCGGCTGCCCGACCGGTGCAACCACCGAGAGCGCCGCCGGATCGCGGTTCACGAATGCCGTCCGGGCGGTCAGGGCATAGGTGGAGGGACGCCGCAGTCGTGTCGACATGCGTTCGAAGGAGCGCTCCATCTCCGCATGGGTGGTGGGGTAGGTGTAGAGGCCGCCATTTGCCTGCGCCCAGGCACGCATCAGGTTGCGTGTCTCTTCAGGCTTGGAATCAGCGCCGACGTGGACCGCATACACCGTCGGCTGGACCTCGTCGAAGTCAGCCCACACCTCCGGTGCCTCGTCCAGAGTGCCGGTCTCCGCGTCGCCGGTGGCGAGGATGGCGCGCACGCCCTCCCGACCGCGCAAGAGCCCAGCGCTCGCTTGCAGGCCGCGTTCGATGTTGCTCGACTCGATGACTGGGATATAGCTGTTGACGGCATCTTCAAGCAGGAGCGGCTGGTCCTGCCAACCCGGCAGGAGTGGCGGCTCGTCGAAGGGCACGATCATGGCCAGTTCGCGACCAGGCTCGATGTCAGAGGCGAAGACCCGCATACCCTCGTAGATGAAGTCGAGATAGGGCCCCATGCTGCCGCTGGTATCGAAGGTGAAGGCGACGTTGAACGGTGGCTGGTCGACCAGCAGGGCATAGCTCGCGCCGGGCTCGACGACCGCCTCGTAGCGCTCCCCGCCGGGGATGGCGGTCGAGTCCATAGGCCGGGCACCGCCGGAAGCATCGAACAGCGACAGGTTGACCCCAACGGTCGGGACGCCCTGCACCTCGAAGGTGAGCGTGTTGTGGCCGGCGGGGACGCCGACACGGTACCAATCGACGTCTTCGAGGATTTCGGCACGATCCGTGCGGACGGTGTCGCTGGCGAGCAATGTCGCGGTCTCAGGAGTGTCACCTGCGTCGGGATCAAGCTCCTGGGTGACCGCGGCCCGCGACACGAGCAACTCGTATGGCCCACGGTCCGACGTATAGCCCCACTCCCCGAGGATCGAACGGTACTCGTCATCGGTGACCCGCTCGAGCACCTCGACCTGCCCGGGGAACTCGACCTGCCTGGCGTCCCCCGCTGGCAGATCGGCGCTGAGGCGCACGTAGCGAGCCCAGCTGGGCTCGTCCAGCTCGAATGGCGCCACCGAGCCGTCTGCCGCCCGCTCGAGCACATAGCTGCCGACACGCTGCCAGGGGCCCAGGGGGCCATCGGTGCTGACCGCGACGTCGACCTCGTCGACACGCTCTTCGGCGTCCGATCCATCCGGATCATGCCAGCGCAATCCGGTCACTTGTGCCGCGCGACCCTCCTGGAACCCGATGACGATCATCAGCTCCTCATCGACGGCTCGGTCGAAGGACGCTTCCTGCCGCTTGAGGTCGGCGTCAAGCATGGCGTACCACCGGTCGTAGCCGTTCATGAACGGCTTGTGTCGCGCCACATACCCGCCGCGGATGGGCGCGGCGATGTTGGCCGGCATGTCGTCGGGCACGAAGCCCGGCTCCACGATGACCTTCCACTCACCCAGAGAGACGACGCGTCCGCCACCGGGCCCGTGCAGGGAATGCACGCGCAACATCGCCTGGGTGGCCAGGAGCGGTTCGTCGAGCACGAAGGACTGGTCGATGGGCATGCGCCCCAGCTCACCGCGCAGGACCGACTGCCAGGTCTCACCGTCCACGGACAGCAGGAGCTCGAAGTCGCGCACCATCTCACCCAGACGGGAGCCGCGGGCGAGGGAATTGAGGATGGTGCCGCGGACGGGCACCGGGGTGTCGCCCGCAAGGTCCACCACGATCTCGAGCGGCAGCTCCGTGTTGTAGCCGAAGCCAGCGCCGGTCGGGGTGAGATCATCGTAGAGAGACGGCTCACGGTCGATGGCGACAGAGCCTGAGGGCATGCCGCCGAGTGCGGCTCCGGCCACGTTGAGACCACCCAGCAGGGCAGCGGGCAACGGCCAGGCCAGGTGTGACCCGACCGGTTCGGCGTCCCGAGTGCCCTCGATCGAGGCTGAGGCGGAGCCCCTGACGCCATCCGGCGTGACGGCTGCCAGCGTGACCTGGACGGTTGATCCTGCCCACACGTCGGGAGCGACCTCCAGCGTGGCAGCCATCTCGACCGTCTCACCTGCGGGGAGCGACACCGCGCCAGCCTCCGGCAGCAGTTCCCAGGCGTAGTGACTGGAGGCGGTCTCAAGGCGTAGGTCCAAGTCCTCAGCACCACGATTGGTGAGCCTGATGGCACCATCGACACGCTGGCCCTCCGGCCAATAGGCCGCGACCTCATCTGCGCCCAGCTCGAGCTCGACCTGCACCGATCGCTCAGGCGCTGCGATCGCCATGGGCCAACCCGGTGCCTCAAGCTCGATGGCGTAGTCGTCCTCGGTGTGGAGCTCAAGGTAGAGCGGCACCGCCAGCGGCGGTTCGGCGGCCACGAAGACGCCATCCTCGTCCTGTTCGAGCGGCACTCGTTCGCCCCGCGCCCGATCCGAATAGAGGCGCACGGAGGGACGCTCGTCGTCGACGCGGATGCGGATGGGACCGGGAGCGGCCAGCTCGGGCAGCCAGTAGCCATCGGTATCCTCGTTGGCACCAGCGCGGGTACCCTGCCAGGCGAGACTGGCTGGTGCCATCCGGGCCATACCCGGCTGGTCATTGGGCTCCGCATCAGCGGGCACATCGAACGGATCGAGCCGCTCGGTGCTCAGTTGGTAGGTACCCTCGCTGACGGCCCGTGGCGCCAGCCGCAACAGGTAGTCGCCGGCGAGCAGCCAGAGGTCGAGCTCGAGATCGGCGCCGGGTTCAGGCGCGTACTGCCGGAACACCTCCGTTCCGCCGGTGTACAGCCGCAGGTCGATTTGGGCGTCGTTCGGCTGCGTCAATCGGAGGTGGATCAGTTGCGGCGCCGCCAGCGTGAAGCGAAAGTGATCGAGGTCCTCGTCGGTGGTGAGGCGGCCCGTTCGCTGCGCACCGATCTCGTAGGCCTCGGCGCGCACATCATCATTGTTGGGTTCGCGCTCACCGTCCGTGTCGGGCGGGCCTAGCGGGAACAGGCGCAGCTGGTACTCACCCTCGCAGGTTCGGACCCGGAAGCGGTGAGCCCCAGGCACCAGGACGAGGTCATCGAGCACGGCTGCCTGACCGTCACAACCGGGCCGCGAGATGGCCACATCGTCGTTCACCCCACGCACCCAGGCCAGCTGGTCGATCTGCGGACCACTGAGCTCCACACGCCACAGCTGCGGATCTCCTTCGATGGTGACCTCATGCACGTCGACGTCCTCACGTCGAGAGCGGCCACGGACGCCGCGCTCAGCTTCGAAGCTCGAGGCGGTGAGGACATCGTCGTTAGGCTCGGCCTCGTAGTCGCCGGGCCGCGGACCGGTGGGCGTGATGCGTAGCTGATAGGGGTCAGCCGCGTCCACCGAACCGGTGACGAGCAGCTGATACGCAGCGGGCGTCAGCGCCAGGTCGGTGAGGGCTACCGGACTCTGACTCCGACGACATTGGAGCCGCTCACTCTCGCCGCCGATGAGGCACAGCTCGCGGTCCTTCTCACCATCCCAGCTGAGCTCGATGTCACGCAAGGTGGCATCCCCCGGTATCACGTCCAGCAGGTAGCGGTCCTCGTCGTGGTCGATACGTGCGAGGCGGCCTCGGATGGCCTCACCATCAGCGATGGGGACGGCCAGCTCAGCGCTGTCGTTGGGTTCGGGATCATGCTCCTCGGCCTGCCTGGCCGCGGCCAGGCTGACAGGGAAGACGTCCTCGCCGCCGCGCAGCACCACGAGTGTGTAGCTCCCTGGCGCCAGGTCGAGGTCGAACAGCCCGGCCCGGTCGTACCCGCTGGAGCGATCCAACAGCTGCCCTTCGGCATCTTCCAGCACGAGACTCACGATCTCCTCGGTAGGTCCGATCGCTTCGACCTGCCATTGGGAGCCTGCGTCCATGACTGACCATGCCACGCGCAGATCGGCCGAAGCCACATCACCACTGATCTCGAAGGCACCCTCGAAGGAGGCCATCGGCTCGTCCTGGGCGAGCAGGGCGGACGGAAGGAGGGACAGCAACAGGGCCAGCACGAGGCTACACGCGAGCGCTCGGCGGCCGGGGGGTCGGTCGCGCATAACCGCCGCAGGATACCGGTGCCGCGCAACCACGTCACTCCCGCCTCCATCGGGTCGACACGAGGTCTGCGCTACATTGGCCGCGACCATCACGCTCCGGGAGGCGATCCGCTGCCACGTTCCACTGGGTCTCTGGGTCGAGGTGATGCGCCCGCTGCGCTTCAGGCGCCGGGCTTCGATGTGCCCCCCACCACCGACTCGCCGCCCGAGCCGGATCGCCCTGTCGTGCCGCGAGGATGGACCCGCCGAACCATCGTGGGCACGGCTACGCTCATCGCCTTGTTCGTGGCCGTCGGGCTCTTTGCGGCCTGGACCGTCACGCCCGTCCCCGACGAGGAAGCGCTGGCACGGCCCGGGGACACCGATGTCGTGGTTGCCGGCGGTAGCCCCCTCTCATGGGATCCGGCCGTCATCGCCGACGGCACGTCGGCACAGGTACTGGCCCAGGTGTACGAGGGCCTGACCGTACTGGACGCCGAGTCGATCGTACGGCCGGCCCTGGCAGAGTCCTGGCGACTGGAGGACGGTGGCCGCCGACTCGTCTTCGAGCTGCGTGAGGGGCTCACCTTCAGCGACGGCACCCCCATCACCGCCGAGGACGTGAAGCGCTCCTGGCTGCGAGTCATCGACCCGGCCCATCCGAGCCCGCTCTCGAGCGTGCTCGATGACGTCAAAGGTGCCGCCGCCTACGCACGCGGCGAAGGCGAGGCCGATGCGGTCGGACTGGATGCCGATGGTCGCACGCTGCGCGTCGAGTTCGAACAGCCCGCAGCCTTCTTCCCCGCGGTCGCTGCCGTGCCCACGCTGGCAGTCGTACCGAGAGCGATCGAGCGTGCGGCCGCAGGCCCCGGCGATGGCGTGGCGATGGTGGCTTCCGGTCCCTACCTGCCCGTCGACCAGGGAGGCGGCCAGATCCGACTCCGGGGCAATGACGCGTACTGGGCCGGACCACCCCCCATCGAGCGCGTGACGGTCATCACCGACGACGGCGGCCGCAGCAATGTCGACGTCTTCGAGGATGGTGCCGTCGACTGGACCGGCATCTCACCGGCCGACGCCAGCTGGATCCGTTATGACCGCGAGCTTGGACCGCAGCTGCGCTACACCGAGGACATGGCCGTCGAGTATCTCGGGTTCGACACGGCCGAGCCACCCTTCGACGACCCCGGCGTCAGGCGCGCCGTGGCCATGGCTGTCGATTGGCGCCGGCTGGCATCGCTGGCCGGGGAGAGCGACGAGGCACTGACCTCGATCGTGCCGCCCGGCGTGGCCCTGCGTGGCGGGGGCGACTACCTCTTACCCTACGAACCTGCCGCCGCACGCATCGAGCTGGCCGCGGGGGGCTACCCCGGAGGCGCCGGCTTCCCGGACGTGTCGCTGGCGACCTATGGCGCAGGCCCGGCGGAGGCCATCGCGGCCGACCTCGAGCGCGAACTGGGCATACGTGTCACCGTCGAGGTCCGCCCGTTCGATGAACATTCGGCGCTGCTGGAAACCGATACGCCCGACATGTGGACGCTGTCGTGGAGCGCCGACTATCCCCATGTCCACGACTTCCTGGGCCTGTTACTGCGCTCCGACAGCAGCGCCAACATGGGCCGCTGGAGCGACCCTGAGTACGACAGCCTCATCGATGCCGCTGCTGCGACCAGCGACAGCGCCGAGCAGGCCCGGCTCTACGACGCCGCCCAATCCATCCTGCGCGAAGAGGTGCCAGTCATCCCCCTCGACTATGGCGACCGCTGGTGGCTGAGTCGCGAGGATCTGCAGGGCGGGCAGATCTCCGGCGTGGGCATCGTCCGCTACGCTGGACTGGCATGGGGCGATCGATGAGAGGTGGCCGGTTGGCGGCCGCAGCGGCGCTGCTGCTGGTGCTTGTCTCGCTGCTGATCGTCTCGGCTCCCGTGACGGCGGAGGCGGAGGCCAAGGTGGGTGCGGATATCGTCTTCGGCGTGCCGCAAGCCGCTGGCGCGTTCGGCGAGACCGTCGTCTTCAGCACGACGTTCCGATCGAATCGGCCACCGCAGCGCGTCGAGCTGTTGACTCGGGAACCGGGTGACGACGACGAGCAAGTCGAGTTCGCGAACCTGGAGGGTGCCGGTGAGGATGAGTGGCGCGCGACCGTCCATCGCGCCGGCCACATCGTGCCCAACACCACCTGGGAGTACCACTTCCGTGTCGTCACTGACGAGGGCAGTGCCAGCGGACCGACGGCCACCCATACCGTGGCGGATGAGCGCTTCGACTGGCGATCGCTGCAGGGCGACCGTGTCAAGGTGTGGTGGTACGACGGAAGCGAGGACTTCGGGCAACAGGCCCTCGCCATCGCCGAAGAGGCACTGGCGTCCGCAGCGGACCTCCTCGGCGTTCCGCAGATGGAGCCGGTGGACTTCTACATCTACGCCGACGCGCGCGCATTCCGCGAAGCCCTGGGACCGGCCACACGGGAGAACGTGGGCGGTCAGGCGCACCCATCGATCCGCACGCTCTTCGGCCTCATCGAGCCCAGCCAGATCGGTTCCGACTGGCTCACCGAGCTGATCACCCACGAGCTGGCGCACCTCGTCTTCCACGACGCGGTCGACAATCCGTACGAGTACCCGCCGCGTTGGCTCAACGAGGGCTTGGCGGTGTACCTCTCGCGGGGCTACACGGACGGCGACCGCTCGCAGGTTCGGGGAGCCGCTGGTGGAGGCAGCATCATGCCGCTGGAGGGCCTCGGCGGCAACTTTCCGACACGCCCGACCCGCAGCGGCCTGGCCTACGCGGAGAGCGTGTCCGCCGTCGACCACTTCGTGCAGACGTACGGTGAGGCGCACCTGGTGGACCTCATCACCTCATTCGCCGATGGCACCGGGCTGGACGCGGCCTTCGTGCGCGCCACCGGCACTGACTTCGCCACCTTCGACGCCGCCTGGCTGGCATCGCTCGATGCGAGGCCGCCGCAGGCCTATGGGCCGCGCGACGTGGAGCCCGGCCCGGTCCCCGATGCGTGGGCAGCCCAGGGGGCGGCCCTGCTAGGGTGACGGAGCACATGAGTGAGATCCGAGAACAGGTCGATGACGCCATCAGGGTATCGGGTGGCGCTGACGGCGCGCCAGCGCGGCAGGTCCTGCGCAACCCCAGGTTCCTGGCGCTGTTCGGCTCCCAGATCTTCACCCAGGTCGGCGGCAACATGGTGCTGTTCGGCCTCACCATCACCGTCTTCGGGCTGACCAACTCCAATACCTCGGTCAGCCTGCTGCTGCTGATGTTCCTGGTGCCAGCGGTGATCTTCGGTGCCATCGCCGGTGTCTTCGTCGACATGTTCGACCGGCGCAAGATCCTGGTCGCCACGAACTTCGCGCGTGGCGCCCTGTTCCTGTTGCTGGTCTTCTTCACCGATCAGCTGGCGGTCATCTTCGTCGTCACCGCGCTGGTCGCCACCTTGACCACGTTCTTCGCCCCGGCTGAGGCGGCGATGATCCCGCTAGTCGTCAAGCGCGAGCAGCTGATGTCCGCCAACAGCCTGTTCATCCTCGCCTTGCAGGGTGCATTCGTCCTGGGCTTCGCCGTCCTCGGTCCGCTGGCACAGACGGTCGTGGGAACCGAAGCCCTCATCTTCATCGTGGCCGCCGCCTATGGCCTCGGCGGCCTGTTCTGCTGGATCCTGCCCCCGGCACCGGCCGGCGAAGTGGGCGGTGCCACGTTGCAGTCGGCAAGGAGCGCGGTCGCGGCCACCTTCGACCAGCTCAAGGAAGGCATCCGCTACATCCGCGACCACCACAACATCTTCTGGTCGCTCACCTACCTGGCTATGGTGGCCTCCCTCATCGGTGTCCTGGGCGTCATCGCCCCCGCCTTCACGCGCGACGTGCTGGGCCTCGAAGAGGGCCAACTCATCGTCATCCTGCTGCCGCTGGGCGTGGGTCTGGTCAGCGGCATCGCCATCCTCAACGTCATCGGCAAGTACCTGCCCCGCCGGCGGCTCATCGAGGGCGGCATGGTGGCGCTGGCGCTCTCATTGGTGATCCTGGGACTGGCCCAGGAGTTCATGGGCCAGCCGGGCGATGGTGACCACACCGCACTGCTGGCGGTCGTCATCGTGGTGGCCTTCGCGGCCGGGATCTGCTACGCCTTCGTCGCGGTGCCGGCTCAGACCTCGCTCCAGGAGGAGCTGCCGTCCGACGTTCGTGGCCGCGTGTTCGGCGTGCTGAACATGCTCGTGAGCATGGCCTCGTTCATCCCCATCATCATCGTGGGACCGGTCGCGGACATCGTGGGGGCCGCTACGGTCATCGTGGTCGCTGCGCTCATCGTGGGCGCGGTCGGCGTCCTCTCGGTCATCTTCGCCCACCCACACGTCACCGGCTCGGCCCGGCCGATCAACGTCGAGCCCATGGACCCCATGACCATCACCTCTGCCTCGTCCACGCTGAACCGGCCCATCCGCATGCGCTATATCCCTGAGGACATGGAGGCCACCCGGCCCATCCGCATCATCGCCAGCCAGGTCGTGCCCGGCCGTGCCGGACCGGCTCCGGAGCGACCTCCCGGACCATCCCGTGACTGATCGTCCACGCATCGCGGTCATCTTCACCGGTGGCACCATCTCCATGCTGCCCGATGCCGTGACCGGGGCCGCGGTGCCGGCGCTCGACGGCGCCGCCATCCTCTCCAGGGTCCCGGCGCTGGGGGACATCGCGGACCTCGTCGCCATCGACTGGGGTCTGGTACCGGCGTCGCACCTGCGCTTCGCACAGATCCTGGAGCTGGGCCGGCTCATCAGCGACGCCGCGAGGCAGGCCGGCGTGGATGGTGTGGTGGTGGTCCAGGGCACCGACGTGCTCGAGGAGACCGCCTACGCCTGGGACCTGCTGTACACCGATGCGCCACCGGTGGTCGTGGTGGGCGCCATGCGAAACGCCGGCGATCCCGACTATGACGGGCCGCGAAACCTCACCGACGCGGTGCGGGTCGCAGCCGACCCACGCCTGGTCGGGACCGGCGTCGTGGTGGTCATGGCCGGCACGATCCTGCCGGCAGACGATGTCACCAAGTCCCATAGCACCGCCATCGAGACGTTCGCGGCGCTCAACCACGGGCCGCTGGGTCACGTCGTGGGCGACGCCGTCGTGCTGGATCGCCCACGCACGGGGCGGCGCACGCTTGACCGGGTGCCTGAAGCTGCGGTCGAGCCGGTGGTGCTGTTGACGGCGGTGGTCTCCACCGACGGTGACCTGCTGCGGGCCGCCATCGGTGGCGGTGCGCGCGGGATCGTGCTCGAAGCGACCGGCTCGGGCAATACCGACCCCGACCTGCTGGCGGCTGCGCGAGAGGCCATGGCCACGGGCGTGACCGTGGTGCTGACCACGCGCTGCGCGGCCGGCCCCGTGGGGCCTTGGTATGGCTTCAGCGGCGGCGGGCGCTCGTGGCACGACGCGGGTGCCATCCTGGCCGGGACGCTCAGCGGGCCCAAAGCACGAGTGGCCCTGGCGCTGGGTCTGGGCGCCGGACTCGACCAAGGTGCTCTAGCGCGGCTGCTGGGTGCTGGCGACGATGCCTGACCTCATCGCCGAGCGGCTGATCATCGGCCGCATCGCCACGCTAGGTGGAGCGAGCGGGTTCGGCTGGGTGGAGGCGATCGCCATCGCGGGTGGCCGTATCGTGGCGGCTGGTCATGCAGCAGAGGTAGAAGCCTTGACGGGCCTGGGCACGACGCTCTGGCGACTGCCGACTGACCTGGCCGTGATGCCCTCGTTCACCGACGCGCACATCCACCTCGCTTCAGCCGCCCTTGGAGCCGGGCAGCCTGACCTCACCGGTCTCGACCGAGACGGGGTCGTGCGCGCCATCACGACGGCTCACGACGAACGCCTTGCCGCGGGTGACGGCGACAGCTGGTTGCTGGGCCACGGCTGGAGCTTTCCAGCCCTGGGAGCCCATCCCGATGCCGGCTGGCTCGATGAGGCCGCCCCTGGCCGGCCGGTTGCGCTCTGGGCGCATGACCACCACTCACGTTGGCTCAGTGCACGCGCCATCCAGCTGGCCGGTCTGGCTGCGCAGTCGGATCCGCCCTCCGGCCGCATCGAGCGTGACGACGACGGTCGGCCCTCCGGCGTGATGTACGAGGCCGCAGCCGGCCTGGTCGATGCCTCCATCCCCGCGGCGACCGCGGCCGACGTCGACTGGGCGGTGGGCGCCTACGCACGGACGCTGGCTGAGCTGGGCGTGACCTCGGTCCACGATCCCGGCGGCCTGGCGCCCGATCCGCAGCTGCGCGGCGGCCCGGTCTTCTACCGCCAGATGGCTATCGCAGGGCGCTTGCCACTGCGGGTCATGGCCAGCGTGCGCGAAGAGCAGCTCGAGCGCGCCATCGGGATGGGGTTCCGCAGCGGCCGGACGGTCGAGGGTGACGAGCGCGGCCGTTACCGGGACGGGTGGCTGAAACTGTTCAGCGATGGGGCCCTCGGCAGCCGCACCGCGGCCCTGCTGGCCCCCTATGAGCCCGGCGATCCGGGCGGGGTGCCACCGGGCGGCGCCAGTGGCATGCCCGTGCGTTCCTTCGAGCAACTCGCCGATGTCGCCGGGCGAGCCGCTGTGGCCGGCATCGCCAGTGAGATCCACGCCATCGGCGATGCTGCCGTACGGACCGTGCTCGACGTCATCGAAGGCCTGCCCGTGGTGCCGGGCGCCATGCACCGCGTGGAGCACGCGCAACTGGTCGACCCGGCCGATCTCGGGCGTTTCGCCGCACTGGGCATCCCGGCTTCGGTGCAGCCGAGCCACCTGTTGAGCGACGCGTCGGCGATGCGTGGATCGTGGGGCCGGCGCGCAGCCACGGCGTTCCCGTTGGCGACGTTGGCAGGAACAGGTGCGCTGCTGCCCTTTGGCACGGACGCTCCGGTGGAGCCGGCTGACCCCTGGCCAGGAATGGCTGCGGCGGTCTGTCGTCGCGGGCCTGGCTGGCCGAAGGGAGACGCATTCCATCCCGAACAGGCCATCGGCCTCGATCGTGCGCTGCGCGGCGCCTGCCTCGACGGGCCGCGATCGGCCCACCTCGAAGACCAGGGCCATCTGGACGTTGGCGCCCGCGCTGACCTGCTGGTGCTCCCCGCGGCCATCTTCGACGAAACGCCCGACCCCGACCGGCTGGCCACGACTCGCCCGACGGCCACGCTGCTCGATGGAGAAGTGATCTACCGCGGACCCGACTTCGACCTGTAGCGCCCCACGCGCGGTCGTCGATGGCAAGGCGCCTCTGCCCGACCGGCGCTACTCGTCGGAAGCCCAACCCCGCGCCCGTTCGACCGCTCGCTGCCAGCGATGGACCAGGCGGTCACGTTCGGCATCGGCCATCCGTGGCTCGAAGCGCCGCTCCAGTCGCCAGGTCGCCGCGACCTCCTCGGTCGACGACCAGAAGCCCGTCGTCAGGCCGGCCAGGAAGGCCGCTCCGAGTGCCGATGTCTCGGTCACAAGCGGCCGTTCCACCGGCACCCGCAGGATGTCCGCCTGGAACTGCATGAGTGCATCGTTCACCGCCGCACCGCCATCGACACGCAGCGCATCCAGCCCGCCGCGCGCGTCGAGCGCCATCGAATCCAGCACGTCAGCCACCTGGTAGGCCATGGCGTCGACGGTGGCCAGTGCGATCTCCGCTGCGCCGGTGCCGAGCGTCAAGCCCATGATGGCGCCACGTGCATCGGGGTCCCAGTGCGGCGCTCCCAGCCCCACGAAGGCCGGCACCACCACCACGCCGGCGTCGCGATCAGCGCGTGCCGCGAGGCTCTCCACGTCGCCGCTCCGCTCGATGATCCCGAGACCATCCCGAAGCCAGCCGACCGCGGCGCCCGCGATGAAGACCGCTCCCTCCAGCGCATAGACGGTCTCGCCCTCTTCACCCAGCTGCCACAGGACGGTCGAGAGCAGGCCATGCTCGGAAGTCACCGCCTGTGGCCCGGTGTTGAGCAAGGCGAAGGCGCCGGTGCCGTAGGTGCTCTTGGCCATCCCCGACGTAAGGCAAGCCTGCCCGAAGGTAGCCGCCATCTGGTCTCCGGCGATGCCGGCGATGGGCAGTGACGCACCCAGCACACTCGTATCGGTCTCAGCCAGGAGGGCAGAGGAGGGGCGCACCTGCGGCAGCATCACCATGGGCACGCCCATCAGCTCGCACAGCCACGGATCCCAGCACCGCGCACCGATGTCGAACAGCAGCGTCCGACTGGCATTGGAGACGTCGGTGATGTGGGCGCGGCCGCCAGTGAGGCGCCAGACCAGAAAGCTGTCCACGGTACCGAAGCACAGCTCGCCCGCCTCGGCCCGGGCACGCAACCCTGGTTCAGCGTCGAGGATGTGAGCGATCTTGGGACCACTGAAATAGGCGTCCAGCGGCAGACCGGTCAGGCTGCGGACGCGCGGCTCATGGCCAGCCTCACGCAGGGCGGTGCAACGGTCGGCGGTGATGCGGCTCTGCCACACGATGGCCGGAGCGACGGGAGCTCCGGTACGGCGGTCCCAGACGATGGTCGTCTCGCGCTGGTTGGCGATGCCGACCGCCGCGATGCTCCCGGCGCCGCCGGGGATGGCTGCCAGGACCTCGCGCGCGGCGCCGATCTGGCTGGCCCAGATGTCCTCGGCATCGTGGGTGACATGACCGGGGAAGGGGTAGCCCTGCGGGTACTCGCGCTGTGCCACGGCCACAGCATCGCCGTCGCGATCGAAGACGATGGCCCGTGACGATGTCGTGCCCTGGTCTAGGGCGAGGACGTACTCAGCGCTCACGGTGTGGCTCCTCAGCGTTCATGTTCTCGTCCCGTCGCCTGTTCGGTCTCACGCGGGTGGAACGTCGTACTCGCGGTGGGCACCTGCGAGGTACGACTCGATCTCAGCTGCTTGGCGCTGCGCATCCCAGCCCAGCTGGGCGCCCATGATGGCGGCCACTCGCGGGGCGATCCCAGCCCCGCGGTCCCGTCGGGCCATCGACAGGCGCATGCGGCGTGCCAGCAGGTCATCGAGGGTGAGCGCCATCTCCTGCTCCACGCCCCACGCGACCTCCGCTTCCAGTTCCGGCGTGTCGGGAGCCAGCGGTCGCAGCAGGTCACGCGCTTCGCCCAGACGGACGACGTCGCGCGCCTGTGTCCCGTGGCGATCGACCAGCGCGCGGGCACGCCCCTCACCGAGGTCACCGACGCCGGCAAGCTCAGCCACCAGGGCATCGAGTGCCTCACGTGGCGCCGCGCCCAAGAGCTCGAGGTCGGCCGTGCGGCTCTGGGGCCTGTCGGCATCCCGGGCCTCGAGCGCGACATCGACCGCATCGCGCGCCATCAACCGGTACGTCGTGTACTTGCCGCCGGACACCCGGATGAGCCCCGACTCCTCGCGATGGATGGTGTGTTCCCGGCTGACACGCGCGGTTTCGCCACCCGGCGCACCGACCAGCGGGCGCAGCCCGGCATAGGCGCCCACGGCATCCTCTGGCCGCAGGTCGACCTCCAGCACGTGGTTGACGTTGTCGATGATCTGGCGGACCTCGTGGGCCGTGGGTGCCGGACGATCGGGTGCGCCGTCGTCCGCCTCGTCGGTCGTGCCCACGATCCAGGCGCCAGGATAGGGGATGAGGAAGAGCACACGACCGGGGATCTTCAGCGTCATGCCCGTCTTCAGCGGCAGACGCTCGCGCTCGAAGACCAGATGCGTGCCGCGGCTGGGCACCAGCTTGATGGTGGAGCCACCGAGCCGCGCCTCGGGGTGCCCCAGCCAGACGCCGGTGGCGTCGATGACCATGGCAGCGCGGACATCGAGGTCCGAATCGCTGATGCGATCGTGGATGGTGAGCCCGATGACGCGCCCATCATCGGCAGTGAGCAAGCTTCTGGCCCGCGCCCGCGTCACGGCGGCAGCACCAGCCGCGACCGCGGTGCGAGCCACGGCGATGCTGAAGCGCGCGTCATCTTCCACGCCATCGCTGTAGGTCACGCCGCCACGCAGTCCCGCTCTCCGGATGGGCGGCACCAACTCCGCCACGGCGTCAGCGCCAAGGTGATGGGCGCGGCCGCCATCGCGCGCGGCACCGAGCAGGTCGTAGAGCGTCAGGCCCGCCCCCATGAAGGCGCGGCTGACGAGCGGATAGCCATAGACCGGGAAGAGGAAGCGCTCGAGATGGACCAGGTGGGGCGCCAGCCTCAGCAGGCGGGAGCGCTCGGCCAATGCCTCCCGCACCAGGCCCAGACGCAGATCCTCAAGGTAGCGCAGCCCGCCGTGGATGAGGCGCGACGAGCGCGAGGAGGTCCCGACTGCCAGGTCATCCTGTTCGATGAGCGCGGCCTTCAGGCCGCGAGACGTGGCATCCAGCAGGACCCCGGAACCGACGATGCCACCGCCGATGACCACCAGATCCCAGGCCTCGTCGGCCAACCGGGCCAGCACGGCCTCGCGTTCGACGAGCGGCTGACCGGTCACGCCAGATCCCTGGGCACGATCCGATGCTACCCCGCCATCAGCAGCTTCGCGGCGCCTCCACGCCTCCACGCCTACCCTCCGGCGCCTGCCGCCCGCAATCGCTCTGCGGCGTCCTCGGCGGTGATGTCGCGCTGCGGCTCGGAGAGCAGCTCATAGCCCACCATGAACTTGCGCTTGGTAGCCTCCAGCAGTGGCGGCAGGAAATGGGCGTGCACCTGCCAGGGCTCGCTCGATCCCTCCCCGAAGGGTGCCTGGTGCCAGCCCATGGAGAAGGGCATGGGCTGGTCGAAGAGGGCGTCGTAGCGGCGCATCAGCCGTTGCATCACACCGGCAAGCGCATCTCGCTGCGCTTCGTCGAGATCGGGGATGCGTGCCGCCGGCCGCTTGGGAAGCAGCAGCGTTTCGAACGGCCACACTGCCCAGAACGGCACCAGCGCCAGCCACTCCTGGTCCTCCTCGACGACGCGAACGCCGGCGCGCTCTTGCTCCACCACATCGAGCAGCAGGCGGCGGCCGGTCTCGGCGTGGTATCGCCGCTGTGAGGCATCTTCGCGTGCGCCACGGTCCGGCAAGGCCGCGCCGGCCCAGATCTGTCCGTGGGGGTGTGGGTTGGATGCCCCCATGGCATCGCCGCGGTTCTCGAAGATCTGCACCCAGCGCCAGTCGGCACCGAGCTGCAGCGTCTGGTCCGCCCACATCTCGATCACCTCACGCACGCCGGCTGGCTCCATGTCCGTGAGTGTCAGGTCGTGGCGGGGCGAGAAACAAAGCACGCGACAGGTGCCCGGCTGAGCCTCCGCCACCAGCAGCCCGTCATCCAACCGGTCATCTCCAGCGTCGGGACGCAAGGCGGCGAAATCGTTCGTGAACACCCAGGTAGAGGTGTACTCGGGGTTCCGTCCGCCACTGACGCGGGCGTTGCCGGGGCACAGGTAGCATTCGGGGTCGTAGGCGGGCCGCTCGTCGATGACCGTGCGGCGCTCCTTGCTCCCCAGCCACGGTCGCTTGGTGCGACCGGCTGACACCAGCACCCATTGATCGCTCAGCGGGTCATAGCGCCGATGCGGGCCGAGCAGCATAGGCATCCTCAGTCGGCCCTGAACGTGACCGGCGGGGGCGGCACCAACTCAGCCGGGCCGGCCAGGATGAGCTCACCGACCTCTTCACCGAGGACCGATCGTGCGTCCTCATCGAGGCCGCGATCGCTGATGACGATGTCAGCCCGGTCAAGCCGGGCGATGGTGCTGACTCCGGTGACGCCCCACTTGGTGTGGTCGGCGGTGACCACCAGTCGTCGTCCGGTCTCGATGAGCGCCTGGTTGGTCTCTGCCTCAAGCATGTTGGGCGTGGTGAAGCCGGCCCGCTTGTCGACCCCATGCACGCCGAGGAACACCAGGTCGACGTTGACCGCCCGCAGCGCGCTGACCGCGAACGGCCCTACCAGCGCATCCGAGGGCGTTCGTACACCACCGCTCAGGATGATGGTCTGGTCGCTGCGTCCACCGTGGTAGAGCACCTCGGCGGCCGGCACCGAATTGGTCACGACCGTGAGCCGGGGGACGTCGACGAGGCGGCGGCTGACCTCGTAGGTGGTGCTGCCGGCGGAGATGGCGACGGCCATGCCCGGCTCTACCAGGGCGGCTGCGCTACGCGCGATGGCCAGCTTGGCCTCGTGCTCCAGCGTGCGCTTGGTGTCGAAGCCCGGCTCGTGCACCGAAGATTCGCGTAGCAGCGTGGCGCCGCCGTGGACCTTGACCAGGTGTCCCTGCGATTCGAGCACTTCAAGGTCACGACGCACCGTCATGTCCGAAACGTGCAGCTGGCGCACCAGGTCTGCCACCCGCACGGCCCCGTCAGCCCGCAGCCGATCGAGGATGTAAGCATGGCGCTGCGGTGCCAACACGGTGCGGGCTCTCCCTGACTGCTGAGACGGTGGTGATGGGATTCTGCCGCGAACTCCCACAGAAGTCAACGGATGGGCACACCAAGCCCGCGATGATGCGACGTTCACATGATGCGACGTTTAGGTTGACATGCCATCTTGTGAGGGACACAATCCGGGCGAACTGTGTCGGTTTCTGTGGGACTGTAGAGAGCCGCCGGTTCAACGCCCGCGAAGCCGGATCAGCCCGATACGAAACTGGCACCGTCCACCGCGCGGACCGTCCAGAAGCGAGGCACGCAGCCGGTCAAGCTAGGGTACTCACGCTCCACGCGCTCCCGCATGCTCGCCACGGCGTCCGGCCGGACCAGGCTGATGGTGCAGCCACCGAACCCGCCGCCGGTCATGCGCGAGCCCACGACGCCAGGTGTGTCGACGGTGAGCGCCACGAGCGTGTCGATCTGCGGACAGGTGATGGCGTAGTCGTCGCGCATCGATGCCTGGCTGCCGGCCATCAGCGCACCCAGTGCGGCATGATTGCCCCGACCCAGCGCATCGACGGCGTCGAGCACGCGCTGGTTCTCGGTGGTGACGTGGTACGCGCGCCGGAAGTCGACCGCGTCGATGCGGTCTCGGTAGGCATCGAGCCGTGCCATGTCCACGTCGCGCAGTAGCGTCACCGACGGATCGTCGGCAGCCACCGCGGCCACCACCCGTTCGCAGGCGGCACGGCGGGCGTTGTACTCATTGTCGGCATGGCCGTGCGAGACGCCGCTGTGGATGACGACCAGCGCCAGGTCGTCGGGCAGCAGCACCGGCTGCCACTCGGTCGAGCGACAGTCGAACAGGAGCGCATGGCCATCCACGCCGCAGGCCGAGGCGAACTGGTCCATCAACCCACACATCACCCCGACGTGGTGGTTCTCCGCATACTGGGCGATCTGGGCGATCTGGAGCGGTCCGGCCGATGGGCCAGAAGCGCCTGAGAGCGCCCACGCCGTCACCACTTCGAGTGCCGCAGAGGAGGACAGGCCCGAGCCGATGGGCAGCGTGCTCGAGAGCAAGCCATCGAAACCGCGGATGGGCTGGCCATGGAGATCCATCGCCCAGGCCGTGCCCCCGATGTAGTCGTGCCAGGCGTCACCCTTGGGCGGGAACGGATCGAGGCTGATGGTGGCGTCTTCGCCGCCGTCGTCGCGCCGGATACGCATGCGCGGCAGGTCACTCGGAAGCAGGGCCATGCGGACGTCCATGTCGATGGCGAAGGGCAAGACGAAGCCGCCGTTGTAGTCGGTGTGCTCCCCGATGAGGTTGACCCGACCGGGGGCGCGCACGATCAGGACCTCATCTTCACGGCCGGCAGCCTCCGGAAATGCCACCAGCAGGCGCTTCACGAGCGTGGCGGGGGAGGGGGTGGTCGGTGTGCTCACACGGCAGATGGTAGGGCCCGACGAGCAGCCACGCTTCCCCGGTGTGGGCGAACACCCGATCGGGTCCCACTCGCGTCGCGGACACTCCACCGACCGGCCGCGGGCGCTACGATGAGGGCGGGCCACCGCGCTCACGAGCCGAGAGGCGCGAAACCGACATCGTGGAGGAACGACACACATGATCCAGCGTGCCATCGGCGTCACCATCGGCGCCATCGTGTCTCTGGTGATCCTGGTCCTTATGAACCTCGACAATCCCAGTTTGCAGGACTACATCGCCCCCCTCGCCATCGGCGCCGTGGCCGCCTGGGCCTGGCCGGTCGTCATCGTCTTCTGGCTGGCCCGGCGCGCCAAGGCCCGCCGCAACGACGAGATCCAGAGTGAAGTCGATCGTCAGATCAAGGAGCAGGGCCACAAGTAGGCCCGCGCGCGGGCACCTGCCCGCTACTACGGCATTCCTCCATCGGCCGGTGACATCTCGCCGGCCGATGAATCGTCAGGGCGGCGATCAGCCCTTTGGCCGCCGCTCCCGGGCGCGTGCGTCGAGCGGCATCAGCAGCGGTTGCCAGTCGACGCCGTTGCGATCACGGTGCCAGAAGACGATGGCGTTGTGTCTCCGCGCCAGCGACATCACGAACCGATAGTCGCGCGGGTTGATGTTGCCGATCGGGACCGATCCGCCACTGAGTTCGTCCATTACCTGCCAATCGTATCGGGCCTTGTTGCGCCGCGCCGGCGGCGACGGCAGGGCTACTCGGACGAGCGGTGCTCAAGGCCACGCTGGAGCACGGCCTGCTCCTCATCGGAGAGGTTCCCCTGCAACACGCGCAAGTACTCTTCTTCCTCGCCCACGTGCGTCTTGATGAGCGCGTAGAAGTTGATGATGAGGCGGCGCAGGCCGAGTGCGTCGGTGGGATTGAGGCGACCTGCCTCCGCACGCTCAAGATATCCGCCCATGGATTCGATGAGGCCGGCCATCTCCTCATGCTCACGGCGTAGGTGCGCCATCGAGTGGCGGTTCTGCTGCAGCCGCTCCAGTTCTGGGTAGATGCTGCTCTCCACCACCTCGACATGCGGCCACAGCGTGCCCGTCATGAAGTCGTACTCCTTGGCGAAGGCAGGACCGAACTCCGGCGGCACGGGCCGCAGTTCCAGCATGTCCGCGAGCCCCGGGAGGCGATCGACGTGCTGACGGATCTTCTCGTGGTGCTCGTGACCGGTCTCTGGCAGTGTCGTCATGATGACCTCATAGGCTGCGACCCGATCATGCCCGGGCTGGAGCAAGCGCAAGAACGACGGGCGGGACCGTCCCGACTCGAAGCGTGCCCGGTGCGGCGAACGCGCGACAGGGCCGAAGGGACCAGAATCGGCCCGCAGCACCAGCATGTGGCCGGTGTGACGCCCCGTCGCCGACTGAGAAGCCGGCCGCGTCGCCGGCCGGATGTTCGTACCAGTCACGTAACTGACCGACGAGCCGGGTTCCTTGCCCTTCCGGTGCTTGGGAGACAAGTCGGGCGCACGCGCGGCCGAGATCGGCACTCGGGGGCAAATCCCTGGCTTGCCACCCTGTGAACCCGTCGGTCATGTGACTGGTGGTCAAACGGCGAGCCGGCCACGCCACATGACGGCCAACGCTGGCAGTCGGATGCTCACGGCGACGGGCCAGTGAGATGACGCCCCTTGGCGGCTCTGCTATCGTTCTTCGTCTCGGGCGGCTAGCTCAGCTGGTTAGAGCACTTGCTTGACATGCAAGAGGTCACTGGTTCGAGTCCAGTGTCGCCCACCATCCACCCACGGTGAACCTGCCGCGGTCGAGGCTGTCCGGCCGCCGGTCAGAGGAGTCCAGCGCCATCAGCACGCACGACGACGACCACGCCCCGATAGTGCCGCCTCGCGTCCTGACCGGTGCTCCGTATCCGCTGGGTGCCCACGCCGATGGCACGGGCACCGCCTTCAGTGTCTTCTCGCAGATCGCTGAGCTCATCGAACTGTGCCTGTTCGACCAGCATGGGCACGAGGAGCGCCTGGACCTGCCCGAGCGGACCGGCTACACGTGGCACGGATATCTGCCCGGCATCGGTGCCGGCCAGCGTTACGGCTACCGCGTGCACGGGCCCTGGGATCCGGCCCGTGGTGCGCGCTGCAACCCGCGCAAGCTACTCCTCGACCCATACGCTCGCGCTATCGATGGGCAAGTCCGCTGGGGCGACAGTATCCACGGTCATGTGCCGGGCCATCCATTCGTCAAGCAGGAAGATGACAGCGCGCCGGACGTACCGCGTTCGCTGGTGGTGGACGACTACTTCGACTGGGGCGACGACGTGTCGCCGCACCTGCCCGACAACGAGATGGTCATCTACGAGACACACGTCAAGGGCTTCACCCGGCAGCACCCCGGGGTGCCCGCTGAGCTGCGCGGTACGTACGCCGGCATGGCCCATCCCACCGCCATCGAGCACCTGCTGACACTGGGCGTCACGTCGGTGGAGCTGCTGCCGGTCCACCACTTCGTCCACGAGGGCTTCCTGCTCGAGCGCGGCCTACGCAACTACTGGGGCTACAACTCCATCGGCTTTTTCGCACCGCATGCGGGATACGCTGCGAGCGGCACCGCCGGGCAGCAGGTGGACGAGTTCAAATCCATGGTCAAGGCCCTCCACGCCGCCGGCCTGGAGGTGATCCTCGACGTCGTCTACAACCACACCGGCGAGGGCAGCCACCGCGGGCCTATGCTCTCCATGCGTGGGCTCGACAACGTCGCCTACTATCGCGTGCGGCCGGACAACCCCCGCCACTACGTCGACTACACGGGCACCGGGAACTCGCTCGACGTGCGTGAACCGTTCGTACTGCAGCTGATCCTCGACAGCCTGCGGTACTGGATCAGCCAGATGCATGTCGATGGCTTTCGCTTCGACCTTGCCTCCGCCCTGGCCCGCGAGGACCACCACGTCGACCGTGGCGCGGCCTTCTTCGATGTCATCCAGCAGGATCCCGTGGTGCGGACCGCCAAGCTGATCGCCGAGCCTTGGGACGTGGGCGAGGACGGCTACCAGGTGGGCAGCTTCCCGCCACCGTGGGCCGAGTGGAACGGCGCCTACCGCGACACGGTGCGAGACCTGTGGCGTGGTCAGCCGGACATGCTCCACGATTTCGGCCGCCGTTTCAGCGGCAGCGCCGACCTCTTCGCCGAGGAAGGCCGGCCACCCGCAGCCAGCATCAACCTGGTCACCTCCCACGACGGCTTCACCCTGGCCGACCTGGTCAGCTATGAACAGAAGCACAACCTCGCCAACGGCGACGGTGACCGCGACGGTGAATCGCACAACCGCTCCTGGAACAGTGGCGTGGAAGGTCCCACCACCGATCCCGACATCACGGCCTTGCGCAGACGCCAGCGCCGGAACCTGCTGGCCACACTCTTCCTGTCCCAGGGTGTGCCGATGCTGCTCGGTGGTGATGAGCTGGGTCGCTCACAGGGCGGCAACAACAACGCCTACTGCCACGACTCGGAGCTGTCCTGGTACGACTGGGACGAGGCTGACCCGGAGATGCTCGACTTCACGCGTCGCCTCATCGCGCTGCGCCGAGCACATCCGGTGTTCATGCGCCGCCACTGGTACCGCGTCGGCGTTCCCGAGGATGCCGACCCGGACAGTCCGCGTGACATCGAGTGGTGCACCCTCGATGGCGCCCGCATGGACGATAAGCAGTGGCATACCGATGCCGCGGCCACGATCGCGGTGTATCTCTCCGGCGGGAACCTCGTCGACCCGGATGGCCGACCCATCCAAGACGACTCCTTCTACCTCGCTCTCAACGCCAGCGCCGATGACGTGACGCTGCGGCTGCCCGATGGCTGGCTGGGAGGCGCCTGGGAGTGCGTCTTCGACACCGCCGCAGAGCAGCCCTTCGAGGCCCGGAAGGGCGAGGTCTGCGAGGCCGGCGAGCGCCATCTGCTCACCCGCCATTCGATGATGCTGGCCCGCTGCATCGAGATCGACTGACAGGGAGCCGTCACCATCGGGTAGGCTGCGCGGCGATGCGATCGGAACAGCCAGGGAGCGACACGACCCCGGGACCACCTGCATCGGGACCACCTGCATCCGGCGGGTCCGAACCGGCGCCCGCGCCGCCGCGTTCCACCGGCTTCCCAGCCGATCCCACGTGGTACAAGGACGCGGTCATCTACCAGGTCCACGTGCGGGCCTTCAGCGACAGCTCCGGTGACGGCATCGGTGACTTCCGCGGTCTCACCTCGAGGCTCGACTACCTCGCCGAC
>JBBSAV010000024.1:0-35087 GCA_038251965.1 Candidatus Limnocylindrales bacterium
GCGCGCGTCGACGAACTGGCGGAGGCCAGCCGTCCAGCCGGCCGGGTCCACGCCGTCACGCAGCGGGATCGGGTAGCGGTCGTGCGCCCGCATGTAGCCGAAGAAGCGGCGCTGCTGAGCCTTCGAGTGCCTCGTCTTGTGGTGGACGATGTTGCGGATGATCTGCACGTCCGCCGCTGTGCACCAGTGCCAGGTCTTCTGGGTGCTGAAGACACCCGGCCGGTAGAGGTCGACCCCGCCGCGCCAGCGGGGAAGGGCAGCATCCGCGGTGTCCGGGAGGGCGACCACGCTGAGCGTGATGGCGGCCAGCAGCACGGCGAGGAGCGGCGCCAAGGGGAGCCGGCGGCGGGGGGTTCGAACGCGAGCGACCATGACCCTATCCTTTCCGATCGTCCGATGATGCCACGGCGACCTCGTCGCGGCACAGGAGGCCGCGAAGCGTCTCGATCCCGTCAGCTGCACGCCGGGTAGGGCGGTCAACTCCATGACCTGACCGACAAGCAGGTCGGTCCCGGACGAGGAGAAACCGAGGAGGCGACGCCCGGCGACGTCGACGAGGCCGAGGAGACGCTCGATGGAGCCCCGGTGTCGATGCTTCTCAGACGATGCATGATAGGGTTCATGCTCATGAAGACGCGCATGAGAGTCTCCAAGGGCGGGCAGATCTCGATCCCCGCGGCCATCCGCCATCGCTGGGCTACCGGGACCGTGGTCCTCGATGACCTGGGGGATCGGATCGTGATCGAGCCTGCCCCCGACGACCCCATCGCCGCCGCCGAGGGGGCGCTCGCCGCCGAGTTCGGTCGGCTTGACGTGGACGCGCTGAGACGGGAGGCTCGGTCCGCCGAACAGATCGCAGAGGTCCGCAGGACGACGTGATCCTGCTTGATGCCTATGCCCTTGTCGCGTTTCTGGTCGGTGGCCCCGCGGCATCTCATGTGCGCGGGATCCTGCGCGAGGGCGATGCCCTCGTGGCCACCGCGAACCTGGCCGAAGCGCTCGACGTGTCTGATCGCGTCTATGGCCTGCGCATCGAGCGGTCGATGGAGGTCCTTCAGCCTCTCCTCGAAGGCCCGTTGGGCTCGATCTCACTGGATCTCCCAGTAGCTCACCGTGCTGCCGAGATACGTGCTCGGCACTACCACCGCTCGACCTGTCCGATCTCGCTCGCGGACGCCATCCTGATCGCATCTGCGCCCCCGGATGCTCGGATCGCAACGGCCGACCCGGACGTCCTTAGCGTGGCGCGGGTCGAAGGGATCGAGACGCTCGCCCTTCCGGTGCAAGGCTGACACCCTGCGCTCCGGTCGTGCCGCCGCCGGGGTCCGTGGACTCGTCCGGCTTGGCTCCGCAGCTGCGCCAAGGCACCACGGTCGGCAGGCCATCCCCATCACGAAGATCGCGCGCAGCCAGCACCGTCTCACCGATGATGCCCACCAGGAGCAGTCCAGAGTAGGTGTCCAGCGTATGTTCTCCACTATTCCTATGTACTCGGTCGAGATCATTGGACACTTGGCTGCGAATGCACATGTCCCTTGCGAGCGAATGCCTCTGACGATCGAATTGGGCCTCCTTCGAGCCGGTTCGCACCCCAAGCGCCACGCCCGTGGCTCCCAGTCGTTCGATCGGTCGACCCCTCTGCTACGATCGGTAGGTGACCACGACCCGATTCCGTGGCGGCCGGATCATGGGTATCCGGATACCCACCCTGTTCAGCGAGAACGATGCCAAGCGCTGCGCGGGCTGCGGCGAACCGATCGAGGGCACGCCATTCCGCGTCTCGCTCCTGGACAACGTCGCTCGTGAGGCCGCACCCAGCTGGGCACAGGTCGCACCGCTCAACCCGGGGCCACACCAGTTCCACTCCGCCCCCGAGTGCTTCCGTACCTGGGCTCAAGTGCGTGGCCACTACCTGTGCCGACTCTCGCAGGTGCGAGAACTGATGCGGCCGACGCCACTGCCGGTCGATCCTCCGGCCTGGGGCCTGTGTGACGGCAACCATCGTGAAGATCACGAGTTCGAACCGGCCTGACGGCCGAGCGCGCTAGACGGCCATGGATGCCAACGTCCTCATCCCCGCGGTCACCGCTGTCTTGTCGGGCGTCTTCTTCATCGCCCTGTTGGATCAGTGGCGCACCCGGCGGCGCGGCTACCAGGCCATCTGGGCGCTGGGGATGCTGTTCTTCTCGATCGCCGTCCTGTGCGAAGCCATCGCCGCGGCCGGCGGCTGGAGCGAGCCGATCTATCGCGTCTGGTACCTCAGCGGTGCGGTGTGGACCGCGGGGTGGCTGGGCCTGGGCAATGCCTTCCTGCTCGGCCGCACTCGTTTCGGCTTCGGCTTCGCGCTGTGCCTGTTCTTCGCCGGCCTCTTCACCTTCCTGACCGCCCGGCGCAACCCGGAGATCTATGCGGACGCCACCACCACGGCCATGCTCTACTTCCTGGTGGCCGGTGTCCTCGCCCTCGCGGTGTCGGTGGAGACGTACTTCCAGAACTGGCGCTGGCCCTGGATGGCGCTCCTGGCCGTGGGCGGCGCGACCGTCCTTTCGCTGGTGCTCATGATGCTCGCGGATCTGCCCGCCCCCGGCTACGCGCTGGATCCTGTGACCGGCATCCCGACCGCTGCCATCCTGCCGCCGGAGTTGCGGCTGCTGACCCCGTTCATGAACATCACCGGTGCCTTCGCGCTGATCCTGGGGGCGCTGTTCTCAGCCTATGTCTTCATGCCCAAGCGACGCGTGCTCGACTACTCTCTGGACCCCGGCCAGTCGGGGGACAGCTTCCTCTTCAACCTCTTCATCGCACCGGTCGCCATCATCGTCAACTTCGTGGCCTCGCTCCCCGGTGCGCTGAAGGCGCTCTTCACGGGCAAGATCCACAGTCGTGTGCCAGCGACGCTGCTCATCGCGCTGGGCGCCTTCATCCCGGCTCTGACCGATAGCCTCAATCGCTTCGGCTCGACCGAATGGTTCCAGCTGGGCAAGCTCCTGGGTGTGCTGCTGCTGTTCGCTGGGTTCCTGGTCTCGACCGAGACGTTCAGCGAGATCAGGATCCCCTTCACCTCCATCGTGTTGCGTGGCTCCCGTTCCGAACCGCGAGAGGCGACCGGACCCTGAAGCGACCCGGCCTGACCGGCGCCAGCCTCGTCCTGCTGGCGGCCTTCGGCTACGGCACGCTGCCGGTCGTCTCGCGTTTCGCCGGGGACGCTGGGATCTCCACGATCGCCTTCGTGACCTGGCGATCGATGCTGGGCGCGGCGATCCTCGTCATCGCGGTCGCTGCGCTGATCCGGACACGGCGCATGTCGCCGCTGCGATGGTCGGAGATGACACCCCTGCATCACCTGCAGGTCATGGTCGCGGCGGTCGTGACCATCCTCATCAACCTGGCCATCTTCACCGCCTTCGAACGCACCTCGATCGCCATCGTCCTGATCTGCTTCTACACGTTTCCGGTGATGGTGGCGGTCGCATCGGTGCGGCTGTACGGCGAACCGCTGACGGGCATGCGCATCGGGGCGCTGCTGCTGGCGTCGGCGGGGATGCTGCTGGTGGTGTTCGCACCAGCGCTGGGGCAGGAAGGCGTGGAAGTGGCACCGATCGGCGTCCTGTTGGGCCTCGCCGCGGCCTTGTTCCAGGCGATCTATGCGCTGATCGCCGGGCGAGGCTATCCGACGCTGACATCGGGCCAGGCCGCCATGGCCATCTCGTCGGCGGCCGCCATCGGCTACCTCCTGGTGGCGCTGATCGGGGGCTCGATAGCGACGCTCGCCCAGCCGCTGGAGGGTGGCGGCTGGACCTGGCTCGTCCTGGGCGCAGTGGTCGGCCTGGCTATCCCAACCGCTGCGGTACTGGCCGGGTTCCGGCGATTGGGGCCCACGCGCGCCTCGATCCTGATGCTGTTCGAGCCAGTGGTGGGCGTGCTGCTGGCAGCGCTCCTTATCTCCGAACGACCATCGCCGCTGCAACTCCTGGGCGGGCTCCTGGTGCTGACGGGCGGCGCGTTGGCGCAGGGGCGTTGGCGCAGCCCGCGCGGGGATGACGTCCAGCAGGCCGAGGCGGAGCTGCTGTGAACCAGCACGTCGACCGCGGCGACGTCGAGCGTGACAGCGTCGACGTCGAGCGTGACCGCGTTGACCGCAACGGAGTCGCCCTGGTGGCCATCGCCGCTGTCGGCTTCGGGCTTGGCGGTCCGCTGGCGCGAGCGGCGGGCGACGTCGGCTTCAACGGGGTCACCTTCGCGTTCTGGCGCTCTGCCGGATCGGTGGCCGCCTTAGCGGTGATGCTGCTGATCGGCGTGGCCGTCGGCCGGCTGCCGCGCGTCCCGCTGCGCTCCATCGGCCGGCTGGAGTGGCTGCAGCTGGTGGCCATGGGGCTGTTCGTAGCCGGCACGACACTGGGGCTGTTCCTGGGCTACGAACGCACCACCATCGCCCTGACGCTGATCGTGTTCTACACCTACCCAGTGATCGTGGCGGTGGCCGCGGTGCGCATCTACGGCGAGCCGCTCACCGCGCGGCGTTTGTCGGCCATCCTGCTGGCCTCGTTCGGTATGGTGCTGGTGGTGCTGGGTCCAGGTGCCGTCGATGCCGGCGGCGTGGACCTGCTGGGCATCCTCTTCGCGCTGGGCGCCGCGGCCTGCCAGACCGGCTATGCGCTGGTCGCGGCACGCGGCTTCGCCTCCGTCCCCTCGTTCCAGGCCGCAGCTCTGCTGCGCGGCGTCTCCCTGCTGGCCTACCTGCTGGTACTGCTTCCGCTGCTGCTGCTCATCGGCGATGGGGAGCGCCTGCTCGGCCCGCTTGACGGTATCGAGGCCTGGCTGCTGGTCATCGTCGCGGGGGTGTTCAGCGCGGCCCTGCCCACAGCCGGACTGGTGGCGGGCTACCGCCGGGTTGGGCCTACGCGAGGCGCGGTGCTGATGTTGCTGGAACCGCTCACGGGCGTGCTGCTGGCGGCCCTGTTGCTCGCGGAGCGTCCGGCGCCCATCCAACTACTGGGCGGGCTGCTCGTCCTCACCGGCGCGGTGCTGGTGCAACTCGTACCGACCAGGCGTGGACACGCGGAGGCCGAGCCGGTCGCGGAGTAGGCTCGGCGACTAGGTGACCCGCGGCCTGCAAGGTGCCCACGGACGACGAGACGACCGCCACTACCGCTGTAAACTCGTGGGTACTCGCGTCGGAGACAATCGCGCCGACCACCAAGTCCGGGCTCGGACCCGGCACTCGAAGGGGAGGATCGATGCGCGTTCGCAAAGCAGTGTTCCCGGCCGCAGGCTGGGGGACCCGTTTCTTACCGGCCACCAAGGCGCAGCCCAAGGAGATGCTGCCGCTGGTGGACAAGCCGGTCATCCAGTACGCCGTCGAAGAGGCCGTGGCCGCCGGCATCGAGCAGGTCATCTTCGTGACCAGCAGCCAGAAGCGGGCCATCGAGGACCACTTCGACCACAGCTTCGAGCTGGAGTCGATGCTGGAGGCCAAGGGTGACATCGAGATGCTGCGTCGCGTCCGCCAGATCGGTGACATGGCGCAGATCAGCTACGTGCGCCAGAAGGAGCAGTTGGGCCTGGGCCACGCGGTGCTGATGGCCAAGGAACTGGTCGGCCACGAGCCCTTCGCGGTCATCCTCTCCGATGATGTCGTGCAGTCCGAGCGATCCTGCATCGGTCAGCTCGTGGACGCCTACCAGCACACCGGTGGATCCACCCTTGCCGTGATGCCGGTGCCGCAGGAGGAGACCAGCCGCTACGGCATCGTCGAGGTCGATCTCGATTGGTCCGACCCGGATGTTCGCCTCAACCGCATCCGCGGACTGGTCGAGAAGCCGGCCGCGGGCGAGGCGCCCAGCAACAAGGCCATCATCGGTCGCTACGTGCTGACACCCAAGATCTTCGAGAAGCTGGAGCAGACGCAGGCTGGCAGCGGCGGTGAGATCCAGTTGACCGATGCCATCGAGGCGCTGATGAAGGAGCAGGAGGTCTTCTCCTACGCGTTCGAGGGGACCCGCCATGATGCCGGCACGACCATGGGCTGGCTCAAGGCATCCGTCCAGCTGGCCCTCGACCGAGACGACATCGGCCGTGAGTTCCGCGACTATCTGGCGGGGATCGACCTGCAGTGACCATGGCCGCGGCCGTCGGTCGGACCGGCCACCAAGAGGGAAGGTGGCGTGGCTGAGATCGGCGCGCTGCTCGGTGGTCGATATCGGCTCCGGCAGGTCCTTGGGCAAGGCGGCATGGCCACCATCTTCGGTGCCACTGACGACAAGCTCGGTCGCGAGGTGGCGGTCAAGGTGCTGCGCCCCGAGTTCGGCACTGATGCGCAGTTCGTGGAGCGCTTCAAGCACGAGGCCCAGGCTGCTGCTTCGCTCAGCCACCCCAATATCGTGGCGGTCTACGACTACGGTACCGACCCGGCTGGTCCCTACATCGTCATGGAGCAGGTCTCCGGCGGCGATCTCTCTTCGGCCCTCGGCAAGCACGGCATCCTGCCTCCGACCGCAGTCGCCAATACCGGCCAGCAGGTCGCCGAAGCGCTCGCTGCGGCTCACGCACGCGGCATCGTCCACCGTGACATCAAGCCCAGCAACATCCTGCTCTCACCGGACGGCCGTGTTCAGGTCGCCGACTTCGGCATCGCCCAGGCGGCCGCCCGCTCGTCGGTGACCGCGACTGGCATCACGCTCGGCAGCGTGCTCTACTTCAGCCCCGAGCAGGCCCGCGGCGACACGGCCACTCCCGCCTCCGACATCTACTCCCTGGGCTTGGTGATGTACGAGATGCTCACCGGCCAGCGTGCCTTCTCCGGCGATTCGCCGGCTGCGGTCGCGGTGGCGCGGCTGTCGGGCAGCGTGCCTTCGCCGATGGCCGTGCGCGCCGAGGTGCCGCCGGCACTGGATGCCATCGTCCGCTGGTGCCTGGCGGTCGACCCCATGGCGAGGCCCACCGCGGCCGAGCTATCGACGGCGCTGGCTCGCTTTCGTACCGATCCCTCCGGTGCCGCGGCCTACGCTGCCGCGGGCGCGGCGGCTGCTGCGGGACAGCTTGCTGCGGTACCCGGATCGATCCCTCCGACTACGCAGGCCGTCCTGGCTCCCACCGGCGCGATCCTGGAGCACGAGCACGGTGGCTCAGGTCCGTGGACCTGGATGGCCGCGGGATTGGGCCTGCTGGTGATCGTCGCGAGCGGCATCCTTCTCTTCCTGCTCTTCAACGGCATCGGTGAGGAGCCACCTGCGCCGAGCCCATCACCCTCGCTCGCCACGGATCTGGTCAAGACGCCTGAGTTCGTGGGCCATAGCGAGGCCAATGCACTCGGGGTGGCGAAGCGTCACGGCCTGGTGCTGGAGATGGACTACAACGAGACCGATGAGCATGAGGCCGGCCGCGTCATCGACCAATTGCCCGGGCCGGGGACCGAGGTCGCGGTCGGGACGACCGTCCAGATCACGGTCGCGACACAGGTGGAGACGGTGGTGGTGCCCGATGTGCATGGCATCAAGGAGGCCAACGCCATCATCCAGATCGAGGACGCCGGCCTGCGCGCCGGCCAACGCTTCGACGTGGCGGACCCGCTGCCGCCGGGCTACGTCGTCTTCACCGAGCCGCGTGCCGGCGCCTCGGCCACGCGTGACAGCCTCATCGACTACAGCGTTTCCACGGGGCCGGCTACGGAGCCCACGCCCAGACCCATCCGCACGCCGCCGCCCACCCGGAGGCCCACGCCTGCGCCCACCCCCGACTCGACCGACTCGCCGACTCCCTTTCCCTCATCCAGGCTGGTGTTGGTCGGCGACTTCGGGTGCCTGAAGCTGGCCGACGCTCGTGGCCAACTGGCCGACGCCGGTCTGCTCCTGGGGGCCATCTACCCGGAGGAGCCACCGCCAGCGGAGAATTGGGTCGTATTCGATCAGCTACCAGAGCCGGGCGATTCGGTGCCGGTAGGCTCCGCCGTGGACCTCGTATTGGGTGACCCGCAGGATCCATGTCCGCCCGGATGACCCGCATCCTGCGGGAGTGCTGACACCCTGCTGCACGTCCGCGCACGGGAGAATTGCGCCGGCTGAGCGGTCGACCTACGAGAGCTCTATCTGGCGACTGTCCTCGACGGTGTCCCCGGTGGGTGAGGTCACCGTGACGGCCACCGCGATGCCGTCCGTGAGTGGGCCGCTCGGCTGCAGCCGCGGCCGCCACTGGTAGCGGCCATCGGCATCGGTGGTCCCTTCGTCAGTGTCACTGAAGCCGGAAGCGCCGAGCGTGAAGGCGACCGCGGCACCGGGCATCTTCTTGCCACCTTGGTCGACGACCTCGACCATCACCTTGATCTGGCTGTGAAGTGAGGAACGCTTGATCCGGCGCGGCACGCTGAACGCCTTGATCACGGGCCGGCCATCGAGTCGGGTGACCTGCACTTCCCGTCGCTGCGTATGTCCAGCCTGGTCCTTCGATTCCACGGTGATGACGTTCTTGCCATATCCCAGTGCCACGCTCTTCTCGAACTCGCCGCTGTCACCCACCACCAGGGGCTTGGGCTTGGACTTGACGCCCTTGGCCTTGTTGGAGATGTGCACCTGCGCGCCCACCTCTGACGTTCCCGTCACCATGATCGCCTTGTCGCTCGTCTCGGCGCCATCCTCGGGCGAAGTGATCTCCAGTCCGGGCGCATCCTTGTCCTGTGTCACCAGCACCGGTTCGGAGCGCGGACCCAGGCCCGCTTCACTTTGGAGCGCCGCGGTGATCACGTTGACCCCGCCCTCAAGCAGCCGCGCGTAGACCGTCACCTCCGCTCCGGGCTTCGGCCTGGGCTCCGAACCGATCTCTTCATCGCCCCGCAGGAGCACGAGCGTGAGCTGTTTCCTTGGCAACGCCTCGTCAGCCGGCATCTGCACGATCACGGGGATCTCGACCTCTGCGGTCAGCGTCTGGGCGCTGCTGATGATCGGCGTGGTCGTGGGCAGGCGTCCATCCACGGGCGAGGCCCCCGGCGTGGGAGAGGGTTCCGACAGCCCGCCCGGCTGCTGGCCCGTGTCGGAATCACCAGGACTGAGGATCGCGAGGACGGCGGCGGCGAGGATGGCGAGCATGACGAGGGCCACGCCAGCCCACCGAGCTGGTGAGACCTGGGTCTCGTCGCCCGACTTCGAGCCTCTGGTCGGGGTGGACCGTCGCGGTAGGGGGGCCGACTTCGCGGAAGCCATGCGGCGGCTCGTCGAGTGTGTCCGTGCACTGGCGTCGTCCATCCCTTCAGATTGTGGCACGCTATCGTCCAACACCTAGTCGGGGGAGATCCGGAGAGGGGATCGCTTGAACTCAGATGAGCGTGGTGTGCCGTCGAGCCGTGACGCTGCGTCGCGGTCACACTCCATCGGCAGCTCACCACCACCACCACCACCGGGCCCGATCGCCCGGGTCGCACCACGCATGCCTCGTGCGGACGTGGCTGCGACGCAGTTGGCTGCTATCCGTCCCGCTATCCCGTTCGGCCTGCCCAACCTGCGCCGCAACGTCTGCCCGCACTTCTACATGACCGGTCCACGCGGACCGATCCACGTGCAGACGCCGCATCTCCTCAAGGCTTACATGCGCCAGGACGGCACCATCGCTCGCTGCCAGGTCCGGGGCGGCGTCCACCTCGACGCCAGTTACGTCACCGACGTCTGTCTCTCGGCCCGTTTCAATCAGTGCGTCTTCTACGAGGAAGAGATCCTCGCCTTCTGACCTGACAGCCGACGCTCTCAGCCGCATCCAGGCCCGCGGCCATATCGGGATTCGCTTGGGTCTTGACCGCATGCGTGCGCTGTTGACCCGCCTGGGAGACCCGCAACTAGCGCTTCGCGGCGTGCTGATCGCTGGCACCAATGGCAAAGGCAGTGTCGCGGCCATGACGGCTGCGATGCTCGGCGCCGCCGGCTACTCGACGGGCCAGTCGCCCAGCCCGCATCTCCACAGTTACCGCGAGCGGATCACACTCGACGGCCGACCCATCGCTTCGGACGACCTGCAGGCATTGCTCGAGGAGGTCCTCAAGGCGAGTGAGCCGGGTGTCACCGAACATGGTCCGGCGACCGAGTTCGAGCTGCTGACCGCAGCCGCGTACCTGTGGTCGGCGCGCCGAGGGGTCGATGTGATGGTCATGGAAGTCGGCTTGGGCGGGCGTCTTGATGCCTCCAACGCGTGGGGGGCCGACCTCGCCGCTATCACCAATGTGAGCCTTGACCACCAGGAGTTCCTGGGCGACACCATCGCATCGGTCGCGGCCGAGAAGGCGGCCATCATCAGAACAGGCCAGGGGGTCGTGACCGGTGCCGATGGTGAGGCCCTCAGGGTCATCCGCACGCGCGCCGCGGAGCAGCGGGCTCGCCTGACCGTGTGTCCGCCTCTGCCCGTGTTGGCCATGGACGAGGCCGGCGTCACACTCGGGCATGATCGGCTTGGCCCGCTGGCGGTGTCGCTCCTGGGGCGGCACCAGGCGGCCAATGCAGCGGTGGCGCTGGGGATCATCGCAGCGCTGCAGGAGGCTGGCCTGGCTGACGTACCCGACGATGCCATCCGCCGCGGTCTCGCCGGCACGCGTTGGCCAGGCCGTCTGGAGCTCCTGCAGCACGCTGGCCAGGTCATCCTGCTCGATGGCGCCCACAATCCCGAGGGTGCGCGCTCACTAGCCATCGCCGTGGACGATCTGGGTCCATCGCTGCCGGCTGGCCGCGCCACCCTGCTGGTCGGGATCATGGCTGACAAGGACGTGCCGGAGGTGTTGCGGGCACTGCGACGATCGAGGCGGCTGCAGGGCGCTCGTTTCGTGGCCAGCGGCGTGCCCGAGACGCCCCGCGCGCTGCCTGCTGCTGACCTCGCACGGCTCTGGGCCGAGGTGCACGGTGCGGCAGCCGATGCCGCCTTCGATGATGCCGATGCGGCCCTCGAATACGCGCTGGATGGGGCTGCATCTGATGGCGGACCACTGATCATCGCCGGTTCGTTGTACTTGCTGGGCCACCTGCGTGCGCGCTTGGTCGCGGACGCCATGACGGACACAAGGACGGACACGATGACCGATGCCGGGACAGCCGCCGATGTCTGATGCGGCCGTGTCCCATACCTTGCGCCTGCGCGGCCTGGAGCTGCGCCCGGGTGCTCGTACCTACGTCATGGGCATCGTCAACGTGACGCCCGACTCCTTCAGTGGTGATGGTCTGCTCGCGGGTCGGGCGCCGATCGAGACCGCGGTCGCCCAGGCGGTGCGTATGGTCGACGAAGGCGCTGACATCATCGATGTGGGTGGCGAATCGACGCGCCCTGGGCACATTCCGGTCAGCCTCGACGAGGAGCTGGAACGCGTGGCGACCGTGGTGGGTGTCATCCGAAACAGCCTGCCGCGAGTGCCCATCAGCATCGACACCAGCAAGGCTGAGGTGGCGGCCGTAGCCCTCGAGGCAGGCGCCGATATGATCAACGACGTGGCCGGTGTGACGGCCGGCGCTGCGCTAGCATCGATCGCGGCCGCGCACGGCACGCCCTACATCCTCATGCACAGCCGCGCACAGCCAGTGTATGGGGACGTCGTGTCGGAGGTCATCACCGACCTCCGAGGGGCGATCGCGCTGGCGGAGTCCGCCGGCTGCGACCCGCAGACCCTCATCGTGGATCCAGGTATCGGCTTCGGCAAGACCGTGCCACAGAACCTCGTGCTGCTGCGTGATCTCGCCGCCCTGCGCGCGCTAGGCAGGCCCATCCTGCTGGGCACCAGCCGCAAGTCGACCATCGGCACGGTCCTCGATCTGCCCCCGGGCGAACGGCTTGAGGGCACGTTGGCGACCACCGCATTGGGCATCGCCGCCGGTGCCGACATCATCCGCGTCCACGATGTGGAGGCCAATGTCCGCGTCGCCCGCATGAGCGATGCCATCATCCGAACTGGCTGGAGCGAGCGGACACACCGCCATGATCGGACCACACCGCCATGATCGGCGCGTCGCGTCATGATCCGAGCACGCCTTCACGAGAGGAGACCACGACGATGGACAGCATCACGCTCAGGTCGATGCGCTACGAAGGCCTGTTGGGCGCCACAGAAGAGGAGCGCGCGTTCCCGCAGCTGATCGAGATCGACCTCGTCATCGAGGCGGACCTCTCTGCTGCGGCGACATCGGACGCGCTGGCCGACACCATCGACTACGGACCGTTCGTGGAGCTCACCGAGCGGACCGTCGAAGGCGGCAGCTTCCGGTTGCTTGAGGGCCTGGCCGGGGCGCTGGCGGGCGGGGCACTGCAGCTGTCACCTTCGGTCGCTGCGGTCACGGTGCGCGTCCGCAAGTTGGCGGTGCCCATGGACGTTTCCATGGACCACGCCGAGGTGGAGATCAGACGTGAGCGCGGCAGCGGCGAGTAGGGTCCGGGCCGATCTACTGATCGACCGGCCGCGTACCCAGCTGCAGGCTCAGGTCCAGTAGCTCCTCACCCCGAAGGACGCGCAGGTTGACCGTCTCTCGAGGACGGTACTGCGTCAGGATCTCCTCGAGTGGGTTGTCACCGTCCACTCGGACCGTATCGACGTGGGTGATGATGTCACCGCTGAGAAGCCCGGCGTCAGCCGCTGGGCTGCCAGGTAAGACCGCGTCTCCCGCGAAATCCTCCGGCGGCTCCACCAGCGCCCCGTAGCCGAGCAACAGCCCGCGCTGTTCCTGCAGCACCGGTGTCAAGGCCGTGTAGTAGATGCCCATCCAGGGGCGACTCAACGACTCACCCTCGATGGCCTGCTGCATGATGGGCCGCGCCAGGTTGACGGGGATGGCGAAGCCGATGCCCTGGGCATCCCCGGCGATGGCGGTGTTGATGCCGATGAGATCACCATCGGCGTCGACCAACGCACCGCCGCTGTTGCCGGGATTGATGGCCGCGTCCGTCTGGATGAGGTTGCGCAGTGATTCGACCTGCCGACCGCCGCTGCAGGCATCATCGACGTCGATCTGGCGACCCAGCGCGCTCACGACCCCGGTCGTTACCGAGTTGGTGAACGTTCCCAGCGGACTGCCGATGGCGATAGCGTGCTGGCCGACGCGGAGCGTGCTGGAGTTGCCCATCTGAACGTAGGGCAGGTCCTGACCCTCGATCTTGACGATGGCCAGATCGGTCAGCGTATCAAGTCCGTGGATCTGGCCTGGGTAGCGCTGCCCGTCGGCGAGTTGCACGGTCAACGTCTCCGCATTACAGACGACGTGACGATTGGTCACGACCCAGCCGTCGGGATCGAAGATGACCCCTGAGCCCACACCTTCGAAGACATAGGAGCCGTCACGCCCGCGTGGTGTGATGGTCACCACCGCCGGGCTGACCTCATCGACCGCATCGATGACGGCATTCTCCTCGACCACACGCACGATATCGGGGTTGGCCTGCGCGCCGACGCCCGTCTGCTGACCCAATGGCTGGGAGACGATGACGTCCCGATCCAATCTGCCAGTCCCGAACAACAGGGCATACGTGCCAACCGAGGCCGCGAGCGCAGCGACCAAAGCGACCGCGAACAGGCCACCGACCTGACTCGTCCTGCGCTCCACGGGAGAAGGCGGCGGCAGGGGAGGCGACGTTGCGTCCGACACTGGTCGTCCACCGCGACCATGCTCGATCCAGGCGGGACGGTGCTGGGGTGGGGGACTGTAGGAGGCGGATCGACCTTCGTGGTCAGTGCTGGGCCGTTCGGCCATGGGGTGCTGCTACTCCGGTCGCGGGCACGATTGATCAGGGGCCCTGAGGCTATACCGTGAGGGGTTCAACCTGGGCCATCGGGGGATGAAGAAACCAACACATCCCGCGGCAATGTGACCAGGACTTCAGTACCGACATCTGGCGTGCTGGAGATGGAGACGCGGCCGTGGTGCATGTCCACGATCGAGCGCGCGATGGCCAGGCCCAGGCCCGAGCCTCCAGCGCGCTCCTCCGGTCGACGCGTGCCGCGGTAGAAGCGGTCGAAGACGTGCTCGAGCTCGTCGGGGTCGATACCGACCCCGTCGTCCTTGACGGTGAAGCTGGCACCATCCGCGGTCGCCGCGACGGTGACATCGATGTGGCCGCCGCTGGGCGTGAACTTGATGGCGTTGCCGATGAGGTTGCCCAGCACCTGCCCCATTCGTGGCGGATCGTGTGGCTGGACGATGGCGTCAGCGGGCAGGTGCGTGCGCAACTCGACACCCTTGCGTTCGGCCATGGGCTCGGCATGGTCGACGGAATCCTCAGCCACGATGCGCAGATCCTCGTCACGCAGCTGCAACGCGACCAGACCCGAGTCGAGCTTGGAGAGCTCCAGCAGGTTGGCCGCCAGCCAGTCGAGGCGCTCGACCTGCTGGCGGCTGCCGCGCAGGAACTCCTCGCGCGTCTCGGGTACCTCCGCGGCGCCCTCCAGCAACAGCTCATTGAACGTTCGCAGTGCGGCGATCGGCGTGCGCAGCTCGTGGCTGACATCGGCCAGGAACTCGCGGCCGCGATCGCGATCCTCGCTGATGATGGTGACCGATTCCTGCAGGCGCTCGGCCATGTCGTTGAAGGCGCCGGCCAGCTCCTGCACCTCCGGTGGGGAGTTGGTGGGGATGTCCACGCGGGCATCCAGGTGGCCCTCGGCCAGCAGCCGCGACATCTTGGTCAGGCGCCGCAAGGGCCGCGCCAGCCACTGCGACAGCAGCAGCGCAGTGATGAGCGCCACGACCAGGGCCACGAGGGCCGCGTTGATGAGCACCTCGTTGATGGTGCGCGTGGTCTGCTCGCGTGAGGTGAACGGGTTGCTCAAGGTCACGGTCAGCCGATGGCTCGGTGGTGCACCCGCGGAGTACCACAGGTCCCGGACCTCGCTGCTGGCGGTGGCCGCCAGGCTGGGCTCCCGGTTCTGACCTGGCTCGCCGGCGTCATCGGGGTAGCCGACCTGCAGCTGCCAGGCGGCCTCGGTGCCCTCGGCCGGCACCAGTGCGACCGAGACGTCGGCACGGGCGATGTCGCCGGTGAGCTCTTTGACCGTGCCTTGGGTCGCGTCACCGAGCGCCCACTCGGTCGAGCCACCGACCTCTCCGGTGGGCAGGATGATGGGTCTGGCGCCACCCGATGAGACGTTGGTGGCCAGCTCGTCGGCGATGAGCGTGGCCATGGACTCCGCTCGGGTCTCAAGGTTGGCCCGCTCCTGGTCCAGGAAGAACCCTTCGAGCAGGCGTGGCAACGAGACCAGTACCAGCCCCAAGGCGACCGCTACCACGAGGATGGTGGCCACGAAGAGCCGGGTACGGTAACTGGACGCGACAGCGCGAAGGCCCGTGTTGTAGTCGGGCGCGTTCCTGGCGGCGCCGGACATCAGCAGCGACTACTCAGCGCTCGGCGAAGGCGTAGCCGGCTCCACGGATGGTCAGGATGAACGTGGGGTCGACCGGATCGTCCTCAAGCTTCTCGCGCAGGTGGCTGATGTGGACGTTGATGGTCTTCTCGTCCTGGTCGAGCGCCTCGTAGTCGCGCACCAGCTCCAATAGCTCGCGGCGGGAGAAGACGCGACCCGGCTTGGAGGCGAGGTGACGCAGGATCTCGAACTCGGTGGCCGTCAGGCCGATGCGCTTGTCTCCCCGCAGGACGCGCCGGCGGTCAAGGTCGATGACAAGGTCGCGGTGGCGGATGAGCCGGCCGCCCATGGCATCGGCAAGGTCACCATAGGCTCGGCGCAGCAGGGCCTTGATGCGGCTCTGCAACTCACGCAGCCCGAAGGGCTTGGTCATGTAGTCGTCTGCACCCATCTCCAGGCCGATGACCTTGTCCATCTCCTCGTCGCGTGCGGTCAGCATCAGCACGGGCGCCTTGGAACCATCGCTGCGCAAGCGCCGCAGGGTCTCGAAGCCATCGATCCCGGGCATGCGCACGTCGAGCACGATCAGGTCCGGCGCAAGCTCACCAGCGACGGCCAGCGCCTCCTCGCCCGAACCAGCGAGCGTGACCTGATAGCCCTCCTGCTCGAGTGCGTACTGGATGCCGCGTGCGACCGCGTATTCGTCTTCGACGATGAGGATGGTTGCTGACATGGAGCCTTCGATGGTACATCGGAGTGGCGTTTGGGCTTCCCGTGCTACGATTTGAGGCCGTCCATCCGTTTGGATCGTCGGTCTGTCCGCCCAGGACGGGTCGGCTAGCCGCCCAGCACGGATCAACGATTTCTCAAGAGGTCACCCTACGTGAGCACCCGTCCGGTCGTGTCCGCCGAGCCCCGCGAGGTCGTCGGCAAGAAGGTCAGCTCCCTGCGTCGGCAGGGCATCCTCCCCGCTGTGGTCTACGGCGGGAACCGGGAGTCGGAGAACATCCAGCTCGACTCACGAGCCTTCGATGTGCTCATGCGCACCACGACACGTAACACGCTTGTCGACCTGAAAGTGGGCAAGGGCAAGGTCACCCCGGTGCTGCTCCACAGCATCCATGAGCATCCCGTCCGTCGCCATCCCATGCATGTGGACTTCCTCGTGGTGTCGATGACCGAAGCCATCACCGTCGACGTGCCCATCAACTACATGGGTGACTCCACCGCCGCTGACAAGCTCGGTGGCACCCTGCTGCACATGCGTGAGAGCGTGTCCATCAGTGTGCTCGCCACAGCACTGCCGCATGCCATCGACCTGGACATCTCCCCGCTCGACTCGTTCGAGGCCGTGCTTCATGTCAGGGACCTCGTCGTGCCTGAGGGCGTGTCCATCCTGACCGATGCCGACGAACAGCTGGCGCGCGTGCAGCCGCCACGTGTCGAGGAGGAGCCGCTCAGCGGCGTTGGAGCCGAGGAGGGTGCCGAGGCTCCCGAGTCCGCGGACGCCGGAGATGCGGGCGAGGCAACCGGCGGATCCGAGGACGCTGGCTGACCTCGATCGATCAGGGGCGCTCCGGCGCCCCTGCAGATCTTGCGGGCGTATCGCGGCCCCGGGCGGGGTGTCGTTTTCCGCGGTAGCCGGTGCGCACGCCTGATCACACGCGCTTGCGCAGCTCGTCGCGGATCTCGGTCAGCAGCTCGATCTCGGTCGGGCCGGAGTTCTGTTCCTCGACCTCCCGCGTCAATCTGGCGTTGATCTGCTGCATCGGCTTCACCACCAGGAAGAAGATGGCTGCGGCGATCATCGCGAATGAGATCAGGGTGTTGAGGAACGCGCCGATCCGCATCTCGGCATCGCCGATGGCGATGACCCAGGTCGAGAAGTCCGGAACACCGAAGATGCCCAGCAATGGCGTCAGGATGTCCTCGACGAGCGATGTCGTGATGGCTGCGAAGGCAGCGCCGATGACGACCGCCACGGCCAGATCGATGACATTGCCGCGCAGCACGAACTCCCGGAACTCCTTGATCATGACTCCCACTCCGTTGGCTTGGACGATGGCTGCCGAGCTGGCGACCCCCGCAGCGTACGCCGGTCGTTGCGCGCCATGCACCCGACATGTAGGCAACCACGGGCCAGCGCCCGGAGCGGAAGCTCGAGAACAGCTAACCTTGGGTGTCGATGCCCGGTCTCGACGGCATCCCACCCAGAGGTGATCACTTGACGGGCTCGCCCGAACCTTCTCTCGCTGTCCCGGAGGCCCAGGGGCAGCCACGCAAGCGCTCCAGGCTGCTGGACGGCGTCATCGAGATCGTCACCACGGTCGGTCTTGCGGTGATCCTGTACCTGATCATCACGACCTTCATCGTGCAGACGTTCCGTGTCGAGCAGAGCTCCATGATCGATACGCTGCATGAGGGTCAGCACCTGCTCATCGACAAGATCACGCCGCGTTTCGACGACTATTCGCGCGGCGACATCATCGTCTTCCATCCCAATGGCAACAGCGACCAAACGCCGTACATCAAGCGCGTCATCGGGGTTGGCGGTGAGCGGGTCGAGGTCCGCGACGGTTCGGTCTGGATCGACGGTACCCGACTCGACGAGTCGGCCTACACCCACCGCGACCCGGCCACGGGCGAGAATGAGCCAACGCTGGCCAAGGCCGGCAACGCCTCTTGGGATGTGCCCGAAGGCCAACTCTTCGTGCTGGGTGATCACCGCATGGGCTCGACCGACTCGCGCAATCCCAGCGTGGGCCTTGTCTCGACGGACGACGTCGTGGGCCGAGCTTGGCTGCGCTTCTTCCCGCTCGACACGCTGGGCATCCTGCAGACGCCGCCCTACCCGGAGCTTGACGCCGCCGCATAGTCCGCTCACGATAACAGCGGCATGGTGCGGCTGACCGGAGACACTGATGGATCGACGGGCGTGCCTTCCCACGCTCCTCCTCGCGCTCATCGTCGTGATCGCTGGGTCGTGGCGGGCGCTCCCGGCGGCCGCCAGCGAGCCCGACGAGCCGCCGCCCTACCACGCACGTCACTTCGACCTGGTCGATCTGCCCTTCGATCGGTTGCCCTGGACGAGTGAGCGGCCGCCGGCACTTCCGGCACTGCCGCCGGTCGACGCCAAGGGCATCCGCCTCTACCGCTGGAACGATGGCCGTCTCTACTACCGACCCGGTTCGGTGGCCATCAACGGCATGAAGCGCATCGATGCCTTCCGGGATACCGGCGACCGCGCTCAGCTTGAGCAGGCACTGGTCTTGGCCGAGCACCTGCGAGGGATGGTCATCGAGCGGGACGACGCGTGGTGGTTGCCGTTCTGGTTCGATTACCCGCCAGAGGGCTTGGTGGCGCCCTGGTTCAACGCCATGTCGCAGGGCTTGGCCCTCTCGTTCTTCGTGCGCCTGTATCGCGTGACCGGCGATGATATCCATCTCCGGGCGGCAGAGAAGGTCTTCGAAAGCTATCGACGTCTGGGCCGAAGGGACGCCGGCCGACAGCGACCGTGGGTCGCCTTCGTGGCCCAGGGTGGCTACCTGTGGCTGGAGCACTATCCCAACGCCAGACCGGACCATGTCCTCAACGCGCACATGCACTCGCTCATCGGGCTCTACGAGTACTGGCAGCACACCCGCTCCGATGAGGCTCGGCGACTCCTGGAAGGCGCGTTGACCACGATGCGCGACCGCGCCGGAACCTACCGACGCCAGGGTCGGGTCAGCCTGTACGGCCTGCACAGCCGTACCAACCACTACAAGTACCACCAAGTGCACATCTGGCAGCTGCGCCTCCTGGGCGCCATGACGGGCGATCCCTGGTTCCGCGAGCTGGGAGACGCCATGGCGGCCGACCGCGCCCCACAGCGGAACGTCCCCGGCAAGCCGGCCCAGAGCCAGCTGGGGCCGCTCGCCAACGACACGCCGCAGCGGCGCAGGATCAGTCCTTACCCCCTGCCCGGAGCCGCCTTCGAACAGGCTGCTTGAGAGGACGTCAGTCGGTCGTGACCACGCGGCCGAAGGGACGGGCACTGATGTCGTCCCACACGCCGGCGCTGACATAGATGTCGCCTCGAGCGATGTCCAGCGCGGCCGCCGCATCGTCGGCGCGAACGAGCATGATCGATGAGGTCATGGCATCGCTATACGCCCCGCCCTCGATGAGGGTGCCGGCGCGCCGAAGCTCGGCGACGCGCGCGAGGTGCTCGGCGCGGACGGCAGATCGCCGCTCGGCCGCTTCAGGCGTGTATCGGGCCTCGACCAGGAAGACGTGCTCGATCTCGATGCCGGGCGGGAATTCGCTGCTGGACATGGCTGCCTCCGGGGTGATGGTGTCGTGAGTGTGTCGCTACACCGTACGATGCCGACCTCATGTTCGTCTCGTCGTTCCCGGTGCTCGCTGCAGGGGCTCCGGGAATCCCACCGGCGGATCGCCGCGCAACGCTTCTGCGCGCTGGGCGTGGCGGCTCCAGCGATCGTGGAGCCAGCCGTAGTCATGCTGATGGAAGGGGCACACGGCGATGCAGATCGAGCAGCCGTTGTTGCGGACGAAGAAGGGCAGGCAGCGGTTCGCCTCGACACAGCTGGCGCGGCCGCCTTCGAAGCGGATCGGCTCCCCGCGGATGGCCGCAGGCGGGCAGCGGCGGACGCATTTGGCACATTCACGGCAGAAGTCGTCGATCCAGTCGTGCTCGTCGGTGGCCGTATCGGGCAGGTCCTCGATGCTGGTGAAGACTGCGGCGAGGCGGACCCGCGGGCCGAAGCTGGGCGTGATCAGCAGGCCGTGCATGCCCTGACGCCCCAGGCCGGCAGCCTGTGCCAGGGGTGGGTACAACGTCGGACCTCCGAGCGGATGGCCGGCCTGGGCGGAGTAGCCCTCTCCGCGGAGGTGGCGTGCGATCCGATTGGCGGCGATACCCAGCTTGTCGTAGGTCTCATGCACCATCACCGCCGTATCCGGACTGGGCGCGGTATCCATGCGTGCCTTGTCCATCTCCATCGCCAGCACGATGGCGTCGTGGTACAGGATGGCCTTGCCCTTGAAGATGAGATCGGGTGGCACGCGCGTGTAGCCGAATGCACCGACGCCGACCGATCGCATGAAGGCTTCCAGCTCGACACGGGCGCCCCGGGCCATGGTGGTCAACGGCGCGGCTGGGTTGTCCTCCACCTCCCGCAGGGAGGCCTTGATGTTGCGCACGCTCGAAAGCGCGTGCGGCAGCGATCGCGGGAAGCCGGGCAGGGGCCGGTGCAGGCCCTCCACCTTGATGGACTCGGCCACGATCTCGATACGGCGTGGTGCGGCGGGCCCGGCATGCACGACGTCATCACGGCCTGCGAAGTCGTCCTCGAGGCGGAACGTGGGTTGCAGCATGAAACGCATCAAGACGCGCTTGAAGCGCCGCACGACCGCGGCCAGCACAAGTTGCGCCACTCCCGTCCGTCCTGTCGTGTCGGCGCTTGCCATACCCCGACGATAGGTCGTCGAGCCGCCTCGATAGACGTGCAAGTGGTCACCAAAGTCGCTGTCCAGTGGTCGATACACGTCGGCTAAGTGGTCGCCGCTAGGGTCCCACCCATGTCACGCCATCGGTCGGCGCCACGGCTGCGCCATCTCCCTCTCATCACGCCGCTGCTCATGCTCATGGCGACCCTGTTCGTCCTCACCACGCCCGTGCAGGCGTCCTCGCCTGTGCGTGCCTTGCGCCCTGCGCACGCCGCCGATCGGTTGATCGTCGGCTTCAAGCCAACGGCCACCAGACAGCAGCGCCGCCGAGCCGTGGGCAGTGTGGCTCCCGCCACGAGCGAGGCCATCTCGCGGGTGGCTCGCAACACCACCCTCGTCGAGCTGCGAGCGGGCCAGTCGTTGGGCTCCGCCATCGCTCGGTTGGAGTCACAGCCGGGTGTCGCCTATGCCGAGCCCGACTACCGGGTTCGGCCCGCCGCGATCGCTGACGATCCACGCTATCTGAGCGGTGATCTGTGGGGCATGTATGGCGGCGCCACCATTCCGCACGCCAACCCCTTTGGGTCCGCTGCCGGTGCTGCGTGGGCGGCCGGGTACGTGGGGAGTTCGGATATCTACGTCGGCATCGTCGATGAGGGCGTCCAGATCGAGCACCCTGAGTTGGCCGGCAACGCCTGGCGCAATCCCCGAGAGACGAGCGATGGGGCTGATGACGATGGCAACGGGCTGGTCGATGACATCGCGGGCTGGGACTTCGTTCACGACGATGCGACCGTCTACGACGGCACCGCCGATGCGCACGGCACACACGTGGCCGGCATCATCGGCGCCCGTGGTGGCAACGGCATCGGCGTGGCCGGCGTCGATTGGCGCGTGACGATGATCCCGGCCAAGTTCATGGGGCCGGGCGGTGGATACATCAGCGATGCCGTGCGGGCTCTCGACTACATCACCGACCTCAAGACGCGCCACGGGTTGGACGTGGTCGCCACCAACAACAGCTGGAGCGGCGGCGGCTACAGCCAGGCGCTCAACGACGCCATCGACCGTGGCGGTGACGCCGGGATCTTGTTCGTCGCTGCGGCCGGGAACGACGGCCGTGACATCGATGCCAAGCCGGCCTACCCGGCCGCCTATCGCTGTGTCACTCGGGCCGATGGCAGCCCTCGCGGCTGGGACTGCGTCATCGCGGTGGCCAACCTGCAGCGCGATGGGGAGCGAGCGTCAGACTCCAACTGGGGTGCCATCAGTGTCGACCTGGGGGCGCCGGGGAGCAGCATCATCAGTACGCACCCTGCCGGCGAAGGTGGATATGCCTCGTTGAGCGGAACGAGCATGGCCGCGGCCCACGTCAGTGGTGCCGTCGCGCTCTGCGCCAGCGCTGACCCGGAGCTGTCCGCGCGTCGGTTCCGCGACCTGCTATTGAGCACGACTGCTGCCACCAACTCGCTGGCTGGGCGCACCGTAAGCGGGGCGCGGCTTGACGTGGCCGCGCTGGTGGCCGCTTGTGCCCCGCCGCCGCCACCATCATCCGCGCTGACGGTCCTGGTAGACGATCTCGACGCGGCCTTCTACCGCGTCGGCTCTGGCTGGCTCGAAGGTGCCAACGGCTACGCCGACCATCACTATTGGGTACCCGCCCAGGAGGACGTCCGCGCCATGCACGGCGCCTGGAGACCCGTGCTGGAGCGTGCCGGCTGGTACGACATCGGCGTCCGTATCCCCGCCTCGCACGCCACCACGCGGCAAGCGACCTATCAGATCAGGACGAGCACGGGCTGGGTCACCCGCGTTCGCAACCAGTACAAGCACATGGGGGGCTGGGTCAGCCTCGGCAGGCACCACCTGACGACCACGCCCATCGTACGCTTGGTGGACAACACTGCCGAGGAGGCATCCCTTGAGCGGCGACTGGCGTTCGATGCCGTCCGCTTCGTGCCCGACGACGGCCCGGAGAACGCCCCCATGCGGGCACGGCGATGACGATCGAACCCACGGGCCGAAGTCGCGGGGTTCGACAAGAAAGGCGAGGGGATGCCTAGTCGTTCGCTTCGTCCACCTCGATGCTGGTGAGGCGGAAGGAGAATGGGTCCTGTGTGGCGACGTTGAAGTGGAGGACGGCACTCTCTGCCAGCGATCCCTCGCTCAACAGTGGCCAGTGCAGCTCGACCGAGTCGGGGTCGATGCCCGACTCGTCTCCGACGTCAAGGTAGACATCGGTCACGCGCTGTGCGCGGGCCTCATTGGCGTGCTCCAGCACGACCTCCAGGATGCGTTCGGTGACTCCGGCTTCATGCATGGACAGTCTCCCCCTGTGGCGATGACGGACGCAGCCCTCGCAGCGCCCCAACGACCGCTGCCGCGGCGACCGGAACGGCGGCCGCGACGACGTCGCTCAGTTGTTCGCCGAAGACATCGCCACGCTCGATGACGATGCCCACGACCTCGATATCAGACGGCAGGACCGCGCCCAGCGCGCGTCCGGCTTCGATGGCGGCCGGCAACGGCGCATCGTGTGTCGAGTCCAGGTGGCTCGCGTCCTGCGTCTCCACGGCCGACAGCGGCCGACACCAGACGCTGCCGGGCTCCGCATCCGGATCGATGATGGCATCGACGATGATGGCATGTCGATAGCCCACCAACAGCTCCATCAGGCTCACGCCTCCCACACAGGCCTGCTGCAGGCTGGCCTCATCGTGCTCGAGCTCGTCGAGTTCATCGATCACCCGCCAACCCACGCCATCGTCCCCCAGGATGGGGTTGCCCAACCCGACCACCAGCGTGTGGCCCGGCTCGGCGATGCGCAGCCCGTAGGCTGTGCCAGGCTCGACCAGGTCAGTCACGGCGCAGCTCCTTAAGCGGGTTGCCGTCCTTGTCGCGGATCGTGACCAGCATGGGCATCTGGCCCGGCATGGTGTGGGTGGCACAGCCGAAGCAGGGGTCATAGGCACGGAAGCCCATCTCGATGCGATCGAGCAGACCCTCGGTCACGATGGTGCCCTTGCTGATCAGGCTGCGCGCGGCCTTGTCCACGGACATGGCGATGGGTCCGTAGTTGTTGGTGGTGCCGACGATGAGGTTCACGCGCGTGATGACGCCGTTCTCGTCGGTCCAGTAGTGGTGGGTGAGCGTGCCGCGTGGTGCTTCCACCGTGCCCACACCCTCGGTCGGCACCTCGGTGGGGATGGCGCGGACGTCCCGCGAGGTGATCTCGGGGTCGTTCACCAGCTGCTGCACGGTCTCGGCGGCCTGCATCAGCTCGATGAGGCGGGCCCAGTGGGTAGCACCGCGGCTGTGCACCGGGGTACCGTCGGGCGAGAGGGTGGCGAAATACTTCTCGTACGCCTCCTGTGCCCTGGGCGTAGCCATGCCCGAGGCGACATTGAGCCGGCCCAGAGGTGCCACCGTGTATATCCCGGAGTCCTTGCCGTCGACGAGACCCTTCCAACCCACACCCTTGAGATAGGGGAACTTCAGGAACGTCCAAGGCTCGACCTTCTCGCTGATCCAGTCGCGGTAGTCCTTGGGGTCGTACTGCCCGAAGACCTCGCCATCAGGCGCCACGACCTTGATCTGGCCGTCGTAGAAGGTGACCTTGTCAGCAGCGTCGACGAGGCCGCTGTAGTAGGTCCGGTGGGTGTAGAGGTCGCCCTTGACGATCTCCTCGATGGCCTCGTCGGCCAGCATCGAGTCGAACAGCTCCAGGCTGAAGCTGCCGAACTCGATCATGCCGTCGGCGAGCGCCTTGATCTCGTCGCGCTCCTCTTCGCTGATGGCCTTGGTCATGCCGCCCGGCACGCCGGTGCAGGGATGGATGCGCCGGCCGCCGATGATCTCGATGACACGATGTCCGGCCTTGCGCGCGTCGATGACCTTGCCACCGACCTCCGCGCCGACCTTCTTGATCACGCCGAGGATGTTGCGTTCGGCCTTGGGCGCGTCTGGCCCCATGATCAGGTCCGGCCCGCTGAGCACGTAGAAGTGCGTGGCGTGGTCGGTGACGTAGAAGGCGTTGTAGAGCAGCTCTCGCAGCATGCGCCCGGCCCGCGGCACGGTCACGCCGTAGACCGCGTCCGCGGCCTTGGCGGCGGCCATGTGGTGCGCCTCGGGGCACACGCCGCAGATGCGGTTGGTCAGGGCCGGCATGTCCTCGACGGGACGGCCGACGCAGAACGACTCGAAGCCGCGCAGCTCGGGGATCTGGAAATAGGTGTGCTCGACGTCGCCCGCCTCATCGAGGAGGATCTCGATCTTGCCGTGACCCTCCAGGCGCGTGACGGGATCGATGCTGATGCGTGTCATGACCGGCCCCCGTGAAGTAGCGAGGCTGCCAGGCTGAAGCGGTAGAACTGGCCCACCGTGTCAGGCAGGCCAGCCAGGATGCGTTCGATCTCCTCTGGCTCGCTGGCGTCGACCACCGAGGCGTAGGCCGACAACAGGCGAGCTCCGAAGTCATTGACGCCCTGGGTGGCGCCGTAGCAGCCGATGCAGGGTGCGCCGGCAGCGGGACACTTGGCACCGCAACCATCTCGCGCGGCCGGCCCACAGCAGGGCAGGCCTTGCTCCAGCAGGCACAGGTCGGGATCGACCTCGGCCAGCGTCTGGATCCGCTTGAACTCCTTGATGGACTTCACACCACGCTCGCGCTTGCACTCGTCGCAGACGGTCGAGGTCCCGGCGCCAAGCACCGCGCCCTTGGGCGGGAGCGGACCGGTGCCATCGAGCGCGGCCGTGACGGCTCCGAGCACCTCGGCGATGCGCTCGGTCTCCGGCGGGCAGCCCGGGACCGAGTAGTCGATGTCCACCACTTGGGCGAGCGTCTGCAGGCGGACCTGCAGGGTCGGTAGATGCAACTCGCCGTAGGGGGATTCCCAGGGCCCGTTGGGTACTTGGCCATCGGTCACGTCGTTGAGCTCGGGGTCGTAGGCGGCCGCCAACACGTGCTCGATGGAGCGCTGGTTGGCAAGGCCGGGGATACAACCCTCGCTGGCGCACGACCCGAAGGCCACCAGCACCTTCGACTTGGCCCGCAGCAGGTGCGCCATCTCGGCATCTTCGTCGGTGCGGATGCCGCCGTCGAAGAGGCAGACGTCGATCTCACCGTCGTCCATGGCGCGCACGTCCGCCCGCTTGCCGTCCATGGCGGCCGGCCAGAAGACGGGCTCCCAGCGCTCGGTGAACTCGATGAGCTTCATGCCCAGGTTCAGCACGGCGACGTCGCAGCCGCCGCACGCGGAGGCCCAGTACATGGCCAGCTTGTAGCGGGGTTTGGCTTCGGCTTCGGCCGGGGCAGCGACTTGGATGGTCATGCCTCGACCTCCACGGGCTCAGCGACCGGAGCCGGCGCGGCGGGCTCCGCCGCCAGCGTCACTCTGATCTCTGGTGGGATAGGGCCGAGTGCCTTGACCTCGGCTACGATGCGGGTCATCTCGTCGGCGAAGCGCTTACCCTCGGCGGCACTGGCATAGAAACGCTGCAGCCGCGCCGGCTCGATGCCCAGGTCGGACAGCATGCGGCGCAGGAACAAGAAACGCCGCAAGGCCTTCACTGACTGGATGCGGTAGTGGCAATCCTCCGGCCAGCAGCCGGTCATGATCACCGCGTCGGCACCCTTGGCGAAGCCCTCGAGGATGAACTCAGGCTCCATGCGCCCGGAGCACATCAGGCGGATGAGCCGGACGTTGTCGGGGTACTTGATGCGAGAGGTCCCGGCCAGGTCCGCCGCGCGGTAGCTGCACCAGTTGCAGGTGAAGCCCAGGATGAGCGGTTCGAAGGGCTGCGCCGTGACGGCCGGGGCCATGGCGGAGGTTTGGGGAGTGGTCATCGGTGCGGTCATGCCGTCGCTCCCACCGCTTCCTCGACCGGTCTGCCGTCGCTACCGCCCGGGTAGCTCAGGAGGCCATCGATCTGGGCCATGATCTGATGGTGGCTGAAGCCGCTGCCGGAGATGGCGTTGGCGGGGCAGGCCGCCACGCACACGCCACAGCCCTGGCAGAGCTTGGGGTTGATGTTGGTGACCATCGCCATCTCGTCGAAGGTGATGGCGCTGAAGGGACACAGGTCGTTGCAGATGCGACAGCCGGAGCAGCGTTCGGTATCCACGCTGGCGCGGTAGGGCTCCATGGCGATCTCGCCCTGAGCGATGCGGCTGAGGATGGTAGCCGCGGCTGCGGCGCCGTTGGAGACGCTGCTGGGGATATCGCGCGGACCCAGCGCGGTGCCGGCGGCAAAGACGCCGTCGGTCATGGTGGCCACCGGGTCCAGCTTGGCGTGGCGCTCGATGATGAAGCCCTTGCTACTGCAGCCGACGCCGAACATGCGCGCCACCTCGGTGGCATCAGCTTGCGGCTCGATGCCCGTGGAGAGCATCACCATGTCCACAGGGATGCGGCGTTTGACACCGGCAAGGGTGTCCTCCACCTGCACGATGAGCCGACCTTCGTGGCCCTCCTCCTCTGGGTAACGCAGCGAATCGGTGATCTCGGCTACGCGGCCCCGGATGAACTGCGTACCTTCCTCCAGGACGCGGTTGTAGAACTCGTCGTAGCCCTTGCCCGGCGTGCGCATGTCGATGTAGCACTCGTAGACATCGGCCTTGGTGTGCTCCCGGACGAGGTGGGCGAACTTGAGCGACTGCATGCAGCACACCGCTGAGCAGTACTCGTTGGTGTTCTTGTCGCGCGAACCCACGCAGTGGACGATGGCCACCGCCTTCGGCTCGGTCACGCCGTCGCGCAGCACGATCTTGCCGCCAGTGGGGCCGGCCGCATTGCTCATGCGCTCGAATTCCATGGAGGTGAAGACGTTGGGAAGCCGGCCGTAGCCGTAGGACTCGATGCGCCTGGCGTCGAAGGGCTGGAAGCCGGTCGCCAGCAGGATGCTGCCGACGTTGAACTCGACGAACTCGTCGGTCTGGGTGAAGTCGATGCAGTCGACCGGGCAGAACTTCTCGCAGGCCCGGCAGGTGCCCTTGGCGAAGTAGGTGCAATCGTCGGGCGTCAGCACCGGGTACTTGGGCACCGCCTGCGGGAACGGGGTATAGATGGCCTTGCGGTAGCCGAGCCCCGATTCGAAGCCGGTGTCGATGACCTGGACCGGGCACTTCTCCCAGCAGATGCCGCAGCCGGTGCAGTCCGCCTCGACCACGTAGCGTGGCTTGTGCTTGACCTTGATCTTGAAGTCACCCACCGAGCCCGAGACGTCGACCACTTCGCTCCAGGTGTGCAGCGTGATGTTCTTGTGGGCTCCCGCATCGACCATCTTGGGCGTCAGGATGCAGGCCGCACAGTCGAGCGTGGGGAAGGTCTTGTCGTACTGGGCCATGTGGCCGCCGATCGACGGTTCGCGCTCCACGATATGGACCGGATACCCCGCCTTGGCGATCTCCAACGCCGCGGTCAAGCCGGCGATACCGCCGCCCACGATGAGCGTGGCGTTGTTGACGGGGGCGATGAGGGGCTCCAGCGGCTCGTGCTCCGCGACTCGGTAGACGCCGCCGGCGATGATGGCCTTGGCCTTCTCGGTCGCCTTGGCCTTGTCGGTATGCACCCACGAGACCTGCTCGCGGATCGACACCAGCTCGGCCAGGTACGGGTTCAGGCCGGCATTGGAGCTGGCCTCGCGGAACGTCTTCTCATGCATGTGCGGCGAGCAGGCACCCACCACCACGCGTTCCAGGCCGTACTCCTTGATGTCCTTCTCGATCAGCTCCTGACCCAGGCTGGAGCACATGAAGGGGTAGTCACGTGAGACGACCACACCCTTGTCACCCAGCTCGTCGAGGGCCCAGTCGCGGACCGCCTCGACATCGACCATGGCGGAGATGTTGGTGCCGCAATGGCAGATGTAGACGCCGGTCTTGGGGGCGGTCATCGCAGCACCTCCTCATCCTCTCGTGGCGCGGGACTCGGCAGCGTCGGGTCCCCCCGCTTGCGGCGTGCCGGCTTGGCAGCTGCGGCCTTGGCGGCCTCCTCCTCTTCGGTCAAGGGGCTCTCGATCCCGATGTTGGCCAGGGCCGGACGGGCCGAGATGATCTCGCGCCCGAAGCCCAGCGTCTTGGCCGGCATGCCGTAGGCCAAGCCCATCAGCTGTGTGAAGAACAGGATGGGCATGTGGTGGTCTTCGCGGAAGTGGTGGTTCATCTCGCGTTGGTAGAAGTCGACGTTCATCTGGCACATGGGGCAGACGGTCACGAGTGCATGGGCCCCGACCCGCTCGGCCTCGACGATCAGGCGGCGGATGAGCTCAAGGCCTGTCTCGGGGCTGATCTGGGTCATATGGCCGCCGCAGCAGTCGGTGCGCCGCGAGTAGTCGACCACGTCGGCACCAAGCGCCAGCAAGAGCTCGTCGAGTGCATGCGGGTGCTCGCGATGCTGCCAGCGATCGTCGTAGTCGGGACGTGAGACCAGGCAGCCCATGTAGGGCGCCAACTTCAAGCCCTTGAGCGGTCGCGTGACATGGGCGCCCACTTCCTCGAGGCCGATGTCGTCGATCATGATCTCAAGCAGGTGGCGGACCTTGACCGAACCGGGCGTGTAGCTCATACCGTCGGCGCCAAGCGCATCGTTGACGGTGGCCGCCAGCTCCGCGGACTCGCGCACGTAGGCGTCGGTGCGGGCGAGGTTCACGTAGCACGCGCTGCAGGGCGCCACCAGCGTGTCCGTGCCGTTCTTCTGCTTCTCCGCCAGCGCCAGATTGCGTCCCACCAGCGCCTGTGAGCGCAGGGGGCTGATGCCCATGTATTCGGTGGCGCCGCAACAGTTCCAGTCGTCCAGCTCAGCCAGGCCGATGTTCAGCTCCGGCAGCACCGCTTCGATGGAGTCGTGGTAGGCCTTGCCGGTGCCGTCCATGGAGCAGCCCGGGTAGTACATGTACTGGGTGGCCATCAGTGCGCTCCTCCAGCCTGCGGCTGTTCCTCGTAGACGCTGCGCTGTTTGGCCTGTTCGAGCTCGGTGGCGCGGTCGAGGATGGCATTGAGCCCCTCAAGTCCCTTGATCGTGTGTGGTCGGAAGCCCATGCGCCCCTTGGTGACCATGCCGATACCCGACGTCGTCATGCCCGGCAGGCGGGTCATGTGGTGGCGCAGGTAGTGCTTGGCCACCAGGCCGACCTCGAAGCTGCGCCCATACTTGTGGATGTAGTCCACGAAGGTTCGGGAGAAGTCGGGCGCGACGTGGCTGGGAACGCGGTCCTCCTGCGTGGCCTTGGCCTTCAGCGCGTACATCACGTCGGGGATGTGGATCTGCTGCGGGCAGCGGACCGCACAGAGATAGCAACTCACGCACATCCACGGCGTGTTGCTGTCCATGACCTTGTCGCGAGCGCCGGCGCGGATGAGGGCGAAGATCTGCCGCGGCGTGTGGTCCATATCTGCGTACGAGGGGCACGAACCACCACAGGTGCCGCACTGGATGCATGTCTCAAGGCGGGAGTCAGCCGGGATCATGGCGATGACTTCCTCTTGGAAGGTAGCCGCGCGCTTGCCTCCGCTGGGGGCAGGCGGTGGCGGGACTGCAGCCTTTGGCATGTGTTCGCCTCTTTTTGCTCAAACGCCCGCGGACCGTTAAGGACGGTGACCGCGGGCGGGTGTTCGGACGGCTAGGTGTCGGACGTGGCCCACGACTCGGGTCGTCGGTTGTGCCAGGGGGATAAGCCTCCGGTGGCTCAAGCTATTCGATTAGGGCAAGCGTCTGCCTCACCTTCCCATGGAGACAGGGCCGAACCGCCCGCATCGTCCCCGCCGTTGTGCCCTCTGCAAACGTCTGCACCGCCTTCGAACACGCTTGGGAGGGGCCGGATGGCAGGGCCGAATGGCATGGCAGGGCTGGCGCCGCAGGCGGAAGATGGACGCACATCGACGACACCGGGAGGAGCTATGCGCGCCCTTGTGAAGACTCAGCCGGAACCCGGCCTGGAGCTTCGTGAGATGCCCATGCCGCAGGTCGGCATCAACGATGTGCTCATCGAGGTACGCAAGGCCGGCATCTGCGGCACCGATCTCCACATCGAGGCTTGGGATGCCTGGGCCGAGAAGAGCATCGATCCGCCGCTGATCGTGGGCCACGAGTTCGTGGGCAGGATCGCGGAGGTCGGCGCCAACGTCAGCGACTTTCACCCCGATGAGATCGTCAGTGGCGAAGGCCACGTCGTTTGTGGCCGATGTCGTCACTGCCTCGCGGGACGGCGTCACCTCTGCGCGCACAGCATCGGCCTGGGCGTCGGTCGCGACGGCGCCTTCGCCGAGTTCGTGGCCCTGCCCATGACCAACGTGTGGCACCACTGGCCGGGCATCGACGAGGACGTGGCGGCCGTCTTCGACCCCTTCGGCAACGCCGTCCACACGGCGCTGGCATTCCCGGTGCTCGGTGAGGATGTCCTTGTCTCTGGTGCCGGGCCCATCGGCCTGATGGCCATCGCCGTGGTGCTTCACGCCGGTGCTCGCTACGTGGTCGTCACCGAGCCCAACGCCTACCGACGTGGGTTGGCATCGCGCATGGGCGCGACCGTGGTCGTGGATCCGTCCGAGGGTGACCTGGCTGCGGTGCAGCAGGATCTGGGCATGGTCGAGGGCTTCGACGTGGTCCTGGAGATGTCCGGCAACCGCGATGCCATCCGTGGTGCTCCGGCCCATATGGCCCATGGCGGCAAGCTGGCGCAACTGGGCATCCCCACCGAGGAGATCGGGCTCGACTTCGACCAGATCGTCTTCAAGATGCTCACCATCAGGGGTATCTATGGCCGGGAGATGTATGAGACTTGGTACAAGATGAGCGTGATGCTGCAGTCGGGGCTGGATATCGCCCCGGCCATCACCCATCGCTTCGCTTTCGATGACCACGTTGCCGCTTTCGAGATGGCCCGCTCGGGCGACAGTGGCAAGGTGCTGCTGGATTGGAGCCTGTGATGGCGGACCCACTGTCCTTCCTCGCCGATGAGGTCGCGTCGCTGCGCGCCCAGCACCTCTACCGCCCGCTGCGAGAGATGTCGTCCCCACAGGGGCCTACGTGCATGGTCGACGGACACGAGGTCATCAGCTTCTCGTCGAACGACTATCTGGGTCTGACGCATCACCCTCGCCTGCGCGAGGCGGCGGTGCGAGCTACCCGGGACTTCGGCGTCGGCTCGGGTGCCGTCCGCACCATCGCCGGCACGATGTCACTGCACGAGCGGCTGGAGGGGGAGCTGGCCGACTTCAAGGGTACCGAGGCGGCATTGGTGTTCCAGTCGGGCTTCACCGCCAACACCGGTGTGCTGCCGGTCGTGGCCGGCGCCGCCGACCTCTTCGTGAGCGATGCCGCCAACCACGCCTCGATCATCGACGGCATGCGCCTGTCCAGGGCCCGTCGCGAGCTGTATCCACACAAGGACGTGGCTGCGCTACGCGAGATCCTGGCCCGCGCGCGCACGGCGGGACAGCCTGAGACCGGCGAGCCCTATCGGCTCATCCTGGTGGTCACCGACGGCGTCTTCAGCATGGATGGAGACATCGCGCCACTCCCCGCCATCGTTGAAGCTGCCGAGGCCTTCGATGCGGCCGTGCTGGTGGACGACGCGCATGCCTCCGGCGTGCTGGGCGACCACGGCCGCGGCAGCGTCGACCATTTCGGGCTGCACGGTCGTGTCGCCATCCAGGTGGGCACGCTGTCCAAGGCGGTCGGCGTGATGGGCGGCTATGTGGCAGGCTCTGCCGCCCTGCGCGAGCTGCTTACGCAGCGAGCCCGGCCGTTCCTCTTCTCGACCTCGCACCCGCCCGCCGTGGCCGCCGCCTGTATCGAGGCGCTGGCGGTCATGCGCGAGGAAGGCGAGCTCTTCGAGCGGCTCTGGGCCAACACCCATCGCTTCAAGGCGGAGCTGCGCCGCCTGGGCTTCGACACCGGCGTCTCCGAGACGCCCATCACGCCCATCATGCTGGGCGGGGCGGAAGCGGCCATCCGATTCAGCGAGAGCCTCTTCGAGGCTGGCGTCTTCGTCACCTCGGTGGTCTATCCCACGGTCGCGCTCAGTGGCGCCCGACTGCGCGCCATCGTCACCGCCGCGCACACCGACGAGCACCTCGACCGTGCCTTGGAGGTGTTCGCCCGCATCGGACGCGAGCTGGGGCTCATCGCCGGCTGACGAGCAGACATCCTATGGGTGGTTCGACGTCCGGAAGGCGTCCCGCTCATATTCCAGATCGGCCTTGAACAGGTCGCCCAGCCCGACGAGCGCCAGGCCCTCGACTGCCCGAACGTTGCGGTCGAAGCCACTCCGCGAAAAGGCGAAGAGCCGTGGTCTGGCTCGGGCATCGACCGTGGCGACATTCCTTCGGAGCTCCTCGATATCGGCCGGCTTCAGGAAGACGTTCGTCCACTTGGCCTCGGCGGCTGCCGTCATCGTCCGTCCGGCCATCGTCACGACGTCGATGTCGCCTCCCGCGAACCACCACGGACCAGCGACCGACACCGGTTCCAGCCGGCCGGTGCCGCTGAGCCGCAACAAGTACTGGAGCGCGACATCCTCGAAGGCCTTGCTCACGAAACGCTCGAGGTCAGTGGGCCAGAGGTAGTCGAGAACGCCGTCGCCGCGTCCCTGCTGGATGGCGCTTCGCCACGGGTCGACCATGGCGAAGTAGAAGCGCAGGTAGTGGTCGGCGAGGACGTATCGGCTGGTGCGTGGTCGGACCTCATGCGCTTCCGAAGGCAGCGTCACTCGACGCACCAGGCCAAGCTGGATGAGGTTGTCAAGGTAGGGTCCGGCTCGATTGGCACCGGAAAGGCCGGCATGCTGTGCGATCTGGCTCGGCGTTCCGTAGCCGGCCGCGATCGCTCGCAGCACGGACTCATAGGTCCGAGGCTCACGGAACTCGCGACCGAGCAGCTCCGGCGCCTCCTGGAACAATGGGCCGTCCGGCGAATACGCGAGGCGGTGGAGCTCATGTCGGAACGCCTGCCCATCATCGAAACGCTCAAGATGAGCCGGCATCCCGCCCGCGACAGCATAGGCGCGGACCCGGTCCTCGGCGCCCCACTTGGTCACGAACCGGCCGGCTTGGTAATAGTCGAGAGGCTTGAGTTCCAGCCTGCGCGTAGGACGCCCATGAAGCGCACCGTCGGGATCCAGCAGCTGTCGCATCATCGCCTGTTGGGAACCCGACAGGACCAGCACCAGATTCGCCCTGCACGCGACTTGATCCCACCACCGCTGGATCAGCGTCGGCAGGCTCCTGTTGGCCTCGACGAGGTAGGGGAACTCGTCCAGGACCAGTCCCACCCGTCCTCGTTTCGACGTCTCGATGACGATGTCGAACAACTCGGACCAGTCGCGAATCGCCAACCGGGGTGGACGACCCGGTCGGAAGCCGGTGGAGAGCGGGCCGAGCACGCGCCCGAGATCTGCGAACTGTGCGGCCTCCAGTTGTTCGGCAGCGACGTAGTAGGCAACGTGCCGACCCTCAGCGAACCGGCTGAGGAGCGCGCTCTTGCCCACGCGCCGCCGGCCATGGAGCAGGATGAGTTCGGCACGGCCCGAGTCCCAGGCGTCCGCCAGAACTCGCTGCTCGACCTGCCGGTCAACGAAGCGTCGCTCTTGTGTCACCCGATCAGTCTAACATCGCTTAGACTAAAGAGGCTTAGACTAAAACGCGTGGTCGCCCACCTTCGACGCTGACCCTTTGCGTGCCTGACGCCGGTGTTGCGCGGCACCCGGAGGGGACAACGTCGCTAGAGTCGGGTCATGGCTGAACCACTCCTCGATGCGCGCGGCCTGAGCAAGACGTTCGTCACTGGGCGTGGCTCGGGTCGCCGTGTGGTGGCGGCGGTGCAGAACGTGGACGTCAGCGTTGCCACTGCCGAGACGCATGGATTGGTGGGGGAGTCGGGCTCTGGCAAGACCACCGTCGGGCGCATCCTGTTGCGCTTGGTCACGCCTGACGCGGGCGCCGTCACGTTCCGCGGTCAGGACCTTCTGGCGCTCGAAGGCGACGCTCTCAGGAGGATGCGGCGGCACCTGCAGCTGGTCTACCAGGACCCCTTCTCATCGGTCGATCCGCGCTTCCGCGCGCGCGACATCGTGTCCCAGCCGTGGGTTATCCACCATCTCTACGACCGTGACGAGCGCCGACGCCGCGCCGACGAGCTGCTGGAGCGGGTCGGCATCGACCCCGATCTCGGCGAGCGGCGACCGGCCTCCTTCTCCGGCGGCCAGCTGCAGCGCATCGGCATCGCTCGCGCCCTGGCCCTGGAGCCGGAACTGATCATCAGCGACGAGCCGGTCTCTGCACTCGATGTCTCGGTCCAGGGTCAGATCCTGAACCTGCTGATGGACCTGCAGGCGGAGC
>JBBSAV010000025.1:0-33846 GCA_038251965.1 Candidatus Limnocylindrales bacterium
CGAAGCCATCGAGCACTTCGAGGCTGAGGCGCATCACTTCTACAGCGAGAAGGCGGCTCTCGCGCTGCGGGGCGCGCTCGACGCTTTCGGTGGTGGCAAGGTCGTGGTCGGGATCGCCGGTATGCCCTACAAGTGCCCGCCAGCGCCACTCGAGGTGGCCCTCCTCATCGAGGCCGAGCTGCGAGAGCGCGGCCTGCGCGAGAAGAGCGAGGTCCACTTCTGCTCGCCCATCGCCCGCGCCTTCACCATCGAGTCGGTCAGTGAGATGGTCACGCCTGAGCTGGAACGGAAGGGAATCGAGCTGCACACGTTCTTCAATGTCGAATCGATCGACCCCGCGCGCAAGGCTGTGCTGAGTCTGGAGGGCGAGGAGCTTGAGTACGACCTGCTGGTGCTCGTGCCACCGCACAAGGGCGCCCAGGTGCTCATCGATAGCGGCATCGGCCGAGCTCCCGGCGGCTGGCTGCCGACCGACCCACAGACCCTCAACGTGGGTGAACGACCCAACGTATGGGCCCTCGGCGACGCCACTGATCTGCCGCTGAGCAAGGCTGGCTCGACGGCGCACTTCGAGGCACCAGTGGTCGCCGAGCGCGTCGCGGCTGTGATCCAGGGTCGCAAACCCCATCCACGCGACTCGATCTACAGCGGCAAGGTGATGTGCTTCTTCGAGGTCGGCGATGGCAAGGGCACGCTGCTCCGGTTCGACTATGAGCACCCGCCCCAGCCGCCCAAGCCCAGCCGCCTGTGGCATATGGGCAAGGTCCTCTTCAACAAGACCTACTATCGCATCGTGCCCAAGGGTCGTGGCGGCACCATCGAGAAGCGCATCTAGCGAAGGGCGTCTCGCGCGCCTGGGCTTCGACTTGGGGCGTCAGCGGCTAGCCGCGACCACGTCCGCTTGTAGCGAGATTGGTTCCTCCAGGGTTGTGGACGACGGCTCGTGGTCACGCGCTTCGGCGAGCAGCACGGCGAGGATCTCGCGCCAGCGCTCGTAGACGAAGTGATGGCCCTCACGCGGGTAGTAGGTAGCCACGACGTTGCGGATGTTGCGCTCGAGGTACTTGCCCATGCCGACCGGCACGACCTTGTCCTGCACGCCGTGCCAGATGCGCACCGGGACCGTGACACCGCCGATGGGGAAGCCAAACGGCCGGGCCAGGCACAGCGCCTCATCGTAGACACCGCCGTTGCCTTGGCGGTACATCTCTGCCGCATTGGCGATCATCACCGCTCTCAGCGCCGGGTCACCCAGGATCTCGCGGTCCGCCTCGATCATGCCTGAGATGGCCTCGTCAAGCTGCTTGTCCGGATCGGAACGCTGTTGGCGCGACCATTGCCACATGGCCAGGCCGATGACCCAGGGAGCGTGATCGGCAGCCTTCGACATGGCACGGTGGCGCGGCCAGGTGTAGCCGGAGCTGCCGGGTACACCAGAGAGCGGGGCGGGCGCACTGATCAGTCCGACCACCGAGAAACGATCGGGCATCTGCCAGGCGCAAGCGAGCGCGTACGGCCCACCACCAGACCAGGCCAGCACGGCGCAGCGGTCGATGCCCAGGATGTCGAGCAGCTCGGCGATGTCACGTGGGTAATCGGTCACGCGCCGTCCGGGCTGGCGCGTGGAGATCCCGATGCCGGGTCGATCGACGGCGATGAACCGGGCACCCAACTCGGTGGCGATCTCATCGTCCGGATAGCGCACCACGCGAGAAGACCCGAAACCGTGGAAGAACAGCACTGGCGTCCCTTCAGGGTCGCCGAACTCGTCGAAGCCAAGGGCGCGGCCATCGGAGAGCGTCACCTGACGCGACTTGGGTCCAAGCTCGACCAACGACTCGCGGAACCGAGCACGCCGTCGCGCACGACGCAGTACCCGTACTCGCCGCGGCCCCCGGCCGTTCCTTGAGCGGCGACCGCGGTCCTTGGCGTCCATCGCGGTCAATCATGCCACGGCGTGACGTGTGCCACGGCGCCATCTCTGGGCAAGCAGCGCCGAACGCGGACTACTCCTCCGGCTGCAGGTAGCGGAAAGCGAGGGCCGCGGCCGCGCCGCCAGCGAGGGTCGCCACCAGGTAGATCCAGATATCGCCCCAGGCGAAGATGTTCACGATCATCCCGCCCAGCATCACGGCCGGGTTGAAGGCACCGCCGGAGATGGGACCGACGGCATACGCGCCGACCATGACGGTGAAGCCGATAGCGAAACCGAAGTAGGAGTTGCCCTCCGTGCCCTTGGCCGTGGCCGTGTTGAGCACGACATAGACAAGCGCGAAGGTGAACAGGAACTCGGCCAGCAACGCCGGGAGGATATCGAGGTTCCCCATAAGCGTCTCTACGGGCAGCGCCGGCTTCATGACCATGATGACGACAGCAGCCACCACGGCCGCGGCCGCCTGCGCGACCCAGTAGCCCAGGGCACTGGTGACGGTCGCCCCGCCCCGCAGCAGCACGCCGAGCGTCACAGCCGGGTTGTAGTGAGCTCCCGAGATGTGCCCGCCGCCGTACACCATGACCGCCAGGACCGACCCGATGGCCAGTGGAGCGAAGTCACCGGCGCCGGGGTCGATGACGACCATGCCCACGGTGAACACGAGGAAGAATGTGCCGATGAACTCGACGACAAGCTTCCGTGGGTCGATAGTCATGTAGGTCTCCGAATGCGGGCGAAGGTCGAGCGCAGCAAGGGGCGTGCGTCCGCGATCGGGCAGATTGTATCTGCTGGGCACTCTCGCGATCGGCCCCGCCGGGCCGGAGTGCGATGCGGCCGGCGACCCTCAGCGGCCGACAGTCGATCCAGTCCCCGCCATCGATCGCTCGTTGGAGCTAGGCAGCGAGCCCCTATGCCCCTCGCGCCGCGCGCATGGCCTGGATGGCCGATAGCTGGTCGCGGAATTCGTTGCGCACGTCATCGATCTCATCGGCGCGAAAGCCCAACTCCTTGCCGATCTGGTTGAGCTCCGCGACCTCAGCCGCCGTGATGCTGTCGTCTGCGGCACCGACGGCGAATGCCGTGCGCAGCAGATCCTCACGCTGCTCGCGGGTGGAGTTGGCGGCCAGCTCGCGAGTGACCACGAAGTCCTCGGTGGCGCCGTAGAGCTCGGCCATGTGGCGCGCCATCTCGACCACCAGGACGGCTTGCGCTTCGGTCAGGTGGCCGACCTCCACCACGGCCCCTTCCACGTATGACATCTCAGCCCGGCTGAAGTCAAGGTCCGCATGCGCGGCGCGCGCAAGCACGTAGGCGAAGCCGGCGATGAACCGTCGCTGGTCGATGGGCAAAGCCTCGATCTCGGCCGCGATGCGCCGGATGGACTCGGTCGCCTCGGGCGTCGGCTGGAGGTCCTCGACCTCGGACTGTTGCGCCTCGTCATGACCGCCAAAGAGGCCTCGCAGGACCATCGGGACTACCTCGCATGCGTGAAAGTTGGGAATCTGTCTGTCGCGACGCTAGCACGGACGGGCATGCGGCGGGGAGCGCCGTGCGGGAGACGGATCGCCCACGTACACTCGCGCGGTGACCGACTCCCCTACCCCCGGCCGCGGCACCCCCGACGCCCGGCCGCCGAGCGCGACTCCACGCAGTCCCGCCACGCGTGACCTGGGCATGCGTGCCACGCTGCTGTTCCCTGACCGCGCCATCGTGGAGCAGTACTACGTGCCGCTCGTCTATACGGCCTGCCGGACCTGCTACAGCGAGCTGGCGCCGCAGGACATCTTCGAGCGCGCCACGAACGGACAGGTCGCCGCAGAGAAGCAGCAGGACCTGGTCCGGCGGGTCATCGACTCAGGCCACGGCTCCACCATCGAGCACATCGTCTTCACCTTCGCCATCAGCGGCGTGACGCGAACGCTGTCACACCAGCTGGTGCGTCATCGTGCCGGCCTCGCCTTCGACCAGCAATCGCAGCGCTATGTGAAGTACACGGAGCCCAGCTACATGGTGCCGGGCTCGGTCAGCGATGCCGACGACGAGGTGCGTCGGCGCTTCGAGGAACAACTGGCGGGCTCGCTCGAAGTCTACGAGGACATGCTGGAAGCCGGCATCCCCGGCGAGGACGCGCGCTTCGTGATGCCCAATGCCACACGCACCAATCTGGTGATGACGACCAATCTGCGCGCGCTCATCCACATGTCCGGACTGCGGCTGTGCGTGATGGCGCAGTGGGAGATCCGCCGGCTCTTCCAGCTCATCCGACATGAGATCTTCTCGGTCAGCCCGTTCCTGGGCTCCTTCCTGGCGCCCAAGTGCGTGCCGCTCGGCTACTGCGACGAGGATCGCAACCGCGACGAGCACTGCCCCATCCGCCCGCATAAGGACAACGTGCTCGGCGCCTGGGCAGAGAAGAAGGCCGCGGCCAAGGCGGCCGGCAAGGACCTGCCCACGCTGTAGTCGTGGTCAGCGTGACCCCTGCAGCATCAGCGCTTCGGTGAATCGGCCGATGACCCGCGCCAGGCGCGGCCCAGCTTCGTCGGCGGCCGCCATGACCTCAGCATGCGTCAGAGGTGTCGGTGACAAGCCGGCGGCGGCGTTGGTCACCAGCGAGACGCCGCAGACACGCTGGCCGGCCCAGTTGGCCGCCACTGCCTCCATGACCGTGGACATGCCCACTGCGTCCGCGCCCAGGCTTCGCAGCATGCGGACTTCGGCTGGTGTCTCGTACGTCGGCCCGGTGAGTCCGAGATAGACACCCTCAGCAAGAGCGACGTCCTCGGCACGTGCCGCCGCATGCAGTCGCTCGCGAAGCTCAGCGTCCCACACCTGACTCATGTCCGGGAAGCGAGGACCGATCAGGTCATCGTTGAGCCCCATGAGCGGGTTGCGCCCGGTCAGGTTGATGTGGTCCCGCATCACCATCAGGGTGCCTGCGCCGAAGGCCGGATTGACACCACCCGATGCGTTCGTCAGTAGCAGGATCGATGCGCCCAAGCGGCCGAGCAGGAGCGCCGGCTCCACCACCAGCCGCTCCGACAAGCCCTCGTACATGTGCAGCCGGCCTCTGAGGCAGGCCACAGGGACCCCTCGCAGCGTGCCCAGCAGCAGCCGCCCGCTGTGACCAGGGACAGTGGCTGCGGGCCAACCCGGCAGCTGCTCGAATGGGATCTCGACCCGATCCTCGATCTCGTCGGCCAAGCCACCGAGGCCGGAGCCCAGGACCATGCCCAAAGCCGGACGCAGGCTGGACTCGGCTCGCACACGCGTCTCAAGCTCGTCGAGACGGTGGCTGAATGGGATGATCGGAGCGTTCATGGCGTGGCACTCCGGCGACTGATCGACACCAGGTAGTCCCGACCCAAGCACAAGGAAGTGCCCGGAGCGACCTCCACGCTCCTCGGTCTACCTTGATGCGATCGCGGCAGTCCGAGTGGCCGGTTCGCTTTGATGTGATCGCGGCGCTCCTGGCTCGTGTCTGGCCCCTCCGGGCATGACCTACTATGCCAAACCGACCAGTGGCGGTCAATGGACTTGTCCACGAAATGCGCGGGCGCGGTCGGTCGGTTGTCCACGCTCACAGGATGGATGTGGACCGCCGGTGGATAACAGGGAGTCACGCGGCTCGACGCCGGGAACGGACCACGATGGAATGCGCGACGCGATCCTGCAGTCCCTGCTTGGTCGGCCGCTGCGCCATCGAATAGAGCAGCAGTAGCAGCCAGACTGCCCCCAGCGCGCCGAGGATGACGCCGATGGCATCGGGGACGTAGATGATCAGCGAGGCCAGCAGGGACGGGATGCCGAGGATGAGCCAACGCAACACGGCCGGACGCGCACCGAGGGGCCCAGCGTCCGACTCATCCCCCACACGCAGGCCCAACAGCCGCATCCCAGGCGTCGCCCCGAACAGCGTCCAGAAGCCCACGAAGTAGACGAGGCTGATCGCCGCCTGCAAGACGAGCACGACCAGGAAGGCCATGATGTCGAGTGAACGGCCGGCCGAATCGAGGGAGCCGGATTCGTTGACCAAGCCTCCGAACAACCAGGCCAGGCCAAATCCGACGACCGACAGGATGATGATGTCGATCACCAGAGCCATGATGCGGTTGGGCACGTCGGCCAGCAGCAACCCGGCCGGCCCCGGCACACGTTCGGTGGAGGTGATGCTCCGTGTCAGGCTTTGCGACCCGCCGGCGCCGATCGGCTCGACGGCCGGACCAGCGGCCCGCGGCACGGGTCTTCGTGACTCAGCCGTCAGCGAATCCTCCCAGATGCCCTCCTGCTCAGGCTCGTCCTCGTCCCTCCGGGGCGATCCGGACGCGGTCATCGATGGCCTCCTGTTCACACGCAAGCCAGCGACACTCGATCGCGAGGCACGACGCGTTCAGCGTCAGGATACCCGCCCGGTCCTGGCCCCAGCGTCCCACATCAGCCACCGATGCGCGACATCTCCACCTTGGGCAGCGCGATGGTGGCCTCCGAGCGGAGTTCGGAGTAGCGGTCGGCACGCGCTGACCACACCGCAGCGAGCTGCTGGCGCAAGGACGCATCGTCGATACCCGCACGCAATGGCGCTCGCAGGTCGGTTCCCTGCGTTCCGAAGAGGCAGGTGTACAGGACCCCCTCTGCGGTGAGGCGAGCTCGCGTGCAGGCGCCACAGAAGGGCTGTGTGACCGAGCTGATTAGGCCGACCTCGCCCGTGCCATCGCGGTAACGCCAGCGAGTGGCCACTTCGCCCCGGTACTGGGGTGCGAGTGGTTCCAACGGCATCTCGGCGTCGATGTCGGCCACGATCCGTGCCGAGGGCACCACCTCATCGAGCGCCCAGCCGTTGGTGTGACCGACGTCCATGTACTCGATGAACCGGAGCGTGAAGCCTCGCTCGCGCGCGAAGCGCGCCATCGGCAACACGCTCTCCTCGTTGAGGCCCCGTCGCACCACCATGTTGACCTTGATGGGATGCAGCCCGGCACGGTCGGCGGCGTCGATCCCTTCGAGCACGCGAGCCACCGGGAAGTCGACATCGTTGAGGCGAGCGAACACGGCGTCGTCGAGCGAATCGAGACTTACCGTCACGCGCCCCAATCCTGCCGCGACGAGCCCCGCGGCCTTGGCCGCAAGCAGTGAACCATTGGTGGTCAGCGTCAGATCATCGAGGCCATCCAGGCCGGCCAACATGGCGACGAGTCGCTCGACATCGCGACGCAACAGTGGCTCGCCACCGGTGAGTCGGATCTTGGATACGCCCAACGACGTGGCCGTGCGGGCGATCCGCGTGATCTCCTCGAACGTCAGCAGATCCGCGTGTGGCAGGAATCGGAACGCGGAACCATAGATCTCACGTGGCATGCAATAGGTGCAGCGGAAGTTGCAGCGGTCCGTCACCGAGATGCGCAGATCGCGCAAGGGGCGGCCCAACCGGTCAAGGATCGGCGCGGTCGCTCCCATCAACGGCGGACCGGTCGCGAGGCCGCCCGGCCGAACTCGCGCTTCTCCACGCCGCGCCCCATCCAGCCGATGACGACAGCCGAGATACCCAGCAGCAGGTGTCCAAGCTGGTCGAGGCCGGAGGCAGGAGCGTCATACAGGCCCAACAGGTCACCACTGATGAGGCTGAGCAGCCCGGTCACGAGGAAGAACACCCCCAGCCCCATGAGGCCGTAGCCACGATTTCGCCCATTCAGCGCGAGCCCCACGTGCAGGAACAGCGCCCCGCAAACCAGGTGCACCAGGTCATGACCGAAGCCAGTCACGAAGATCCCCGTGGTTTCCGGCCGGCCCACGATGGGATTGCCGATGGAGCCGGCTATGCCGAGCACGATGAGGATGGTGCCGACCACCATGGCGAAGGTGCGCGCCAGCCCCAACGACCCCATCCTTCCTCCTGTCTTGCAGCGCGCGAGTCCGCTCGGCGAGCCGGAACACCACCGCTTTCCGAGACTAGCCCTCTTCGGCCGAGCCTGCACCTTTGCGGATGGACTCAAAGACCGAGGCATCTGCCAGGGTGGTCGTGTCACCCAACGAACGTCCCTCGGCGACATCACGCAACAGGCGACGCATGATCTTTCCCGAGCGCGTCTTGGGCAGGTCGGGGGTGAACACCAGGTACTTGGGCTTGGCGATGGGCCCGATGACCCGAGCGACGTGAGCACGCAGCTCCGAAGCCAGTGCGTCGCCGGTCTCCACTCCAGCACGCGTGATGACGAAGGCGAAGATCGCTTCGCCGCTCACCGGATCGTGCTTGCCCACGACGGCCGACTCGGCCACCGCAGGATGGTCGATCAGGGCGGACTCCACCTCGATAGTGCTGATGCGGTGCCCTGAAACGTTCATCACGTCATCGACGCGGCCCAGCAGCCAGAAGTAGCCATCCTCGTCCCGTCGCGCGCCATCACCGGCGAAGTACATACCGCGGAACCTGTTCCAGTAGGTGGCCCGGTAGCGTTCGGGGTCCCCGTAGATGCCACGCAGCATGCCCGGCCAGGGTCGCTTCAGCACCAGGTAGCCGCCCTCACCGAGCGGCAATGACTTGCCGGTGGCGTCCACGACATCAGCCTCGATGCCAGGGAACGCGAACGTGGCGCTGCCGGGCTTGGTCGGCGTCACGCCGGGCAGCGGCGTGATGAGGATGTGGCCGGTCTCGGTCTGCCACCACGTGTCGACGATGGGGGCCCGGCCACCACCGATGTGCTCGTGGTACCAGAGCCAGGCTTCGGGATTGATGGGCTCGCCTACGCTCCCCAACAGCCGCAGCGACGACAGATCGTGCTTCGCCGGCAGTGCCTCACCCTGTTTCATGAATGCGCGGATCGCGGTGGGTGCGGTATACAGCTTGGTGACCTTGTACTGCTCGATGATCTCCCACCAACGCTCCCAGCTGGGCGTGTCAGGTGAGCCCTCGTAGAGCACACCGGTGGTGCCGTTGGCGAGGGGGCCATAGACGATGTATGTGTGCCCGGTCACCCAGCCGATGTCGGCGGCGCACCAGTAGACATCGTCGTCCTTGATGTCGAACACCATCTCGTGGGTGTAGGCAGCCCCCAGCAGGTAGCCGGCGGTGGTGTGGATGATGCCCTTGGGCTTGGCCGTGGTGCCCGAGGTGTAAAGCAAGTACAGCATGTGCTCCGAATCCAGCGGCACCGAGGGGCAGTCGGGCACCTGCCGCTCCACGAGGTCATGCCACCAGATGTCCCGACCCTCCACCATGGTCACCTCGGCCGCGTCGCCCAGGCGTTCGACCACCAGCACGTGCTCGATGGTGCTGCTCCGCTCGACCGCGGCGTCGGCAGCCGACTTGAGATCCAGCGCCTTGCCGCGGCGCCAGCCACCGTCGGCGGTGATGAGCAGCTTGGCGCCGGCATCATCGATGCGGCTGGCAAGGGCGTCCGCGCTGAAGCCTCCGAAGACGACCGTGTGCGGTGCACCGATGCGGGCGCAGGCCAGCATGGCGATGGGCAGCTCGGGGATCATGGGCATGTAAATGGCGACACGGTCACCGCTGTCGACGCCAAGCTCGCGCAACGCGTTGGCCGCTTTCTGCACCTCGCGATGCAGGTCGTTGAAGGTCAGGGTCCGCGTGTCACCGGGCTCGCCGATCCAATAGTAGGCGACCTTGTCACCGTCACCGGCATCGACATGGCGGTCGATGCAGTTGTCCGAGACGTTGAGCTTGCCGCCCTCGAACCACTTGGCGAAGGGCAAGTCCCATGTCAGCGTCTTCGTGAATGGCTCACTCCAGCGCAGCTTGTTCGCAGCTAGGTCCGCCCAGAAGCGCTCGTGATCATCTTCGGCGCTGACATAGAGTTCAGGCCCGGCATTGGCCGCGGCGCTGAACGCGGGGTCCGGAGGAAACACCCTTCCTTCCGCCATCAGGTGCTCGATCTCCGGCCCGCCATCGGCGGGTCGCTGCGTATCGGTCACGTCGCCGTCCTCCTCTGCTCGATGTGGCACCGGGCGATGTAGCACCGGGCGATGTCGCCACCGTGAGCGGGCAGGATAGGCGAACGCGCGACCTCATGCGGAGTCGGCTGGCCCCTCCCGACGGCGCGTGGGCTCGGGGGCGCTCGACGGAGCCACCGCGGCCACCGCTTCGGACGGAGTCAGGAAGGCATTGGCGAGGAAGCCGGTGAGCGTGCCGAACACGCCTACACCGACGACGATGATGAGCGACCCCACGAGTCGTCCCATGTCGGTCACCGGATACTGGTCGCCGTAGCCGACGGTAGAGATCGTCACCAGCACATACCAGATGGCGTCCTGCGCCGTCTTGATGTTGGCGCCCGGCGCACCCCGCTCGACCGCCAACATCGCCAGCGCCCCGAACTCCATGACGAGCAGCGCGACGAACAGGACCGAGAGCAGTCCTCCGGCAGCGCGGTTGGAGAAGAAAGCCTTGAAGGCCCGAACGGGACCACCCAGCCGCTGCATGACGCGGATCGTGCTCACGATGCGGATGACCCTCAGGGATGCGCAGGATCGGAAAGGCAGCCAGGGCATCGACCCAGCCACGGCCGGGTCCGAGGTAGCGCCGTCGGTCGTGAGCCACCAGCAACCTTCGCGACAGGTCGAGGATGAAGACCGCCGTCAACAGCCCTTCCATGATGATCAAGACCATGTCGGTGTCGGGGTTGCACCAGCCACACGGCGAGCAGGTTGAAGACCGCCACGATGGACACCGCGAGGATGAAGACCTCCCACGCCGGTGACAGCAGGACCTCGCCGTCCTCCTGCTGCTTGCCCCATTCGATGCGGTAGACGTATTGGTCGATGTCGGATCCCACCGCTGCTCGCTCCTGGCGGCTGCTGATTGCCTGACGCAGCCTTACCCGAGCCCGGAAATCCACACCCGCCCTCCCACGAACGGGCGGCGAGCTACCATCGCTTGCGATGTCGATATCGCGAGCGGAAGGCGGCTCGGTCTCCCGAGCGCGTGCGTTGCTGAAGCGCTACGTGCCGATCACGAGCTGGCTGCCGCAGTATCCCCGCGCATGGCTCGGTGCCGACGTCACGGCCGGCATCACCTCGTGGGCCGTGATGGTGCCAGTGGCCATGGCCTACGCGGAGCTGGCGGGCGTGCCCGCGGGTGTCGGGCTCGTCACCGCCACGGCCGGCCTCACGGCGTACGCGCTGCTGGGCACGAGCCGGCATGCCAAGGTCACCACGAGCTCGACCATGGCCGTGATGTCCGCATCCGTGGTCGCTCCCATGGCCTTGGGCGACACGTCCACCTAGCTCGCCATGACCGCGATGCTGGCCATCATGGTCGGCGTCCTGCTGCTGGCGGCAGGTCTGTTACGGCTGGGCTTCCTGGCCGAGTTCCTGGCCAGGCCGGTCATCACCGGCTTCATCGTCGGGCTCGCCATCACCATCGTGGTGGGTCAGCTACCCAAGCTCTTCGGCGTCGCGGGTTCCTCGGGCAACGTCTTCGAACGAGCGCACCTCATCGATATGCTCCCCGACACGAATGCGGCCAGCCTGCTGCGCGGTAGTGCGGCGATGGTGCTCATCCTGGTCCTGCGTCGCATCGATCGGCGCATCCCGGGACCGCTTTTCGCGGTCGCGGTGGCCATCGTGCTCTCGAATGCGCTCGACCTTGCCGACGACGGGGTATCGGTCGTGGGCAACGTCGCGGCCCGCCTCGCCGCACCGAGCGTGCCCAGCGTCGGCATCGGCGACATCACCTTCCTGGCCGCCGGTGCAACAGGCCTGATGTTCCTGGCGCTCGCCGAGTCGCTGGCAGCCACGCGCTCCTTCGCCAACCGTCACCACTACCACATCGATCCCGACCAGGAACTCGTCGCCCTGGGTGGCGCCAACCTCGCGTCGGGGGTCATGGGCAGCTTTGCCGTCGATGCCAGCGTCAGCTCCATGGCCACCGGCGAGGCGGCCGGCAACAGGACGCAGCTCGCCTCCCTCGTGACCGCGGGCGGCATGCTTCTGACGATCCTGGCCCTGGCGCCACTCTTCGTCGAGCTGCCGCAGACCATCCTTGCCGCCGTCATCATCACCTCCGTCGTAAGCTTGGTGGACTTCGACGAATGGCGACGCTACATCGCCTGGCGCAAGACGGATGCGCTGCTGGCGGTCGTGGCAGCGTTCGGCGTCATCGCCACCGACGTGCTGGTCGGGCTCATCATCGCCGGCTTCTTCTCTATCGTGATCCTGCTCTACACCGCCAGCCAACCCGCCATCGCCCGGCTGGGACGCCTGCCTGGGCGAGGCGGGCGATTCGTCGATGCCGATCGCGCACCTGAAGCTGAGGAGGTCGACGGCATCCTCATGCTGCGGCTCGACACACCGCTCTACTACTTCAATGCCACCGCCGTCGGCGAGCGCGTCGTGCGGGACGTGGATGCCCGCACTGTCCTGCCACGGGTGGTCCTGCTCGATATCCAAGCCACCGCAGAGCTGGACGTGACCGCCGCCGATGCGCTCTTCGAGCTCTTGAGTAGCCTCGATGGCCGCGGGGTCCGACTCGTCATCGTGCATGCCAAGGGCAAGGTCCGCGATCGTCTGCGCAAGGTCGGCCTCATCGAGGAGCTGGGGCCGGCGGGGATGTACCCCAGCGAACGTGTCGCCGTCGAGGCGTTGACGGAGATATGGGAGCGCGAAGCAGCTGAGCGCGCTGCGGCTGATCGAGTCGAAGCCGGGTAGCTCACCCGGCGGCGCCTCACACGACTAGACTCGACCCATGACTGACTGGGATATCGATTCGATCCGCTACCGCTTCCCGTCGCTTCGCCGCCCGGGCCCTGACGACGCACCGGTGGCTTGGCTCGACAACGCCGCGGGCACGCAGGTCGTGGACACCTGCCTGCGCGCCATCAACGACTACCTGCTTGAGCGCAACGCCAACCGTGGCGCGCCATTCGCTGCCAGCATCGAATCGGATGAGATCCTGCACGATACGCGTCTGGCCATGGCCGACCTGCTAGGCGCGACCGATGCCGACGAGGTCAGCTTCGGTGCCAACATGACCACCATCACCTACGCGCTCAGTCGCGCCATCGGGGCCTCCCTGGCCGCCGGCGATGAGATCGTGGTCACACGCCTTGACCACGACGCCAACGTGGCTCCCTGGCTGGCCATCGCCGAGGAGCACGGCCTGGTCGTTCGCTTCGTCGGGCTTCGCCCCGACGACGCCACGCTCGACCTCGATGAGATGGAACGCCTCATCGGGCCCAACACGCGCCTGGTGGCGGTAGGCCTCGCCTCCAACGCCCTCGGCACCATCAACCCGGTGCCCCGCATCGCGCAGCTGGCAGGACGCGTGGGGGCGCGACTGTTCGTGGATGCGGTGCACGCGGCGCCACATCTCTCCATCGACGTGGCGGCCCTCGGCGCGGACTATCTGGTGTGCTCGCCCTACAAGTTCTTCGGGCCCCACCTTGGGGTGCTGTGGGGTCGCCGCGAAGCGCTCGAGGCATTGCCGCCCTACCACCTCCGGCCAGCTGGTGACGCTATCCCCGGCCGCTTCGAGACCGGCACCCAGGCCCATGAGCTGATCGCCGGCCTGGGTGGCACGCTGCGGTACCTTGAGAAGGTGGGTGTCACCCAGGGCGGCGCACCCGGCCTGCCGGGCCAGGGCGACCGCTTCCGACGGCCACGGCTCCTCGCCGCCATGAGTGTTATCCGCCGCTACGAGACCGCGCTCGTGAGCCGGCTCCTTGATCGCATCCGCCCGGTACCGGGCATGCACATCTACGGCATCAGCGACCCGTCACGAGCCTCGGAGCGGTGCCCCACCGTGGCCTTCACCATCGACGGCCAGCGACCGCCGGACATCTCCCGTTTCCTCGCCGGCCGGGGCATCTATGTGCGTGACGGGCACCACTACGCATGGGAGACGCACCGGGCGCTAGGCCTCGACAAGAGCGGCGGCAGCGTCCGAGTGAGCCTGGCCCACTACAACACCGAGGCCGAGGTCGAGCGGTTCGGCGCCGCCCTCGATGAGCTGGTCGGCACCTAGGCGGAGGTCCCAGCACCTGTGCGCCAGGCCAGTGTGCCGGGCTACTGTGGCTTCGGCTCCACCCAGCCCGGGAGCTGCTCCCGCATCACGTCGAGCGGCAAGGAGCCGTGGCCGATGACCTGATCGTGGAACGCCTGATGGTCGAAGCGGTCACCATCACGCGCCTCCAGCTGCTCACGCAACTGCAGGATCTCTCGTTGGCCGATCATGTAGCTGAGCGCCTGGCCGGGCCAGGCGATGTAGCGGTCCGTTTCGATCTCGGCGTCGAGACGTGCCAGGCCTGCCCTCTCGATCAGCACCTCGATCGACTGCTGCCGCGTCCAGCCAAAGGCGTGCAATCCGGTATCCACGACCAGGCGCGCAGCCCGGTGTGCCTCTGATTCCCACGCGCCGAAGTGCTCCAACGGTGTGTGATAGAGACCCATCTCGACGGCCAACCGCTCAGCATAGAGCGCCCAACCCTCCACGAAGGCGCCGCAGGCCAGCAGGGCGCCGTGGCGTCGGAATGCAGGCAGTCCCGTGAGATGGCGCTCCACAGTGAGCTGGAAGTGGTGGCCGGGAACGGCTTCGTGATAGGTCATGGGCACGGCTTGGTGCAGGGGTCGGGATGGCGGGTCGTAGGTGTTGAAGAAGTACGTACCCGGACGACTGCCATCCTCGGAGGGTGGATAGTAAAAGGCCGCTGGCGCGTCGCGCTCCATATGCGGCTCGACAGCCCGTACCACGCAGTGCTCAGCGGGTGGGTTACCGAACCACTTGGGTGCTTCTGCCTCGGCGCGCAGGATCCACGCCTCGGCTGCGGCGATGAGATCCGCCGGGTCGGTGACGTGGTTGGCTGGGTCCTGATCGAGAAAGCGACGCAGCGATGGCACGCTACCGTGGCCAAGCTCGGCCGCGATGGGAGCCTCGGCGGCCTCGATCTCATCCAGGCGTGCCAGGCCGTAGTCATGCACTGCCTGCGGGTCCTCGGGCAGGTTGGTGTAGGCCTGGATGTGGTGGCGGTACACCGCCTCGCCATCGGGCAGATGGCACACGCCGGGGCCGGGACGGACGTGGCCGGCGTAGTCCTCCAGCATCACCAGCCACTCCGCGAGTGCCGGCTGGACATGCTGCCTGACCGCGGCCAGGAGCGCGCTACGCGCCTCCTCGGACAGCTCGGTGTTGGCAAGCATGATGGGTGACTCAGTGGCCGGCGTCTCCACCATGCGACGGGTCTGGTCGATGCAGCGCTCCACGACCTCCGCCGGGGCGGTGCGACCGGCAGCCACTCCCTCAGCCACGTTTTCGCGGTGCGCTGCCATCCATGCCGGATAGGTCGCCAGCCGTGCCAGAAGCTTCTCCAGCCGTGCCGGCGTGTCGATGCGCTGGAAACGCGCCAGCTCACCCACCAGTGTCTGGGGGCCATTGAGCTGGTCGAGGGCTTCCATCTGCCACAGACGGAGCTCGTGGGCTCCGCGGAAACGCTGCACGACGGCGCGCATCAGGCCCAGCGTGACGGTGTCCTCGACCGAAAGGTCGTCGGTATGTAGCACCTCGATCTCCGTCGCCCAACCTTCGACCATGGCCATGAAGGTCGCGCGGCCGGCCGAGGATGGATCGTCGAGGCGATCATCCCAACGGTCGTCGCCCTGGACGGTGGCCCACAGCGGATCCTGCTCGAGGAAGTCACCCCAGGCTCGATCGGCAAATTCGTGGACGGGCGTGCTAGTCAATGTCGGATCCCCCTTCTCGCTCGTAGGTGGTGGTCGGTCGGTCGGCCTTGGGGGCGACCCAGTCTGGCAGCATCGAACGGAGAGTCGAGAGCGGTAGCGAGCCATGGCCGATCACCTGATCGTGGAAGGCCGTATGGTCGAAACGGTCACCGTCGCGAGCTTCCAGCTCGGCGCGAGAGGCCAGGATCTCTCGCTGCCCGAGCATGTAGCTGAGCGCCTGCCCCGGCCAGCTGATGTAGCGGTCCGTCTCGGTCTCGGCCTCCAGCCGCGACAGGCCGGCGCGGCGGACGAGCATGTCGATGGACTGCGCGCGATTCCAGCCGAGCGCGTGGATCCCGGTATCGACCACGAGCCGCGCAGCTCGCCAAGCCTCGGTCTCGAGGGCGCCGAACCGCTCGAGGGCCGTGCGGTACAGGCCCATCTCCGCGGCCAGCTGTTCGGTGTACAGGGCCCAGCCCTCGACGAAAGCGCCACCGGCCAGACGCGAACCGAAGCGACGGAAGCTGGGCAGCTCGGTCAACTCCTGCTCGATGGCGAGTTGGAAATGATGCCCTGGTACGGCCTCATGGTAGGTGGCCGCGGGGATGCGGTGCAGGTGCCGCGATGCCGGCTCGAAGGTATTGATGAAGTACATGCCCTTGCGTGAACCGTCCTCGCTCGGTGGCATGTAGAACGCTGGGGGTGCCTCCTGCTCCATGTGTGGTTCCACGGCGCGGACCTCGCAGGTGTCCCTGGGGAGCCGGCCGAACCATGCCGGGGCTTCCGCCTCGGCGCGCGCGATGAGCCCCTCGGCGAGGCGCACCAGGTCGGCGGGATCGGTGACATGGTTGGCGGTCGATACTTCAAGCTCGGCTCGCAGCGCGTGCACGTCACCGAAGCCGAGCTCGACCGCTATGGCATGCTCCTGCTCATCGATCTGTGCCAGCCGTGCCAGGCCGTAGTCGTGGATCGCCCCCGGCTCCTCCTCGATGGTGGTCCAGGCCAGGATATGGTGGCGATAGAGCGCGTCACCATCGGGCAGGTGGCAGATGCCGTCACCGTCGCGAGCATGGGCCGCGTAGGCCTCCAACATCGCCAGCCACTTGCGCTGGGCGGGGATGACGGAGGCTTCGACGGTCGCCACCAACGCTGCCTTCGAAGCCTCGTCCAGAGCGGCATTGGCGATCACGATGGGCGACTCGGCCGCCGGCGTCTCCACGATGCGCCGAGTCTGGGCCAAGCAGCGCTCGACCACCGGCGCTGCCGCCGTCCGCCCGGACGCCAGGCCGGCGGCGAGGTTGGCGGCATGTGCGTCAAGCCAGGCGGGATACGCGGCCAGGCGCTCCAGCAGCTTCTGCACCCGCGCGGGCGTATCGGCACGTTGCAGGCGGGCGAGGTCGCCGACGAGCGTCTGCGGCCCGCCGTGTTGGTCCATCGCCTCCATCTCCCACAGCCGCAGCGCATCAGCCTCACGGGTGCGGTCGATGACGATCCGGATGAGTTCGAGCGTGATGGTGTCTTCGACCGAGAGGCGCAGACCGGCAAAGCCGTCCATCTCCGCTTCCCAGGCGTCCACTAGCACGAGCATGACGGCCCGGCCTCCGGGCCCCGGATCACCCAGCCGGTCGTCCCAGCGTTCGTCACCCTGGGAGGTCGCCCAAAGGGGGTTCAGCTCAAGATACTGCTGCCAGGCGCGCTCGGCGAAGGCGTAGACGGGGGTCGCTGCGGGCTCGGTCAAGGTCGGTCCTCCCACTGCTCGGTCTCGATGGGGCCCTCAGGATGCGAACATCGGCATCTGGTCTTCGCCGCGCTCGACCTCCGGGTCAAGCCCCAGCAGCGGCCCCAGAGCGGCGAGGTTCGCCTGCGTGCCGGCGTGTAGTCGGCGCACATTGCTCCACTTGAGGATATGCCAGTTGTCCCGCTCCATCCGGGCGCGGAGGATGGGCGATCGAGCCAGGCGCAATCGCAGCAGGGGCGAACGCTCGTCGGGCACCACCAGGAAGCGGACGATGTCATCGTTGGTCTCGATGCGCGGCCCGCGGGCCATGATGGGCTCCTGGAGCAGCGCCTGCCATTCGACATCGAAGAGGAAGGCCCCTTTGCCGCGCACGTACCAGATACAGTCGATCTGCTCGAGCACCTCCTGCGGACCCGGAGCGACCAGCGGCAGGTAGACGCGCTGCTCTGGGTCGCTGAGCAGATCCGCCAGCACCCCGTCCCGATAGTGGCGCCGTTGTTCCCGGCGGGTGACCCAGGCACGCATACCGATGCGATGAGCGTACTCGGCGAGCATGCCCACCATCTCGCCGTGCTCGGCATAGCGCCGCTGTAACGACTCATCACTGCGGATGAGGCCATCCTCCGCTGGTACAGGCGAGCGGTAGCTCTGGAGGCAAGCCTCGATCAACTCGGCATCGGCCGTCTCAGGCCCGCGGAACAGGCGCGCCACGCGCTCGTCGAAGGCACTGCGCCCGAGTCCGCCACTGGTAGTGAGCAGGCTGAAGATGCCCCACTCCAGACGCTCCGAGAGTGGTTGCTTGGCAGCCGCCAAGTCACGTGGATCTCGCAGCCACCAGAGCCCCTCCTCCAGCTCACGCAGGCGCGGGTGATCCGGCCTGGCGAGCTCACGACGGATGATGTCCAGGGTGAGTCGCACCGGGTCCGAGGCCGGCGCTCGCTCATCCCAGTCGATGCTGCTTTGTGCGGGTGCGTCGTCGGGCAGCTCGAGCGGCGAAGCAGGAGCGTCGGTCACGACGCCGAACAGGCCCGGCTCGCGTTCGGCTGGCGCTTCGTCGCCATCATCGACCCAACGGGGCGTGCCGACCAAGCGGCGCAGGTGTCCCAGGTGATCGAGTCCCAGCAACACCTCTCCCAGGATGCGGTCGAAACGGGTGGGTTCACCGCGCAACTGCATGACGGCGACCGCGACGTCTGCGATGGCCGCCTCGACGGCCGAGATCTGGAACGGGCCCGAAGGATCGGAGGCCGAATGGATGGCCACGTCCCGCGTGGACGACGGCGACTGCGGCAGCCCGAACTGGACGCTCCCGTCGATGCCCTCGACGGTCTCCCCCAGCACGGCGTCATCCACGCGCATGCCGGCGCCGACGCCACCGATGACGGTCGCGACCAAGGCCTCCGGACTAGCGGCCTCAAGCATGATGACCGCCTGCGCATCCGGCAACAACACCGGCTGCACGGCACTCAGCGCCCGCTGCAGCGTGGCGGCATCGCGAGCCCATTCCGACTTGGGCGCGGAGCCGAAGAGTGCCCCCAGGGGCAGGGTGGCGGCACCCTCGGCACCGATCGCCAGCGCCGATGCCAGGTAGGCGAAGCCGAGGTTGTCAGGCGACCAATGGATGGGGGGCTGGCTGAGCACCAGCTTGATGCCCGGACGCACCCGGGGGCGGGCACCCGGTTCGGCACCAGGACGCGGAGGCGGGCCGAACGTCTCGCGGCCATGGGGCATGCCGAAACGCAACGCCACATTGGCAGAGCCGTCCTGCAACGCCCGCAGGTCGGGGCCTACGCGGGCCGGTGTGCGGCCGCCGCCGGCTTCGATGGCCTGCACGAACTCGCGCACGGCGCGCGTGCCCTCCTCGAATGCGTGCCAGACGTTGCGCTCTCGCCATCGTCGCGATGTGGAGCCTCGCACGTGCCCGGCGCTGATACGGACCTGTGCGACCCGTCCGGGATAGCCGTTGAGCCGGCTGATGGACAGGACCATGTGCACCACCGCCAGCCGCAACGCCGCTTGCACCGAAGGGGCCCGCAACTCCGTCTCGATGCGCTCGAGGATGGCGGCCAGCGCCACTTGCGCTCGCGGCGGATAGAGGTCCACCAGTTCCGCGGGCAGTGGGTGGGCCACCGTGGGCGCGGGGAAGCGTTCACGCAGCATCTCACGGGCAGCGTCCGCCTCTACCGTGCGCGCCCGGTAGAGGTCATCGGCGTCCACGTCGATGGGCTGCTTCTCAGCGCGATTGTCCCGGCAGCGCAGGCACTTGAAGCTCTTGCGAGAGGGATCGCCGGCATCCGCATCCCAGATGAACTCGGTGACGCTGACCGTGCCGCCGCAACCGGGGCAGCGTGAGGCATAGCTGGCCTCGATGGCCGAGCGCAGCCCGCCCTGCATGCCGCGCGCATCGACGGCGATCCCGGATACGGCGGCATCGAGATGGCGCAGGTCGGGCGGGCGCAGCACGATCTCCGCCACCAAGCGTGTCAGGGCCGTGGATTCGAGCACGAAGGAGCGGCGCAGGTCATCGATAGCGCAGCGCGTGACCCAGCCGCCGCGCCCATGCAGTTCCAGCACCACGTCACCGGCCTTGGTGCGCGATGCGATGTGCGCACGAAGGGCGGCCAGGTCCGGGGTCGGCGTCAGCCGTTCGAGCGCGGGCAAGCGCGGCCCGCGGGTCCGGTTCCTGAGGGGCTGCTGCGGGTCCGCCATCGTGTCAGCCAGAGTCTATCCGGGGATGACGAAGGTGGCTCAGTCCTCGTCGAGCTCATCGTCCGCGTCTTCGCCGTCGTCCCCGATGCCGCCGTCGCCATCATCATCGTCGTCGGGATCGGGATCGCCCTCGCCGTCGATCTGGAAGCCCTCTTCGGCGTGCGTCGCGGCCGGCAGCACCGAACCGATGTCGTCGAAGGAATCGGGCTCGTCGTCGAACTCGAGGTCTTCCTCCAGGTCGGACTCTTCCCGGATCAGGGTGCCCTTGGTGTAGGGCCGTAGGTCAGAGACCTTGGCCGCGGTGGGGAAGGAGACCTTGCCGTAGTTGGAGGGATCCTGGTACGTCTCGCGGATGATGATGCGCACATCCTCGTCGCCGAGGCTGGTGACACCGGCCGCGTACTTGTTGCCGTCGGCCATGAGGCGCAGCAATCGAGCCGCCACACGCGGCTCGACGGCGCCGACGCGCACGCCATTGGAGGTGGCTGCGACACGTGGTCCCGCTGGGTCCAGCTCGACGAAATCGCCAGGGTTCACCTGCGCCAGGTCCATGGGGCTGGCCAGGTCCACGAGGTGAGCGAAGCCGGTCTTACCCGTCTCCTCCACGAAGATGCCGACCGGCGCCTTACTGCCGGGTGTGGCGGGCACGGTCTTGGAACCAGCGTCGACCATGAGCATACGCAGCCGGCCGATGTTGCGCTCGGCGATGCGGTTGGTGGGGTCGATGGCCAGCGCCGACTGGTAGTGCTCACGCGCCATTCCCAGCTCACCCTGCTCCCAGTAGGCCTTGGCGATGCGGTTCTCTGCGGCGCTATCGGGACCCATCCCGAGGATCTTCTCGTTGATCTCCGCGGCGGCGATCCAGTCAGCCTTGCGCGCCGCGTCGATCGCCTGGTCGACGAGCTGGCGCTTCTGGCGACTGGCGGTGATGGCGCTCGAAACGGTGGCGGGTTCGTTCTCGGTCAGGGGGTCGAAGCTCATTCGTTCCTCGGGCGTAGGATGGTGAGCCGCCGGTGGGCGGCACGTCGGCGAGTCTCCGGGCATGCGTGAACAACACCGACTGGCGACTTCGAATCGTACCACCGCTCTCGGCGTGGGCCTCAGAAGCGGTGCGGCTTCTCTCGTAGCATGCCCAGGAACGCATCTCGCGGCAGGGTGTTGGCGACCAGCCGTGGACCGATCCAGGCGCGACGTGCGATGGCCGTGCCCCAGTCGAGACCCCGCCACTCGGAACGCTCGTGGGCATCGGAGTCGATGGTGAAGCGGCAGCCGGCGTCCATGGCGGCCCGGGCATGGTGCTCATCAAGGTCAAGGCGCGCCTGGCTGCCGTTGATCTCCAGCAGCGTGCCGGTCTGAGCCGCCAGTCGATAGAACGCCTCCCAGTCAAGATCAAGCTCGGAACGCCCGCCGATCTTGCGCCCTGAGGGATGGCTGACGATGTCGACATGCGGGCTGCGCATGGCCACCTCGTAGCGTGCCATCAACTGCTCGCGCGGCTGCCGTCGACCGACATGCAGCGAAGCCACGACGACGTCGAATGTGGCCAACAAGGCGTCGTCGTAGTCGAGCCGTCCGTCGAGCGTGATCTCCAGCTCGGTGCCGTGGAGGAGTCGGAATCCCTCGGGATGGGCGCCAGCCGGCAGCTCTCCCGCATCCAGCTCCCGAGCGAAGCGCTCGTTGAGCTCGCCGATGACGCGTCGCTGTGCTTCCACTCGCAGGGGCGTGAGGCCGTTGGCGATGGTCAGGCTCTGCGAATGGTCGGTCAGCACCTGGTATTCGCGTCCGTCCGCACGGGCGGATGCGGCCATGGTCTCGAGCGGCTCACGGCCATCGGACCACTGGCTGTGGCTGTGGCAGTCGCCGCGCAGATCGCCTCGGCGCACCAGGTCCGGGAGCGCGTCGGCCGCGGCGGCCTCCACCTCACCACGGCCTTCACGCAACTGGGGTGGGATCTCCGCAAGGCCGAGGAAGGCATACAGGTCAGCCTCGGTGGCAAGCGTGGTCGGCGCCGCAGCAGCGTCATCGAGCGGCACCAGGCCGTGCTCCGAGAGCGACCAGCCGAGCTCGCGGGCGCGGTGGCGCAAGGCGACGTTGTGTGCGGCGGAGCCGGTGAAGTGGACGAGATAGCTGCCCATCACGCCCGGCGGCATGATCATCACGTCCAGCTGCGGACCATCGATCAGTCGCATGCTGGCGCGATCGCGTCCGCCGCGGATGGCGGCGTCAAGGGGCTCGACCGCGGGCGAGGAGGCCAGCGCTGCGAGCACCGCTTCGGGCGCCGCTGTCTCCACCAGCATGTCGAGGTCCCCAACGGTCTCACGCGACCGTCGCAGCGAGCCTGCCGGCACGACCCTGATCACGCCGGGCAGCGACTCGATGAGACGGGTGGCGCGATCAGCCTGCGCATGGGCCTCCCCCATCAGCATGCGATGCGGGGGTCGTTGCCGGATCTCGCCGATGCCCTCGATGATGTGCGCTTCGGTGCGCGCGCTGATGCCCCTGATCTGGCGCAGCCGGCCGGCACGGGCGGCGGACTCGAGTTCCGGCAACGTGGCGATACCCAACGTGCGCCACACCTCCCCTGCCGTCCTGGGGCCGACGCCCGGGACCGCCAGCAGCTCCAGCAGCGTTGGCGGCACCTCCTCCCGCAGGGACTCGTGATGCCGCGACTGCCCGGTCGCGACCAGCTCGGCGATGCGCTCGGAGATGCTGCTACCCACGCCCCGCAGCGTCGGTGCCTCGCCGGCGCGGTACGCCGACGCCAGGTCCAGCCCGCTGCGTGCCACCGAATCGGCCGCCCGGCGATAGGCGCCGACCTTGAAGGCGGACTCGCCCTTGATCTCGAGCAGGTCCGCCACCTCCGCCAGCACGGCGGCGATCCGTGAGTTGGTGAGGGGTACGTCAGGCTCCAGCGGCTTTCGCGGCTCCAGCGGCTCCCGAACCTCGCGTGGCGGCACGTCGCTTCAGGCGGCCACGACGCGATCGCGACCGAGCCGCTTGGCGCGATAGAGGGCCTGGTCGGCACGCTCCACCAGGCCGGGGATAGCGACCTGGTCAGGGCCGGCCACGGCCACGCCGACCGACACGGTCACCGGTTCGTCGATCCCGAGGCTGGCTGGGTGCAGCCGAACGACCTCGCGGCGGATGCGTTCCCCCACCTCGATGGCCTGCTCGGCCGAGGCCCGTCGCAACAGCACCGCGAACTCCTCACCACCATAACGGGATGGCGTGTCCTCGGCGCGCACGCCCTGGATGATGGCACCGGCGACCGCACGCAGGACGCGGTCCCCGGTGGCATGTCCGAAGCGATCGTTGAGGATCTTGAAATGGTCGATGTCGATCATCAGGATGCCGAGGCTGTCATTGGAACGCCGGCGTGGCCGTTCGATGCTCAGCACCTCGTCGAAGTAGCGCCGATTGGGCAACCCCGTGAGGACGTCGATCTTGGCGCCACGCTCGGCAGCTTCGAGCGCATAGGCGCGCTGGAACGCGGTGGCCACCTCATTGGCCGCCCAACTGAGCAGGCGGCGATCCCCTTCGCTCCAGGCCTCGCGGCCACGGCGGGCGAGCAGCAACGCGCCGAGGAAGCTCCGTCCCGCGACCAGGGGCGTGGCCAGCGTGTATGCCAGCCCGTAGGCCGAGCGCACGCGACGGGCGATCTCCTCGGCCGCCGCCGCGGCCGCATCGGAGGAATCACCGGCACTTTCGCCCACGCCCTCGTCGGCTCCATCGCTGCCGAGGGCGCCGGGCGCGTCGATCTCTGGCCGGAGCGTCGTCCGCGAAGGCGGCGCATCGGCCTGTGCGGCCACCAGCGTGACCTCCACGTTCATGTCCGGCTGACTCACACGCGCCACCACCACGTGGTCGGCGTCCGTGGCCGAACGCAGGTCGTTGATGACCGCATCGACGACCGATTCGGGTGACAGTGAGCGAGACAGCCCGGTGACGATGCGGCGGATGCTGGCCTCGTGCTCCAGCCGGTGGCGCGTCAGCGCCTCCACCGTCGTGTACAGCACGAAGAGTGCCAAGACCAGCGTCACCGAGGTCACCGCAAGCACCAGGTCAGCGATGTCGAGGCCGCCGTCCCACAGTAGCCAGGCGACCACCAACGCCAGGACCGCGAGGCTGACCAGCAACACACGCCGGGCTCGCTCCAGACGCCGGTTCAGGTGCGCATCGACAGTCGATCCGGGCGCGACCTCAAGGTCATCGATACCGCTCGCGAGGCGGGACGCATTGGCAGAGGTGTTCACCACCCGAGGATGGCACAGGCCCTCATCGCGTGTGGTCCCGGCTGGGACAGCGGTCGGCGGGCTCCACCTATCCCTCCGTGGGCTCTGCCTTGACCTTGTAGAAGTGACTCTCTACCCAGCGGCGGATGTTGGCGAGGTTGGGCTTGATGGTTCCGTCCGCCGCCGTGTCGGCCCACGTCGAGGGCGCTAGCACCTTCATGTTCGTCTTGGGCAGCTTCAATCCATCCAGCAGCGCGAAGAGCTGGGCCGCGGCCTCGGTGGTCTTGGGGATGTTGGTGTCGATCTTGTCGCGCACCTTGAGCAGCGTGCCCAGGAGGCGGATGCCGGCGCCATCGTCCTCGAGCACGCCCTTCACCCCGGCGTGTACGATGTCCTGCTGCCGCTCGGCTCGGCGCCAGTCGCTGTTGTAGCCGCTGCCCACGGTGCCGTGGCGCGAGCGAGCGTAGACGAGCGCGCTGTGGCAGCGCTTGGGCTTGGGCTTGCAGGGCGGATTGCCCTTCAGCTTGTAGTCATCCCTGGCTGGGAACCAGATGCCGTGCGAATCGTTGCTGTGGTAGGACGAATCGACGACCTCATCGCTGATGTCCACATGCACCCCGCCCAGCGAGTTGATGACGCTGGCGAAGGTCGCGAAGCGCGTCATGGCCCAGTAGTCGATCTCCGTGCCAAGGAACGCGCCGATGTCCTTGCTGAAGCGTTTGAGCGCTTTGCGGTCGACCGCAGCGTGGTCCAGCGATGCGTCGCGGTACTTGATGTAGTAGATGGAGTTCACACGCATCCCGCCGCTGTTGCCGCCGCCGGCGAAGGGGATGCCCGACATATCACGCGGGATGCTGACCACGGCGGCCTTGCCGGTCTGCGGGTCGACGGTCGCCACCATCAACACGTCCAGCCGCTCGCCGCCCGAGTCGGCGCGCCAGTCCGAACCGATCAATAGCATCGTCAGCCGACCGTCCTTGCCCAGCTTCAGGGGCAGCCCTGACGTGGCTCGTGTGGTCCGCTTGTGGCCTTTGCCATAGCGGCTGTCGGTCGCGAGCTGACCCATCGAATCGATGGCGATGCGAAGTCCATCTTCAGCCTGGGCCGCACCGGGCGTGACCGCAGTGACCGTCGTGACCGTCGATGACGCAGCCACGACCAGTAATGCCAGCAGGATGGCGGTGAGCCGCGGAAGCTTCAGGTTTCTCACTGGTGACAAGGTACTCCGACTTGGCTACATCATCACCAGGCCGCCATCGACGGCCAGCACCTGGCCGGTGATGTAGGCAGCCTCGTCCGAAGCGAGGAAGGCGACCGCGTTGGCGATCTCCTCGGGCGTCCCAAAACGAGCCAGCGGCGTCTGTGCCTTGATGACGTCGAGCAGCTTGGGGTCAAGATCCTGCGTGAGCTCGGTGACGACGAACCCGGGCGCGACCGCGTTGCAGGTGATGCCGCGGCTGGCCAGCTCCCGCGCGGTGGCCTTGGTGAGCCCGATGAGTCCGGCCTTGGCCGAGGAATAGTTGGCCTGTCCCATCTGGCCAGCCTGTCCGGACACGCTGGTGATGTTGACGATGCGTCCGCTGCGCGCCTTCAGCATCGGCCGCGTGGCGGCCTTGATGGTCCAGAACGTGCCCGAGAGGTTGGTGTCGATGACATCGTTCCAGTCTTCGGGCTTCATGCGCATGATGAGGTCGTCGCGCGTGATGCCGGCATTGTTGACGAGGATGTCGATGCGCTCCAACCGCTCCAACGCCGCGTCGATGAGCGCCTTGGCCGCCTCCATGCGGGCCACATCAGCCTGCACCGCGAAGGCAGTGCGGCCCAATGCGATCATCTCGGTGACGGCCGCGTCGGCGGCAGCGGTGTTGCCCTTGTAGCTGATGCAGACATCGGCACCTTGGGCCGCGAGGCGCAAGGCGATGGCGCGGCCGATGCCGCGTGAGCCGCCGGTGACGACTGCGGTCCTGCCGGAGAGATCGATCATGGCTGCTCCTTCGTATGTGCATGCTCGGGCTCACCGGGAACCACGTCGTCGAGCGGGACCGGTAGGCCCGCCGGATCGTTGAGCACCGCCGCCAGGCGAGGCGGGATGGGGTCGACTGAATCCCAGTCCAGGGGCGCACGCACGCTGGCGACCGGAGCGACGCTCTCACTGCGGAGCGAGTCGGCTGGATCCGCAGTCCAACCGAGGGCGATGGCACCGGAGGTGAAACCGGCTCCGAAGGCGACGAAGACCAGCTTGTCGCCGGGCTTGACGCGTCCCTCGCGCACGGCTTCGTCGAGTGCGATGCCGACCGAGGCGGCAGAGGTGTTGCCGTACTTGTCGATGTTCACGAACATCCGCTCCATGGGCAGCTTCAAGCCCCTGGCCACCGCCTCGATGATGCGCACGTTGGCCTGGTGGGGGATGAAGAGGTCGACATCGTCTGGTGTCCAGCCGGCCTTCTCGATAGCCGCGAGCGCGGAGGCGGCCAGCGTGCGCGTGGCGTACCGATAGGTTTCGCGACCCTCCATGCGGATGAAGTGCTCCCCTCGCCGCACGGTCTCGATGCTGGCTGGGCTGCGCGACCCGCCCGAGGGCAGCCAGATCATGTAGGCACCGTCGGGATCGGTGGTCAGCTCCAGGCCGGCCATGCCGCCACCTTCCTCGTCGGAGGCGGACAACACCACGGCACCGGCACCATCACCGAAGAGGATGCAGGTGCCGCGATCCTCGAAGTCAAGGAAGCGTGTCAGCAACTCGGCGCCGATGACCAGCACGTTTCGAGCCAGGCCGCTGCGGACGTACGCGTCGGCGGTGGCGTAGCCGAAGATGAAGCCGGAACAGGCGGCCCCGATGTCGAAGGCGGCCGCCGTGGTGTTGCCGATGGCCTCCTTCACCAGTGCGGCCGTGGAGGGCATGGGGTGATCGGGGGTGAGGGTGGCCACCACGATGACGTCGATATCGTCGGGGGTCAGACCGGCCGTGGCGATGGCGCGCTTGCCGGCGATTGCGGCGAGCGTGGCGGTGGTCTCATGTGGCGCCGCGACCCGTCGTTCGCTGATGCCGGTGCGCGTCCGGATCCACTCGTCAGAGGTGTCCACGATACGCTCGAGATCGGCGTTGCTCAGGACGCGCTCGGGGACATAGGAACCCCAGCCGGTGACACGAACGCTGCGTGGCGCACCTGAATGGCGCATCCCTGAACCCCTCACGAGGGGTCGACCTCGATGAGCGTCTGATGGGCCTTCACGAGGTCGCCATCCCCAGCCGCCACACGCCGGATGGTGCCGGTCACATCACTCTTGATCTCGTTGAACAGCTTCATGGCCTCGATCAGGCCGATGACCTGACCGCTATTGACCTGCCCCCCCTCGCGGACGTACGGCTCGGCACCGGGCGACGGTGAGCGGTAGAACACGCCGGTCAACGGCGCCATGATGGCGTGGGCGCCACGCTCGAGCAGGGACTCCTCTGGCAGCAGCGACGGTTCAGGCACGACCTCGAGCAACGCCGGCTGGAGCGTGCCACCCAGCCGCGTTGCGATCGCCGCCGGCGTCCGCAAGGTCAGCGCGACGCCACCGGACTCGATCTCGATCTCCGAGAGCGCCGAGCGTTCCAGCAGTCGCTCCAGGCGGTCGACCAAGCCGACCAGTTCCTGGACCTCTTCGCGGGTCGCCATCAGACGCTCCAGCGCCGCAGCACGATGGCCGCATTCTGTCCACCGAAGCCGAAGGCATTCACGAGGGCGACGTCGAGGTCGCGCTCGCGCGCCTTCAGCGGCGTCAGATCCAGGGCGCCGGCACGCTCATCAGGATGGTGCAGGTTCAACGTCGGTGGCACCACGCCCTCGACGAGCGCCTTCACCGTGGTCACCGCAGCCACTGCGCCGGCCGCGCCCAACGTATGCCCGATCGATGACTTGGTGGCGGTGACGCTGACGTTGGCGGCGTTCTCCCCGACCAGCGTATTGATGCCCATGAGCTCGGTGGGGTCACCCTCGGCGGTGCTGGTGGCGTGAGCGCTGACCAGATCGATCTCGGCAGCGCCCAGGCCAGCTTTGACCAGGGCGCGTCGCGCGGCGCGCACGGCGCCGGCACCGCCGGGCGCGGGCGTGGTGATGTGGTACGCATCGGCGGTGGCACCGTAGCCGCACACCTCGGCATAGATACGCACACCACGACGCTGCGCGTGCGCCAGCTCTTCGAGGACCAGGGCGCCGGCTCCCTCAGCCACCACGAATCCATCGCGGTCGGCGTCGAAGGGCCGGCTGGCCGCTTGAGGTTCGTCGTTGCGCGTCGAGAGCGCCTTCATGCGGCCGAAACCGGCCACGGTCGCATCCACGACCGGCGCCTCGCAGCCACCACCGATCATGACGTCGGCATCGCCGCGGCGGATGATCTCGTAGGCCTCGCCGATGGCATGACCAGAAGATGCGCAGGCGCTGGTGGTCGAGAAGTTGGGTCCCATGGCGCCGAAGGTGATGCCCGCCACACCGGCGGGCATGTTGGAGATGGCCATGGGGATGAAGAAGGGGCTGACGCGATTGGGCCCCTCCGTGCGCACGGTCGTCATCTGGTCGACGAGGGTGTTGGTACCACCGAGGCCAGACCCCATCAGGATCCCGGTCTGCTCGGCCAACTCGCCGTCCAGGCGTTCGGGCAGACCGGCGTCCACGAACGCTTCCCGGGTGCAGACGAGCGCCATCTGGGTGGCTCGGTCCGTACGCCGAACCTCCTTCCGGTCGAGCACGATGGAAGGGTCGAAGTCGAGCACCTCACCGGCGATCCGGCTGCCCATCATGGCGGCATCGAAGAGGGTGATGGGGCCGATGCCCGATTCGCCCGCCACGAGGCGCCGCCAGAAGGTCGGCACATCGACGCCCAGCGGCGTGACCGCGCCAAGCCCGGTGACCACCACCCGCCGCCCCTCGGCGACAGCGCTCATCGAACGAATCTCCCGGTGCGAATGGTGGCGGCGCGGTAGACGTCACCCGGCAGGCCGCGCGCGGCGACCTCCTCGGCGGCCGGATGGGGGTCGTAGGCCGTGCGGAAGAGCTCGGCTTGGGGATCCTCGCCCTCCGCCATGCTGAGCAGCCCCCAGCAGCCGTCGGGCGTGCCGTCGAAGGCATAGCCGCATGAACCCGGATTGAACAGCAGCTTGCGCCCCAGCTCGCGCACGTCGGCGACATGGGTGTGCCCACAACAGATGACACGGGCGTCGGTGCGGGTGACACGCTGCACCGTGACCGCCGCATCCAGGTCAGCCGGCAAGCCGCTGGTCTGACTGCCGGGCGACGCATGGCAGGCCAGGATCAGCTCGTCACCGACAGCCAGGCGGCGCTCGGCCGGCAGGCGGCGCAGGTAGTCCAACTGGTCATCACGCAAGAGGTCACGGGCCCACTCGGCGGCTGCGACATGCCCGATGGGGACCTCGTCGAGCCAGGGAAAGGCGGCTGCGTAGTCCCCGTCAGCCACCGCGATGTCGGTGTTGCCGGCGATGACCAATGCCCCGGCAGCATCCAGCTCCATCACCTTGTCTACGGCCTCCACCGGCCGCGGGCCGTTGAGCACCAGGTCTCCCAGGATGACGATGTGGTCCGGCGCGGCCTTCCTGATCGCGACCAGTGCAGCCTCAAGAGCGTCGACGTTGCCGTGGATGTCCGCCACGAGAGCGAGCCTGAGGGTCATCGCAGCGCATCCGCCGGCGGGATGACGAAGGAGAGAAGTGCCTCACAGGCGACTTCGCCATCGACCGATGCGATGGCACGGCCCTTGCCGAAACGGCGCCCCAGCTTTTCCATGGTGACCTCCAGCGTGAGCCGATCTCCCGGCTGCACGATGCGCTTGAAGCGGCACTCGTCGATGCCGGCAAAGAGACCGATGCGGTCGCCGAAGCCATCCTCCCGCGCGACGTACACGGCCATCGTCTGGGCCAGCGCCTCCACCTGGATGACGCCAGGCATGACCGGCATACCGGGGAAATGGCCGCCGAAGAACCACTCGGTCGCGGTGACTGCCTTCTCGCCGCGGATATAGCCGCGCTGGCGATCCTCTTCGATGATGCGGTCCACCAGCAGGAACGGCCAACGATGCGGGATGAGCTTCTGCAGCTCAGCGGTCGTCAACAGCACGGCGGGAGTGTGGTCGGCGCCCGAAGCGTGGCCGTCGGTCATGGTGTTCCTCTCGTCTCTGGACCCGGCGCCATCAGGCCCGCTCGGGGGTCGCGACGGCATCCAGGAAGGCCGCGGCGCCTTTGCGATCAAGCAGGTTGGTATCGAAGTCACCCGACAGGAACGTCCCGTCCTCGAGGAGGGCGCGATGGAATGGGATGTTGGTCTCGATACCTTCGACCAGCAACTCACCCAAGGCCACCCGCGAGCGTGCGATGGCGATCTCACGGTCAGGACCCCAGACGATGAGCTTGCCCAGCAGCGAATCGTAGAACGGCGGGACGTCATAGCCGCCGTAGAGGTGCGTCTCCATCCGCACACCCGAGCCCCCGGGCGGGACGTACTGATCGACGCGGCCCGCCTGGGGCTGGAAATCGGCGCGCACATCCTCAGCGTTGATGCGGAACTCGATAGCGTGACCTTGCAGCCGGATGTCATCCTGCTGGTAGCCCAATGGCTCGCCTGCGGCAAGCCGGATCTGCTCGGCCACGATATCGATGCCTGAGAGCATCTCGGTGACCGGGTGCTCGACCTGGATGCGAGCGTTGATCTCGATGAAGAAGTAGCGGCCCTCGCGGTCGACGAGGAACTCCAGGGTGCCCAGGTTCTGATAGCCGGCGGCGAGGGCGGCCTTGATGGCCGACCCGGTGAGTCGGTCGCGGGTCGCCTGGTCGATGGCCGGGCTGGGTGCCTCCTCCACGAGCTTCTGATGGCGCCGCTGCACCGAGCAATCGCGCTCGCCGATGTGCACGCCGTGGCCGTAGTTGTCGATCATCACCTGGACTTCGACGTGGCGCGTCCGTTCCAGCCACTTCTCAAGGTACAGTGAGTCATCGCCGAAGGCCGCGCGTGCCTCCGAGCGGCAGACGGTGAGTGCCTGCTGCAGCTCACGCGCTGTGCGCACCATGCGCATACCCTTGCCGCCACCACCGGCCGACGGCTTGATGAGCAACGGATACCCGATGCGATCGGCCTCGGCAAGCGCGTGTTCGTCGTCGCGCAACATGCCGGCCGAGCCCGGGACCATGGGCAGGCCATGTGCTGCCAGCAGCTCGCGCGTGCCGGCCTTGGAGGCGAACCGCTCGAGCACCTCCGCGGAGGGGCCGATGAAGGTCAGGTCGTGAGCTCGCGTCATCTCCGCGAAGCCGTCATCCTCGGAAAGGAAGCCATAGCCCGGGTGGATGGCGTCACAGCCACTCACGAGGGCGGCCGAGATGACCGATGCTGCGCTCAGATAGGATCGGGCGGATTCGGCCGGACCGATGCAGATGGCTTCGTCGGCCATGAGCACCGCGCGTGACTGGGCGTCGGCCTCACTATGGGCGACGACAGCCTCGATGCCCATGCTGCGACAGGCGCGCAGGATGCGGACCGCGATCTCGCCTCGGTTGGCGATGAGGACGCGCTCGATCATCGACCGCCCGCTTCCGAGTCAGCGGCCTCGAGGTCGGCTTCGATGGGGTCGATCTCAGCCAATACCTGACCATACTCGACGGCCTGGCCATCCTCGACCAGCAGGCGACTGACGATGCCGTCACTCGGCGAACTCACCTCCTGCCCGATTCCCAGCACATCGATGCTGCCAAGCAAGTCGCCGGCCTGTACCGGCTGTCCGACGGCAAGCTCCGGCGTAGGCGTGAAGTAACCCACCGCGGGCGACCGGGCGACGCTGCCCATCGACTCCACATCCTCCGCCACGACGAGGAGGCCGACGGCCGGCCCTGAGGCCGCGGTCCGGGTGACGGGGACCCCTTCGCGCCGCAATCGTACCCGCCAGGCGTCGGTGCGCACCTCAAGCTCACCGAGTCGGCTGGATCGTAAACGGGCGATGAGCGCCGGGAGCACGTCGTCGGCCAGATCGTACAGCCCGGTAGTTCGCTCGTCACGCACACCTGCCGGAACCTGACCCGGTGCTTCTTCGCTCACTCGTCACTTCCCTTCTCGACAGGGCCCTCCGGCACGACGACCTCGTTGGCCCCGGCTTCGTCGACATCGTCGGCCGCACCCGGAGCCAAGCGCTCACCTTCACCGACACTGAGAACCCGACCGGACTCCCACAAGGTACGCAGCCGGTCGACGATGTTCTGGCGCTCACGGCGCTCTCGCACCGGCATCTCCTTGGTCGTGAAGGCACCGTACCCACGGTAGCGCGCGTAGCGAGCCTTCACCAGATCGTCGAGATCATGGTGGACCAACGCGTCCAACTGCGCCACGATCGCCTCACCCAGTCGGCGCGCCGTCTCGTCGGGATCTTCCTGGGCGCCGCCGGGCGGTTCGCCGATGACAGCGTCGATGACACCGAGTGCCTGTTGCTCGCGGGCGGTGAGTCGCATCGCCACCGCCGCCTGTTTGGCCATGTCGCTGGTCCGCCACAGGATGCTGGCGCAGCCCTCCGGTGAGATGACCGAATAGATGGCGTTTTCCAGCGCCAGCACGACGTCACCGACCGCGATGGCCAGTGCGCCGCCGGATCCACCCTCGCCGCTGATGACGGTCACGATGGGCGTGCGCAGCGAGGTCATCAGCGCGATGTTGCGGGCGATCGCTTCAGCTTGACCGCGCTCTTCGGAAGGGGCGTCAGGTGCGGCGCCGGGTGTGTCCACGAACGTCACCACGGGCAAGCCCAGTCGTTCCGCCAAGCGCAAGAGCCGGCCAGCCTTGCGGTACCCCTCCGGGTGTGGCATCCCGAAGTTGCGCCGGATGTTCGAATCCACCTCGCCGCCCTTCTGGTGACCCACGAAGACCACGCGATGACCCCCGATGGTGGCGAAGCCGCCAACGATGGCCTCGTCGTCGCCGAAGGTGCGGTCACCATGCAGCTCGATCACGTCGCTGGCCATGCCGGCGAGCAGCTCGAGCGTGTGCGGCCGCGCCTGGTTGCGCGCCATCTGGACGCGCGCCCACACGGCCTCGCGCAGGGCATCGTCGTCAGTGACCGGCGCCTCGATGCCCTCGGCCGCCGCCTTGGTGTCTCTCGTGGCCTTGGTGTCTGCGGTGGCCTTGGCGGCGGACTTGGTGCCGGCAGCCTTGCTGTCTGCAGCAGCCTTGCTGTCTGTACCGGCCTTGGCCTTCACGTCGGACTTGGCCTTTGCGTCGGACTTGGCCTTCACGTCACCTTTGGCCCTAGCCACGGATGGCCTCCACGTCTGCTCCGCCGCGTCCATCGATGCCGGCACTGCCGTTGCGGTCGAGATGCGCGGGCCGCGGTGTCAGGTAGCGGAGCAGACGGGCCAGCTCGTTGCGCAGGTCGGCACGCGCGACCACAAGATCAAGGAAGCCGTGACGGAAGAGGAACTCGGACCGTTGGAAACCCTCCGGCAGCTCGTCGCCGGTCGTGCCGGCGGCGACCCGCGCGCCGGCGAAGCCGATGAGTGCGTTGGGCTCGGCGATGTTCACGTCTCCCAACACCGCGAAGGAGGC
>JBBSAV010000026.1:0-32687 GCA_038251965.1 Candidatus Limnocylindrales bacterium
GACAGGAGCCGCTCGGCGAGGGCCTGGACGTTCGCTCGCGGCCCGAGGCGCGCATCCGACACGATGGCGAGCGTCTTGCCGATGAGGTCTTGGAGTCCGAAGTTCGTGGTCAGGCCCGCGAGCGTCGGGGCACCCACGTTGGGCCGACCGAGGAGGTGGGTCAGGACCCGGGCGATGACGCCCTTGCCAGCGCGTGGCGGTCCGACGAGGAGCATGATCTTCTGCAGGCTCGTGTCGCCCCAGAGGGCGTAGCCGAACATCTCGCCCAGGAGCGCGACCGAGTCCTCGTCGTCCTCCCAGAGCTCATGGAGGAACGCCAACCAGCGCTCAGGCACCGGGGCATCGGGGTCGTAGGCGAATGGGACCGCGTGGCGCACGAAGAGGCGCGGGTCATGCGGCAGCAGCCGCCGGTCAGGCAGGTGGAGGATGCCATTGGCGGTGACCACGAGGACACTCGCATCGGGTAGGCCCTCCCCTTCCAGCCAGGTCGGTGGCTGGACGTCGGGAGGCAGGTGCGTCACCGCCGCGAGCGCCTCGAGGACGTTCGCGATCTTCGACTTCGTCGGCTCCCAGCGACGCAGCTCGATGCCCGACGGCGTCTCGACCTCGTAGACCGCATGCTCGAGGTACGCGTAGATCTCGGCGCGAATGGTGGCAAGGTCGCGCTCGGGCCAGCAGCGGCCATCCCAGGCGCAGTAGCCGCCGCGCCAGGCGCGGATGACGGTCAGGCCATCCGGGTCGGTGAAGCGGTCCGCGACGAGCTTGCGGGCGACGAGCATCGGCGCCTTGGGCGAGGGCACGATGACCAGGTCGGGCATGGGTTCGGTGACGACTTCGGTGGCGGGGCGGGCCTCGGCGATGAGCCGCCGTACGTCTTCGGCACCAGCGTCGGCCGCGTCCCAGCCCGCCGGTGCGTCGGTGGGCGGCGTCACCCACGCCACGGACGCCGCAATCGTCGTCAGCTCCGCGGCGATGCGCCCCATATGTTTGTAGCCCGCGTCGTCGGCATCGGGCCAGAGGACGATTTGGGTCCCGGTGAGGGCCACGAGCGCGTCTCGGTCGGGGATGGTGGCGGCACCGGTCACCGTGCCGACCGCGATGATGCCCATGGCCACGAGCGCGTCGGTCGCCTTCTCGCCCTCCACGAGCAAGATGGCATCGGTGGCCAATGGGTCGACCCGCTCGACGCCGTAGAGAGCGAAGGTCGACGGCGACAGGCCCGCCAGTCCCTTCCGACCGTCACGCTCCCACCACATCCGCTTGGAGCCATCGGGTCGGTCGACCCGTACGTGCTCGATGCGCTCGGCAGCATGACTGCCATCGGCGAGGTGGACCCGGTACCGCGTCTCATGACCCCTCCCCCGGCTCGGACGCGCAGCACCCGTGGCGCCGTTCGTCCGTGGGTAGAGGTCGGCCATCGCGAGCCCCAGCGCGCCGACCACAGCATCGGCCGTGCAGCCCGCATGACAGGTGAGGAGGGCTCGACCATCATCGCCGGCGGCGACCGAAAGGCTCGCGTGCTGGTCCTCGTGACCCGGGCAACGCGCGACCCAGCCCCCGCCCGAGGGGCGCACGCCTTCGAGGCGATCGAGCAGCGAAGCGACGGGGTCGGTCATCATGATCGGCGTCGCTGCCTACTCGATGTCGCGGGTCGAGCGGGCCAAATATTCCTCGACGTCCGACGGCCGCACCCGCACAGCACGGCCGATGCGCACGGAGCGGAGTTGACCGTAGGCGACGAGCTTCCAGGCCATCGACTTCGAGATGGCCAGTCGCTCCGCCACCTCATCGAGCCGTAGGAGGCGCCCGTTCGCACCGTCCACCGTGTCCATGGCCTTGCCTCCTGTCGTCCTGTGTGCGATAGTGTCCACCGATACATGGAGACTTTGGTGGACAGCCTCATGCAGATGGTATCGTACGGAGATGTCCGGTGCAACCCCGAATGATTACATGACATCTCGGATGTGCTCCCGATGAGCCAGCGTCCCCGCTTCGCTGGCGACGGCCGGCTCCGGGTGCCCGAGAAGGTCGCGGGGTACTGGCACGGGTTCATGCGCGGACGCCTGTCGGAGCGGACCGTCGACCCGTTCGCCTGGACCGAGGACAAGCTCTTGCTCGCAGAGTCGTTGGCGCGGCTCGACCTCGATGACCGCGCAACGGCGAAGCGTTGGTTCGTGCGACACGGAGCGGTCGATCGGGCCGGCTTCGTCGGAGCGCCGTCCGAGGTCCCGGAGGGGCATCTGTGGGAGTGGATGGCGGATCGCGGGCCCTACGTCGTCGCCGACCATCGAAGCGACATCGAGGTCGAGCAGGCCAACATCATCTGGCACCTGGCCACGCTGGCGCGGCTGTCCGAGACGCGGCTGACCATGGAATGGGATCCCGCGTGGGGTCAGCTGATCGTCGACGGTTCCGAGGGCCAGCTCATCGTGGGTGGACCGGACGCTGGGGCGACGCTCAAGTCACGACTGTTCATCGAGTCCCTGCGGCGCCATCGGGACACGGCCGATGACGAGCTGGTGCAGCTCCTCGACGAGCAGACGCGGCTCCAGGAGGCGATCGACGGCTGGCCGATCGTGGAGGTCGGCGAGTCCCTCTGGTACGACTCGTGGGAACGGGATACCGTCGGACCCACTGGTGCGCTGCCCTGGGAGCCGTCAGAGAAGGCCAAGGTCCTCGGCACGAGTTGGGAGATGGCGGTAGCTCTCGAGCGGCTCCTCATCGCACCGTACGTCTCCCGCGCGGTCGAGCGCCTCTTCATGATGTGGTTCGAGCCCCAGGAGGTGGACGAGGACACGCGCAACGTGCTCGTACCCCATGAGCTGCGTCTCTGGCAGTCGATCCTCGCCCCCATCTACCTCCAGCTGTTCGAGGCGCTGCGGCGGATCACCGAAGGCGAGCCCGGTGCCACGATCTGCCAAGAGTGTGGTCGGCCGTTCCTCGTGCTCGACGCGCGGCGCCGCCTCTTCTGCAACAAGCGGGAGGGCTTCCGCCACGCCAAGCGCGAGCAGCGGAAGCGGCTTGCGGTGACCTCGTCCCGGCCGTTCGACCTCGGGTCGGCCGAGAGCGTCGAGGACGGTGGCCAGCGATGACCCGTCGCGGGCCCGGCGAGGGCTCGATCTACGAGCGCTGGGATGGTCGCTGGGCAGGCAGCGTCCACATCGGCTACGAGGACGGCCGCCGCGTCCGCAAGCACGTCATGGGCCACACCCGAGCTGAGGTCAAGGAGAAGATGGCCGCGCTCATGCGGGCCCACGAGGAGAAGCGGCCCATCCCGAGCCAGCGTGAGAAGGTCGGGCCCTTCCTGCGCCGCTGGCTCGACGAGGTGGCGAAGCCGACCATCCGCGCCTCGACGTACGAGAGCTATGACGACATCCTGCGCCTCCACCTCATCAAGGGCCTCGGGCACATCTCGCTCGCGAAGCTCACGCCGGCCGAGGTCCAGACGTTCCTGAACCGCAAGCTCGCGTCAGGCCTCTCCCCGCGCCGGGTCCAGTACATCCACGCCGTGCTGCGTCGCGCGCTCGGGACCGCCGAGCGTTGGGGCCTGGTCACGCGCAACGTGGCCAAGCTCGTCGACCCGCCCCGCGTCCCGAAGCACGAGATCCGCCCGCTCACCCCCGCGCAGGCGAAGCGGCTCATCGACAAGGCGGAGGGCGATCGACTCAAGGCCCTCTACGTCACCGCCCTGGGCACCGGCCTGCGGCAAGGCGAGCTGCTGGCACTGCGCTGGGAGGATGTCGACCTGAAGGCCCGTCGGCTGCGGGTCCGGCACACCCTCGCGAACGTGGGCGGCACCCTGACGCTTCTGGAGCCCAAGACCGACCGGAGCCGACGCAACATCATGCTGCCCGACTCGGTCGGGAGGGAGCTGCGAGCCCACCGGACCCGTCAGAAAGAGGAGCGCCTCGTGGCCGGGTCACGATGGGTCAACAGCGGGCACGTCTTCACGACGACGATCGGCACACCGCTCCACGCGGCGACGGTGACGCGTGCATTCCAGGCTGCCCTCAAGCGAGCCAAACTGCCCGACTCCCGCTTCCACGACCTCCGCCACGCGGCTGCGACGTTCCTGCTCGCCCAGGGCATGACGCTCGAGGACGTGAAGCAGCTGCTCGGCCACAGCTCCATCACGCTAACATCGAATACGTATGGGCACGTCCTGGAACAGCGCCAGCGTCAGGTGGCACTGGCGATGGACGCGGTGCTGAGAGGGTGACGGGGAGGGCACGACCACCGGCCCGGTGGCGTACACCAAGGCTGGCGAGGGGTGGGAGAGCCAGGAAGGAGCGATAGGGTTGGTGTTCCCCCTTGCCCTCACCCTGCCGGCGTCGCGTCCACCGTCAGGACCACGAACGGACGCAGATCCGCAGGCAGCGTTTCCAGGATCGCGGCCGGGTCGTCGGGAAGCCCGGGAGTCGCGATGACCGATGACGGGATGATGCCGGCACCCGTGACCTCGGTCCCGACCATCACGCCGCCATAGCCCTGACCGGTGAGCGCATCGGCGACCCGCTGAGAGCGGGCTTTGAGCTCCGCGAACGAATACGGTTGGCCCTCGACGATGCGGATGGGCACGGCCTCTGCGTCGACGAGCTCCCGGACACGCTCAGGGGCCACACCCTTGATCCATATCGAGGGCTCGCCCATCGGGTCGTCCGACACCACGCCACTGACGAGGATTTCGGGCAGCTCCGCGCCGATGGCCGCCGACACCCGGCGGACGGCCTCGCTCGAGCAGTAGCGCGTCTGGGCCTGGTGCACCGTCCAGCGTGACTGCCGTGCGGTCAACCGGATGTCATCCCGGAGGCCTTCGCCACCAGCGTCGCGGTACGCCGCACGCACGCACGCGCGCGAGGTCCGCTTCGGGGGCGTGGTCGGTGGCCCGGCAAGGAGCCCGATCTCGTGGACCACCCACACCGACGGAGGGCAGGATGGGTCGGGCGGCACGAGCCACGTCACAGGTGGCCCCGGCGACGGCTCGCCGAAGGTGACGCCGAAGCCTCCCAGGGTGACACGGTCGCCGTCGCCCACGCGGATCTCGCCGAGGCGGCGGTCCGTGAACACGACCTCGCCGGTCGTCGCGTCCCAGCGGGAGTCGCCGCTGCGCCAGGCCAGCGTGTCCTCATGACCACCCTGCGCGCGGAGCACCATGCACTCGTCGCTGACACGGATCAAGCAGGGCCCGTTGGCGGCGTCGAGGTGGTCGGCCGCGGTGGGGTCGTCGAGGACCGCGAGCGGACCCCAGTCCGGCGATTGCGCAGCCGCGGTTGCGGCGAGCGTCCCGGCGGCCAGTATGCTCACCACAAGGCCGCTGCGCCCTCGAAGTGACTTGATCGATCGTGTGGATCCCATCGGGTCACCCTAGCTCCATCAGTCGTAGAGTGCGACCTGCACATCGAAGACGTTGTCAAGGTTCCACGTAGGCGTGTAGGCGTCTTGGGGGTGACTGTCACTGCACCTGCCATGGTGGACGCCGAATGCGGAGCCGCCATGGAACCACGGACCGCCACTGTCGCCTTTGATTCCGACGTCCTTCGTCATGAGCACCATGTTGGTCAGCGACCCGCACGAGATCGACTTGTCGTCGATCTTCGCGCTGCAGTCTCGCGGCCTCCAGTCGTGTCCGCGGCCCCAGAGGCACACGGTATCGCCGACCGAGACATCACTCGGGAACTCAGCCACCCAGCCGACGAGTCGGATGGTGTCATCGTCCGACCAGAACCTCGCCTGCTCCGTGGTGTTGGTGGTCCACCATGCGATGTCCCCGTTGCTGCCGTATCGGTGGCCCTGTTGGTACATCACGTGGCCGGCGCTCGACAAACGGTTCATGGGCACGCAATGGCCCGCACCAACGACGCCTGTCCGTTGGGTGCCGGCCTCCCTCACAGTGAAACCGCTCGTGCAGTAGGCATTGGGGTCGCTGGTGTGGTACATCTTCTGCCCGCCGAGCGCATGGTCCTCACCGAAGAGCGACTCCTCATGGATGGTGAGCCGCACATCCGACCGAAGGCCCTGCGGAACCACCGCGAGCACGCTCTCGCGATCACGTGTGAGCCCCTTCGTGACCCGGACGCCCGCGGGGATGATCCCGCCGCCCGTGATGTTCACACGCGTCGCGACCTCGTCGTAGCCGGCACGCAGGAGTGCGTCGTGGACCCGGTCCCGCCGCTCGATGAGCTCGTCATAGGAGTAGGGCTGTTCGTCCTTGATGACGATCTTGATGTCCTCGGAGCCGACGATCTCCCGGACGGCATCGCTGGCATGACCCTTGATGAAGAGGACCGGAGGGTCGCCCGGCTCATCGGCGACCTGTGAACCCACCCAGACATCCGGGTATCGCTTTGCGACCTTCGTTGAGACCCTCGCGACCGCCCGTGAGGCCTCGTATCGGTTCCTGGCTTGCTGTATCGTCCAACCGTTTGCCTCGGCCGTCAGTCGTAGGTCAGCCTCAAGGGCCTCCTTTGGCGTGAGCACGCGAATATCCCCGTCATCGTCAGCGGATGCGACGCCGGATTGGGAGGGCGGGCCTGCGGCGAGCGCGACTGCCAGCAGCGCAGATGAGAGAACCCTAGCGACGCTACGACGCGCCATCCGACCAACCTCCTCGTCACGAGAGCCGGGGCGACCCACGAGGGGCCTCCTATTGTCGATTCCAGAACCGTGTCGCAGCCTGGGCAAGTGCCGAATGGCACGAAATCCCATCAGAGACCGGTACCGCTACGCTGGCATGAGCCGGCCTACCGACTCCCGCTTCCACGACCTTCGCCATGCCGCGGCGACGTTCCTGCTGGCGCAGGGCACGACGCTCGAGGACGTCAAGCAGCTCCTCGGCCACAGCTCGATCACGCTGACCTCGAACACCTACGGGCACGTCCTCGAACAACGCCAGCGGCAGGTGGCGCGGGCGATGGACGCGGTGCTGAGCGGGTGAGGTGACGTGATATCTGCCTACAAGGACTCTCCGGGGAGAATCCACAAAGCCTCCGCACACCGCCCAAGTGGTGTTTCCTTAACCTGATGGACGAGTGCCCGACTCAGGACGCATTCTTAAGGAAGCAGAACATCAGGTTCCGTGGCTCGGTGGAGGTGTCACGTCTCACCCTGCACGTACGTTTCCGGCAAGCGCCCCGATTTGGGCATGGCCAGGCGCTCACTCACAGAGTGGTCCGTGGAGCAAAGGGTGCACGCGATGTTTGCTATGCAATCCAAGTTCCTGCTGCAGTCCGCCGCCATGGTATTCAGCCTCGCGCTAGCTACCGTCATGGTCTCCAGTCCTGTTCGCGCCTCCGACGACGGGACCCTGGCGAAGGCAGCGACCTTCCGCTCGGAGTTCGGCTTCGACTTCGATGACCTCACTCTAAGACGCGCCGCGATGTACCCGGCCTTGTATCCGAATGGTGACTGGGGTGTCCCCCTCTCCAACGCGGAGGCACAGGAGATGGACGAGCGCGTCAGGATCGTCCGTGAGGTACAAGATGCGATCCTCTGGGCCAGCAAACAGGACGACTATGCTGGACAGTACTTCGACCAGCAGGACGGTGGTCGCGCCACCTTTCTGTTCACCGGTTCGGCATCGAGCAATCGGCAGCAGCTGCGCGACCGTGTGGCCGCAGATGTGCCTACCGACGTACTCATCGTTGACAGGACTCTACGAGACCTAAATCGAACCAAGGACGCGGTCTCCGATGCAAGCGCGGCACTCGCGGACAGCGGCGTCACCATCGTCATGTCAGGGGTCGACGTCGTCGCCAACCGCGTGTTTGTAGGCGTTACGAGCGCAGACAAGCGAGCGGTCGATGCCCTCAAGGCGATCGATCCCGATCTTGAGGTCTTCGAGACCAAGCTCCCAATCTTTGACGCGTGCAAGGTCAGGGACTGCGATCCTCCAATGCGTGGAGGCATCGAGATCCACGCAGTACATGACGACGGATACAACCAATGGTGTACGTCTGGATATCTGGCCAAGCGAACGGACGGCTCACACAACAACATGGTCGTTGTCACGGCTGGGCACTGCATAAAGTATCAGTCCAATCATCACTCGTCCGCGTGGTACCACAAGTCATCGAAGGTCGGGGATCAGCAAAACCCTGACAACACAGGGTGGCGAGACAACTCCCACGGCGATGTGGGATTCATCGACTTGACAGGAAACTGGGACCCGGGAAGTGCCGGTTCCGTAGTTGGCAAAGTCCTGAGCCATCCGTTCGCTAGCTCCCCGAACCCGACGCTCGCCAACGTCAAGGACTACTGGACCTTTGAGCAACAGACTGTGAACACCCCCGTCTGCCGAATTGGGATGGGCGCCACGCTCAACCCACCGAACTACAACGGAGCGGTCCGGGACTGTGGCCTCATCAAGTCCTACAACACGGACGTTCTCGCGTCTATGACCGACCCTGAAGTCAATAGTTGCGTGAGCGGCAACTGCAAGTACATCAAGTACATGAAGGGAGTCAACTTCGATTCCACTGGAGGGGACAGCGGCGGCACCGTCTTCCTCGAGGACGATGGCGCCGGTGACCCGGTGACTCTGCTGGGCACCCATGTCCATTCGATCAAAGACGGTACGGCAGCGGTTGGTCCGAACAACAACCTCCGTGGCTGGTACACGTCTGTCACGCGTGGGCTAAACGAGCTCTACCAGAATCAAGGTGGGATCAATCTCCAGCCGTGCACGACTTGGACGCCGTGCTAAGACCGTACACGGCCAGGACACGCGTGAGCCCGCGAAATCGCGACCTGCCCCAATTGGGAGGCACCTCGGATGCACGCTCCAAGCGAACGGTGTGAACACATGAAACGAGCACTGGACGACCAGAAAGCGACGGCTGTACCGTCGGTCCCCCGCCGACCCGCATCCAGGAGCGGGCGACGGATAGTTCTGGGCCGGTCGGCGTTGGTATTGTCCGCGGTGATCGCTCTTGCGGCCCCCGGAACATCCCTCGCGACCGGGTCCCCCAGCCCGAGTTCGAATCCTCTGGCGGTGGTCGAGGCCTCGGAGATGGGACTGGATCCACCGCTCACGATACCGACGCTCACGCCTCCGGTGCTGTCAACGGATCGAGAGCCCGATGCAGTCGCCGAACGCCGGGGAGTGCGATTGGAGCTGTGGGTCCCGCCCGACCCAGTGCCCAGTGGCGACTGGCTTCCCGCCACCCTGAGGGTCACGAATACGCGCTCTACTCCGGTATACCACGCCGGGCGGCTCAAGAGCCTGCCCTGCTTCAGCCCAGCGGGGTCGACGCTGTCCACTCGAGATCTGTTTGCTCCAAGCGACGAGATGTCAGGGAATACCGCGACCATCCACGAGGAACTGCTGCGAGCCTTGACCTCGAACGCCATGACGATCACGACGCCGGAGACACAGCAGGGCTGCGGAGACATCGGCTTCTCGGAGCCGTTTCCATCCGGGGCGAAGTTCCAGCTGGATCTGTCTACCAGTCCCCGCTACGTGTTCGGCGCCCAGCCACTCCCTGGTGGAGACGCGAAGATCGTCGCGACATACCCCTTCTGGCTCCGGAAGGGGCTCTCCAACGAGCCGATCGTCCTCGAGGCCGAGGCCACGGTGACGATCTCAGGTGACCCGGTTGACTACCCCTCCCCAGAGACCATCATCGGCGCGGCGTTGCGCGACCCAGTCGCAGAGGCCTGGATCGAGTCACGTGACCTTACAGGCGGCTGGAATGCGACTGTGGATGGCCCTTACGCGGCCGGCGCTGATTCTGGCAACCCAGAGCCGGATTCGGGAGCACGCGTCTCGAACGAGCGCATTAGCCTGGGAATCCACGCTGACGGGCCGACGGCTGAGGACTCTATCGAGATCGTGTTGAACCCGTGGACGGCGGAGGTCACGGACGTCGTCTTGCGGTGACTCCACGAAGCCTTCAGTTCTGCTCGGCGGACGCCGTCCACCTGGTGGCACCGTGCCGACCCTGGCCCACCACGTGCGTCCGCCGTGGCTGGCAGCGTGGCTGGCAGGCATCATCGAAAGACCGCAGGCGCCAGAGAAACAGCCGCATCCTAGCGCAAATACCTAGAGAATCTGGTGAGCCGGCTGGGATTCGAACCCAGGACACGAGGATTAAAAGTCCCCTGCTCTGCCGCTGAGCTACCGGCCCACTGAAGATGCAAGTCTACGGCGCTTCCCCGGGCGCTACGTCGCGTACTGCCCGTATTCCCGGACGGTCTCGTACAGGGCGAGGATGTTCTCGATCGGCGTTTCAGGCAGGACGTAGTCATGGCTTGGAGAGGCGATGTAGCCACCGCCGGGCATCATGACGTCAAGGACCTCCCGGGTCCTGGCCCGCACCAGGTCGGGCGTGCCCTGGATCAGGACGAACTGCGTATCGATGCAGCCGTTCAGCACGATCTGGCCGCCGAACGCCGCCTTGAGCTCGGCCGGAGCCATCCCCTTGGCCGATGGCTGCAGCGCCTGCAGCCCGTCCAGCCCGATCTCGATCATCGACGGGATGAGCGGTGCAAAGCCGCCACAGCAATGCATCATCACCTTCAGACCATTGTCGTGCCCAAGGTCGACCAGTCGCTTGAGGTGGGGCAGGTAGAAGCGCCGGAACATGGCCTCGCTCATCAGCGGGCCATTCATGCTGCCGAAGTCGTTCCCGATGAAGAAGACGTCGATGAGGTCGGCCGCTGCATCGAAGATGCGCTGGCTGACGCCGATGTAGTAGTCGACGATGTGCTCGAGCAGGACATCGACCAGGTTCGGATCCTCGAACATCTCGACGATGAGGTGCTCCATATCCAGCAGGTCGATGGCGTCATGCCAGAAGGGCGACCAGTCGCCTCCGAGGATGGCGTACTCGCCTCGCCAGCCTCCGATCTCATCCCTGATGTGTGACACGTTCATCCACGCCGGATCCGGCCAGGGATAGTCATGGATCTCCGTGAGCGTGGCTCCGATCAGCGGGTTGCTGCGGGGCATGCCGTAGCCGTAGCCGTACCGCTCCACCCCGAATGGCGTCCGATACGTCGAACCGGGGGCCAGGTTCGCGTCTGGGCCGGACTCGGCCGGGCCGGCATACGTAGCGTGGACCCGCCGAAAGTCATCTCCCAGGTAGACCGACAACCCTTCGTCATCCGACAGGCCCAGGTGGTCGACCAGCGACTGGCGCGTCTCGGGGGCAGCGCCCAGCCAGGCCGGCACACGATCCGGCTCCTCGAAGGCGAACACCGCCAGCACGCGCTCCCTGGACGCCATGGAGCCAACTTTGGGCATTCCATCCTCCTTGCGTCGCGACGTTGACGTGATGCCTTTTCCAGCGTACGACGATGCGCCCCGAATGTAGCATCCGACCGTGCGACACTTCCGCCGGTCGCGAGCCCCCCCCCGAATGGGGCCATCACAGCCGCCGGCGGCCGTTCGTCTGGGCCCGGCCACCCGAACGTCCTACTGACCCGCCGCTACCCGCATCGGATGATGCAGGAGATCCGGGGATACCCGGGTCGCACTCATCATCGGCACCGTAGCCTGCCTGTCAGGCAGAGTCCTGACAACGGAGACCATCGACGTGACACAGGGCATCGTGGCACCGCCCACTCCCGGGCTGCTCGGCAAGACTGCCGCCGCGCTCGATCTCGGCAGTGCACGCATCCTGGTGGCCGACCGCGACGTGATGAGCCATCGCCTCATCGCGTCGATCCTTGAGCAGGCCGGCTACGACACCGTCGTCCAGTCGGACGGCGCCGCCGTGCTCAGTGCCCTTGAGGCACACGCCATCGATGTCGTCCTGCTCGACATGAGCGTGGCCGGGGGAACTGAGGGTGGCCTCATGCAGCGCATCCACCGCGATCGTCGATATGTGGACCTGCCCATCGTCATCGTCAGCAGCCCCACCTATCACGACGCCGCGATGTCGTCACTCGACCAGGGCGCCGACGATGTCATCCTGAAGCCGATCGACCCACACGTCCTGGTGGCGCGCGTCAAGGCCGCGTTGCGGGGCCGCCGCGCCCTGCTGGGCATGGAGGCCGCGCACCAGGTCATCGCCACGCTCGCCAACGAGATGAACGCGCGCGACACCGACATCCAGCGCCACACCGAGCGCATCGGGACGTACGCCGCCGAGCTGGGGCGCCGGGTAGGTTTGTCGGCAGCCGACCTGCATGCGGTGGCCTACAGCATCCTGCTGCACGACCTGGGACGCATCGGCATCTCCGAATCGATCCTGCTGAAGCGCGGGCCGCTCAACGACGAGGAACGTGAGGCGGTCCGGCGCCACACCGAGATCGGCGAGCGCATCGCTGCACCGCTCGAGGGTGCTGAACGGTTCGGCCCCATCATCCGGCACCACCATGAGCGCTGGGACGGCTTCGGCTATCCCGATGGCCTGCTCGGAGAGGAGATCCCGACCGGGGCACGCATCATCGCTATCGTCGACGCCTTCGACGCCATGACGCAGTACCGGCCATACCGTGACACGCTGTCGCTGGCTGAGGCCATCGAAGAGCTGCGGCGCGAGCGGGGACGACAGTTCGACTCACGCCTGGTCGACGAATTCGTCCACGTCATCGAATGGGACGGCATGGGCTGAGGGACCGGCCCGGACCCTGCCGATCCGGGCACTCTTTCGGGACGTGATACTCTATTCCTTGGCGCACCCTGCGCCGATAGCACGCGCGGCAACACTGACTCCCTCTCATCGGCCACGGCGAGATAGGTTCGCTGGGTCGCTCGAGAAGGAGTTTCTTGGATACCATGACCGACAAGACGCTGACCTGCGCCGACTGCAACAACGATTTCACGTTCACCGCGAGTGAGCAGGATTTCTTTGCCGAGCGACAGTTCAGCGAACCGCGCCGCTGCCCATCGTGTCGCGCCGCGCGCAAGCTGTCCCGAGGCGGCTCGGGCGACCCCGATCGCGCCGGCGGCTACTCCGGCGGTGGCTCCCGCGAGATGTTCAGCACCACCTGCTCCAGCTGTGGTCGCGAGGCACGCGTCCCGTTCCAGCCCACCGGTTCCAAGCCGGTCTACTGCAGCGATTGCTTCTCGTCCCAGCGCCAAAGCTACCGTTAGGGAGCGGCGGCCATGTTTTCGCTCACTGCGAACGCCACGACCGAGCTCAAGGCCGCTCGCATCGCGTCCGGCATCCCTGACACCTGGGGCATCCGATTCTTCCCGCCCATCGCGGGCAAGGCGGGTGTCACCTTCCAGTTCGTCAACTCACCACAGCCTGATGACGTCGTCGGGGGCTCGGACCAGTTGCGAACCTACGTGGCGCTGGAGGTGAACGAACGGATCGGCGACGCGACGGTCGACTTCAAGTCCGTCGACGGCCACCCCAACATGACCATCCGGCCGTACCTGGCAGGTCGCGCCCGCAAGTAAGTCGCGGCCCGCGCTGGCGGTGGGCTGAGGGGGCGACCGACCAAGAACTCGTCCGTGTGGCATCGTGTCTGTATGGACGAGTTGTTGACCCTGCCGCTCCGGTTGCCCCCCAACCGCGTGTACCGCTTCTATCGTGGCGGTGCCCTGATGGACCGATTCCGCGGCGCTCCGGCGCCGGAGGACACGGTCTTCCCCGAAGACTGGGTGGGTTCGACGACGGCCGCCATCAATCCACCGGAACGCAGCTATGCGGGCGAGGGCCTCAGTGCCATCGAGGTCGGCGGGAAACGCTTCGTCGTCGCGGACCTACTGGCCGACCGACCTGAGGATGTGGCCGGACGCGGCATCGTGGAGCGCTACGGACCCACCACCGCTCTGCTGGTCAAGCTCCTCGATGCCGGCTCGCGCCTGCCGGTGCACGTCCATCCCACACGCGACTTCGCGCGACAGGTCCTCGATTCGCAGTTCGGCAAGGCAGAGGCCTGGTCGGTCGTGGCCACCCGGCAGATCGAAGGCGAGCTCTCCCCTCGCGTCTGGTTGGGCTTCCGGGAAGACGTCTCGCGGGAGCAACTGATGAGCTGGATCGAGCGGCAGGACACCGACGCCATCCGCGGCGCCATGCACGAGATCGAGGTGGGTGTGGGTGACGCGGTCTTCGTGCGCCCGGGCCTGCTCCACGCCACCGGTGCCGGCGTCTTCCTGGTGGAAGCACAGGAGCCCACCGACTTCTCCATCGTGGCCGAATACAAGGGCTACCCTATCGCGCCCGATGAGGCGCACCTGTCGATGGGCTGGGACACGATGATCGACATCATCGATCGTGGCGCCGTCGGCAGCGAGGATCTGGCCACGCTCATCCCCGCTCCCCTGGAGGTCGCGGGAAACACGACAGAGGGCTGGCTCGAGCACGATGTCTGGGGTCCACAGAGTGACCCCTTCTTCAAGGGCTTCAAGCTGACTGTGACCGGCTCTGTCGCCTGGCCGCACGCAGGGGTCTACGCCGTCGTCATCGTGACCGAGGGCTCCGGCATCGCCGAGACCGCGCACGGGCGCATCGACCTCAGCGCCGGTGACACCTTCGCCATGCTGGCAGCCACGGCGCCGACCATCATCAGTGGCGACCTGCAGATGCTGGTGACCACGCCCTCGTTCGACTGATCGCCGGGTGGTCGCTCGTCGACCGCTAGTACGGCTGGTGGCGGTCAGGTCCGGTGGTTGCATGACCAAAGGGTTAGTACGAGAGTCGCGTTTGGACCGCTACAGTCACCACGATGCCTGAGCGGACCCTATACGAAGTGCTGATGCTGCATCCGACCGCGACGATCGAGGTGATCAACGCGGCGTATCGGGCGCTGGCGAAGCAGTACCACCCCGACCACGCCGGCCCCGAGGGCGCGGCGACGATGGCGCAGATCAATGAAGCCTACGCCATCCTCAGCAATGAGGCCAAGCGGGCCCGCTACGACGAGATCATCGGCAAGTCGCAGGATGGCCAGGTGGTGGGCCACGCACGGCAGTCGATGCCCGGCGCCACCAACCTCAAGTACGAGGCTGGCTCGTGGTCGATCCGCCCGCAGTCCGAGCCGACCCCCGCCACTGCGTCCTACGGCGACGCAGGGCCACCACCGGCGTACCCACAGGCTTCCGGCAGCGTGCTCTCGTTCGGTCGGTATCGGGGCTGGGCCCTGACACAGGTGGCTGCCTACGACCGCAACTACCTGGAGTGGCTCAGTCGCACCATGGCTGGCCGCACCTACATCAATGAGCTGAAGCAGCTCCTGAGCCAGGCGGCCTATCAGCCCTCTGCTGGCAGCGGCAAGGCGGCCGCGGCAAGCCGCTAGTCGGGCTGGACATCGGTCGGCCGGCTATCGGTCGCGTTGGCGGTCAGACGCCGATGGGACTCGTCGCTATTCGCTGACCCCTGGGGCTCCGGGCTTCGCTCCGATCCGTCGATAGAGGACGCTCTCCTCATCGCGGTGGAGCAACTCCCAGCCGGGGTGGACATCGATGAACGGGACCAGCTGCTCGTCAGCGGCACTGACCGCCACCAAGGTCACGCCCCGACGATCGAGGATGTCGGCCCAGTCGGCCCGACCCCCCACGACGTGCAGGTAGTCACCCCAGACTCCTGAGTCGAAGAGCTCGATGCGGGTGTCGACCATGACCGGCACGCCCGGCACCGCCATCTCGAACCAGGACCCCCACTTCTGCTCGGCGAACAGGCGGTCATCCTGGGTCGCGTCAGCCAGCAGCACTTCGGTCGCACCACGCGGGGCATCACGCACCACGTCCGCCGACCCGTAGAGCGGATCGCTCGGCTTCCACACTGGCAGCGCGACCAATCCCAGTAGCAGCGCGACCGCGGCGATAGCGGTGTAGCCGATACCACGCGGTCGATCGAAGGCGGTATCGCCCAGGCGGCGACCACGCACCTCCAGGCCGCTGCTGAGGATGGCCACGATGGGCGCCGCGCCGATGGCCCACCAGATCACGTTGCGCACGGCCATCAAGCCCAGCAGGGCCAGCGCCGCCAGCCACGCGATCTGCAGCCAAGAGATGACACGGCCTCGCACGAGCAGGAGACCTACGACCGCCGCGACCGAGGCGAAGAAGAAGATGCCGGTGGGTGTCTGGAGGGTCGCGGCCTGCCACTCGGTGATGAGCGAGGCGATGAGCGGGTTCGTGGACAGCTCGATGACGTAGGCCCACATCTCCAGGCCCCAGGGATGGATGAGCGTCACGAGGACGCTGAGGATGCCCACGCTGACGGTGACCGCGGCGAGATGCGATCGCGCCACCAGGTCCTCCAGAGCCGCCAAGCCGATGGCCGCCCAGCCGATGAAGAACGAGCCGTGGGTGTTGCCCCAGGCGATCATGATGAGCGGGATCAGCCACAGCAACAGCGGGTGCTTGCGGCGCCATGCGAGGATGGCGATGACCGCGGCGAAGAAGACGACCGCAAAGGTCTGTGAACGCAAGGCCAGGTTGGTCGCGGCCACCACGAAGCTCCCCAAGGTGACGAGGGCAGCCACGACCTGGCTGGCGTCGGTCGCCCGGCAGGCGAGGTACACGAGGCCGAAAGCCAGCCCGATGAGGACTGCGCGGAACAACAGCAGCCCCGTCCAGCCGGTCGTATCGAAGACCGCGGCAAAGATGACGCCCGCGCCCCATTGCTGATTGACCCAGGGCTCCCCGAGTGCGGTGAACGTGAAGGGATCGCGGTCGATGATCGCGCCGGCATCGAGCATCAGCCGGCCCGTCTGCACTTGGTAGGCGATGTCATCGGTGATGATCGGCGCCAGCATGGAGGCGACCGCGGGCAGGAAGACCGCCAGCAGCAGGAGCAGCTGGCCGCGGGTGATCGCCCAGCGCAGGGGACGCTGCGGCGGGTCCAGCTCGTGCGTGCCGGCGGAGTCGGCAGCGTCGGCGCGGTCGGCGGAGTCGGACGTAGTGTCGGGCATGAGGACGCGTGGGGGTGCAACCGGCTTCTGATGGTGGGCCATCGTGTGCCACGGTACGACGCGCTCGACCACACCGGACCGTACCCGAAGGTACCGCGCCTTTCGGGACCAGCGACCGCGGCCACGCACGCCCCCGGTGCCTCGGCAGCCATGTCGCGGTAGATTGACGGCATGGAGGTCAACAAGGCACTCGAACAAGTACCGGTCGATGACATCGAACAAGCCATCAACGCGAATCTGTTGTTGGTCCTGATCATCGTCGTCGTCCTGGTCGTCGTGTATATCGTCGCGGAGCGCGCGACCCATTTCCTGGTGCTCCGCACGTTGGAAGCGTCCAGCGGTGGCTTCGACCAGGGCGGTGTCACGGCCGTGGAGCTGGAGAAGCGCGCGCGAACCCTTGAGAACCTGACGACATCACTGGTCCGCGCCGCGGTCGTGGGTGGTCTCGTCTTCCTGTTCATCGGCTACTTCGGCCTGTGGAGCATCCTGACCGGGCTGGCCTTGGCGCTGGCCGCCCTCACCATCGCCGGGCAATCGATCGTGCTCGACTACCTGATGGGCATCCTCATCGTCTTGGAAGGCACCTACTTCGAGGGTGACAGCATCTCCGCAGGAGACCCCACCTGGGCCATCGCGGGCACGGTCGAGGTCGTGGGCCTGCGCCGAACGACGGTGCGTGCACCCGATGGCACGGTGCACTCCGTCTCCAACGCCGAGATGCGCACCGTCTCCAACCGCACTCGCATCTACGCGGCCGGGGAGGTCATGGTCAGCGGCATCCGCGATGAGGATCTCGACGCCGTCATCGACATCATGGACCGGGTCGGCGCGGGGATCGCCACTGATCGCGCGCTCGGGGGATACGTCCTGGAGCCACACAAGGTGGCGTTCGTGGGCGACCCCGACGACCTGGGATGGAGCGCGATCTTACGTGGTCGGGTCATCGCCGGTCAGCGCTGGCTGGTCGGGACCGAGATCCGCAAGCGACTCAACCGCGCCTTCCTTGACGCTGGCATCGAGCTCAACAAGCGCGGCGTGGCACCCCGCATCGCGCGAAGTGGCGGAAACGCGGCTCCGGCCTACGTCCCCGGATCAGATGACGATGGGTCCGAGTCCGACGAGTAGGGCGCGCCGAGGTTCAGCCCGCCGGTCGGAAGAGGAGGCGGAGGACGAAGAGGGAGAACCACGCGGCGAGGCCCCAGAAGAGCATGGCCACGAGCACGATGGGCTCGAACTCCTCGGGCCCGCTGATGCTGCCATCCCCGACCTCGGCGAGGTCCTGGGCCAGACCGGTGATCTCCAAGCGACCCGCGATGGTCTCGACCGGTAGCAGCCAGAGGTTGGTGACGTCCATCAGCGCGGGCACGTACTCGGCCAGGCTCGGCGGCACCTCCACGAACGGCAGGGCCAGCCGGAGAACGAGCGTGATCTGGACCAGGGCGAAGAACAGTCCGGCGAGTCGGATGACGATCACGCCGCCAAGTCTACGTGGCGACCGACGGCCTTCGCCCTGCTCGCTCGGCTGACATCCTGCTCGCTCGGCCGACGGCCCGTCGCCCGCCTCGACATCGTCAGCCGGGTCCGGGCTCCCGCCGCAGCCACCGACGGACCAGTGGCTCGATGGTCATCCCCTGGACTAGCAGCGTGAAGAGCACGATCCCGAACGTGATCTCGAGCAGCAGCTGACGCTCAGGCACGCTTCGCGGCAAGGAGAGTGCCATGGCCACAGCCACCGCTCCGCGCAGACCCGACCAGAAGATCACGTGCAACCACCCACGGTGTGCCTCGTCCCCGCCGAACCGTCGCCTCGTGATCAACCACGTGCCGCCCAGCAGCCCGTAGACGACGACCGCTCGCCCGATGAGTGTGCCGACGATGCCCCAGGCGATCCAGGGCAGCGCGTCCTGCAGGCCCGGGAGTGAGATCGAGAGCCCCACCAACATGAAGACGATGGCGGTCATCAGGAAGGCCACGAACTCCCAGACAGTGTCGATCGCCTCTGTCGCCCGTGGGCTGATCCCGATCCGGCGACCGTAGTTGCCGATGACGATGCCGGCGATCACCGTGGCGATGACACCCGACTCATGGAACGCATCGGCGAGCAGGTAGGTCCCGTAGGCCGCCGACACGGAGATGGTGAGCTCCAGCAGATGGTCCTCGACCAGGGCCAGGATGCGTGACGCCAGGAAGCCCGCGGCCAGACCGATGACGACGCTGACCACGACGGTGACCACGAGTGTCTCGAGCACGTCAGTGGCGGTCACGGTGGTGAATAGGGCTTTCAGGGTGAGGGCGTACAGGACCAGGCCGGTACCATCGTTGAACAGGCTCTCGCCCTCGGTCATCGCGGAAAGACGGCGTGAAACACCGATCCGCTTGAACGTCGTGATGACGGCTGCAGGGTCGGTCGCGGCCACCATCGCGCCGACGATGATCCCCAGCTCGAAGGGCAGACCCGTACCCAGGTGCAGTGTGATCGCCACGATCAGCGCCACGACGATCACGCCTGGACCCGCCAGCAGCGCCACGCTGCCGATCGATCGACGTAGCGCGGGCAAGTCGATGTTGAGGGCCGCCTCGAACACCAGGCCCGGCAACAGGATCATCAGCACGAGCTCAGGCGTGACCTCGAGATCCAGCTGGGGCAGCACTAGTGCCACGGCAAGACCGACCGCCACGAGCGCGACGCTGTAGGGGATAGCGACTCGGCGGATGAGCAGGCCCACCAGCGCTGCCAGCGTCACGAAGATGACGAAGAGGCGGATACCCGTCAGGAGGGCGTCTTGATTCACCCCCGGATGGTAGGCGGTCGCGACGGCTCGACCACGCCGAACCCGCACCCATCGAAGTCCGTGTTGCCCTGTGCCGTGGCCCCTCTCACGCCTCCCCCGGCGGCGCCAGTCATGGACCGATGCGAGTGGCGATACCGACCACGACCACCGCACAGCCAGCGAGTCCCAGCAGTCGGCGCCACGGGTTCAGCCCTCGGAGCAGCTCGTCGACCGACCACCAGCCGAGGGCCAGCCAACCGGCCCAGTCGAGGATGTCGCGGGCGGTGGTACCCGCCTCGACGAACTGGCGGAGGACGATCGTGCCAAGCCATAGCCCAAGGGCCAGGTTGGGGAATTGGGCCACCACGATCCGTCCCGATCGGCGGTCACGGAAGAACCAGTCGAAGAGCTCTTGAGGCCTGTGCGGCTCGGCCGGCGGGTCGGTCGGTCGCCTGTCCATGTCCGCCAGTCTGACCGAGTTTCGGATCTTGGCATGTCGGCACGCCGCACGCTGTCATCGTAGAGTCTGGCTATGCCGACTGACGATCCCGGCCCTGCGACCATCGTGCTCATCGGCATGATGGGCAGTGGCAAGACCAGCGTGGGCCGCGCGCTCGCCGAGCGCACCGGCTGGCGCTACCTGGACAACGATGAGCTGGTCCGTGCCGTGACCGGACGCGCGCCGGAGGAGATCGACGCCGATGAGGGCGAGGACGCCCTGCATCGGGCGGAAGCCGACGCGATGCGCCACGCCCTGTCGATGCCGCCACCGATCATCGCCGGGGCGGCCGCGTGGGTCGTGGATGATCCGGGCTCGGTCGCCCTGTTACGAGCGACGCAGGCGGTAGTGTATCTGCGCGCTCGACCGGAGACGCTGCGCGCACGCATCGGCAGCGGGCAGGGCCGGCGAGCAGATGCGACGGACCTCGACTGGTTGCGGGCGCGCGATGCCGAGCGCGATGCCACCTACCGCGACGTGGCCACGCTCACCATCGACACCGACGAGCTCGGCGTCGGAGCCATCGTCACCCGCATCCTTGACGCAGTAGCATCGCGCGGCTGACCTGTCCCCCGGCTAGCTCGTGACCGGGTCGGGCAGCGGCTCCCCGCGCAGGCCGGCCAGCAGGTTCGCGGCGGCCTTCTGTGCCATGCGGTCGCGGGTGCGCTCGGAGGCTGAGGCGATATGCGGCACGATGAGGCAGTTGGAGAGGCCGACCAGCGGGTGGTCGGCGCGCAGGGGCTCGGGATCGGTGACATCGAGACCCGCCGCGAAGAGCTGTCCGGAGCGCAGCGCATCGGCCAGTGCCTCCTGGTCGACCACCGGGCCGCGGCTGGTGTTGATGAGGATGGCGCCGCGCTTCATGCGCGCCAGGGCCGCCGCGTCGATGAGGTGGCGCGTCTCGTCGGACAGGACCGTGTGCAGGCTCAGGAAGTCGGCCTCGGCGAGGACCGTATCGAGCGGCGCGTAGGTGGCGCCCAATTCGTTTTCTATGGCGGCGTCGGCGCGGACCTGGTCGTAGTAGAGCGTGCGCATGCCGAAACCGGTCGCGCGCTTGGCCATCTCACGGCCGATACGCCCGAAGCCGACGAGTCCGAGCGTGGCGCCGTGGATATCCTTGCCCAGCAGCAGCATCGGTCCCCACGTCAGCCAGCGGTCCTCGCGCACGTAGTCACGCGCCTCCGGCAGCCGTCGCGCCGTCGCCATCAGCAACGAGAAGGCCAGGTCGGCAGTGGTCTCGGTGAGGACGCCGGGCGTGTTGCCGACCGCGATGCCGCGGCGGGTGCAGGCGACGACGTCGATGTTGTCGTAGCCGACGGCGAAGTTGCTGACCACCTTCAACTGCGGTCCGGCGGCATCGAGCAGCTCGTCATCGACGGGGTCGGTCAGGAGTGAGAGCAGGCCGTCCACTCCCCTGACCTTCTCGAGCAGGACCTCACGCGGTGGCGGCACCTCCCCTGGCCAGATCTCGGCGTCGGTCGCCTCGCGGACCGTATCGAGGCCGGCGTCGGGGATGACGCGGGTGACGAAGACCTTCGGCTGCGCGCTCATGCGGTCACCGCGAGGGTGAACGTCCCGGACCCTGTCTTCATCATCTGCCTGCCTCTCTAAACGAAGGTCTTCTCGACCTTGCCGAGCGTGGAGAACCTGGCGGTGTAGGTCGAGCCCGGCTCGATCGGTGTGATCGCCGTGAGCGTGCCGGTCATCACGATCATGCCGGCCTTGAGCGAGCGCCCCCGGTCGGCCAACTTGTTGGCCAGCCACGCGACCGCGTTGGCCGGGCCACCAAGGGCCATCTCGCCACGCCCCTCCGCGAAGGGCTCGCCATCCTTGGACAGCACGACCGTCTCGTTGAGGAGGTCGACGTCGGCGATGGGCACCCAGCCATCCTCGCCCAGGACGATGCGTGCAGAGAACCCGTTGTCGGCGAGGAAGTCCGGGTAGGGGCACTTCCAGTCGAGGATGCGCGCATCGCAGATCTCGAAGGACCCGCGGACGGCGTCGCTGGCGGCGAGCACGTCTTCAGCGGTGACACCCGGCCCCGCCAGGTCGGCAGCAAGCCGCACGCAGATCTCGGATTCGACCTTGGGCGCGATCATCTCGTCAAGGGCGAGCTCCCCGCCGGATTCCAGGATCATGCGATCCGTGAGGTAGCCGTACGTCGAGTCGGGCAGGCCCATCTTGTCACGCACCGCGATGTTGGTGAAGCCGACCTTGAAGCCGGCGACATGCTCTCCGGCGGCCTCGCGGCGCGCGATGTTCGATTCGCAGATGTCGTGCGCGAGCGGCAGGGTCAGCCCACCCTCGACCAGGTCGGACACGGGGCCGATGGCAGCCCGGCCAGCCTCAGCCTCATGGAGGACCTGGGAGATTCGTTCGACGTCACGCATGTGGATGCCCTTCTGACACGATGCTTCGGCGCTCGACGAGTCAAGCGACCGTATCTTATGGCATCGGCAGTGACGAACAGTGGCCGCCATTCGTTGGCGTGGCCCGACCCGAGGAAGGCCGCGGTGCTCGGACGGCGATGGCGGTGGCCGTCGAGCGCATCAACGAGCAGATCCGTCTAGCCCTGACCGCCGAGGACTGAGCCGCCCGCGTTCGCGTCGCCCCCTTCGCTGCCCGCCAGGAAGTCGGCTATACGCGTGAGCGCGGCCCGCAGATTGGTTTCCGAGTTGGCGTAGGACAGGCGGACATGACCGCTCGCGAAGCGCCCAAAGGCCGTGCCCGGCAACAGGCTGACACCAGCCTCCCCGAGGAGCCGGTCGACGAAGACCGCGCCGGACATCCCGGTACCACTGACATCGGGAAAGGCATAGAAGGCGGCTTGGGGCATGCGTGCGGTGACGCCAGGGAGAGCGTTGAGACCCTCGACGATGATGGCGCGGCGAGATCGGAACTCGGCGACCATGGCGTCGACCGAATCCTGTGGCCCGACGAGTGCTTCAGCGCCGGCGAGCTGCGCGTAGGTGGCGGTGCACGAGACGGTATTGATGAGCAGACGCTCGAAGCCCGGCACCAGCGATGGTGGCAGGATCCCCCAGCCGAGGCGCCACCCGGTCATCGCGTACGTCTTCGACAGGCCGTCGAGGACGATGGTGCGTTCGGCCATGCCCTGGACCTCCAGGATGGACTGGTGTTCGCCCTCGTGGACGAGGCGCCCGTAGATCTCGTCGGCCAGCACGACCAGATCGTTGGCCATGGCGACTGCGGCGATGCCCTCGAGGTCCGGCTCCGTGAGCACCGCTCCGGTGGGATTGTGGGGGCTGTTGAGCACGAGCAAGCGCGTGCGCGGGGAGACCAGCGCCCGCAACTCATCGAGGTCGATCCGAAAGTCGTTGGCTGCGCGAAGTGGGATGGGGACGGGTACGGCGCCCACGAAGCGGGCCATCGACTCGTAGATGGGGAAGCCCGGGTCGGGCACGATGACCTCAGCGCCAGGTTCCGCCAGTGCCAGCATCGCGAATGCCATGACGGGCTTGGCACCGGGCGTGACGACGACGCGGTCGGGACTCACCGCCACCCCGCGGCGGCGGCTGAAGTCGGCCGCGATGGCCTCGCGGAACGCTGGGACACCGAGGGGTGGGGCGTAGTGCGTGTGGCCATCGGCAAGGGCGCGTGCGCCAGCCTCGACGATATTGGGCGGCGTTTTGAAGTCGGGCTCACCGATGTGGAGGCCGATGATGTCGCGCCCGGCCGCCACCAGGGCCGCGACACGGGCACCGGTCTCGAAGGCCGATTCGGTGCCCAGGTGATCCATGCGCTCAGCGGTTCTCACCACCCGACTCTACCCGCCGTCAGCCGACGCGTGGTGCCGACGCCACCAGCGGGCGGAGCGGTCCGGTCGTCGCATCCGCGTTTGACTATCACGCATGTAACCGACTGACTCGCTGCGCGACCGGCTGCCGGTTTGCGTGAGACTCCCGGTTCCTGCCCGGCATGCACCAGCGTTGCGTCCCAGGCAAAGGGGCGACGAGGAACGCGGGTCCTCAGTCACTTACGTGACTGCCAGGCAAGTGCCGGGGTAGCGTGCCGAAGCCGCCAGCGGGCGGATGCACAGGTGGCCCAGGTGAAGTGCCGAAGCCGCCAGCGGGCGCACGCACGGTGCGCGGATCCGTCCGGCCCGAGAGACCAATCCTGCGCCGCATGCGAGAATCGGCATCGTGACCAGGTATTACGACCTCGCCGCTGCGGCCGAGCGCCTGAGCGAGCTACGCCCGATGCTTTCCGGATTGCACGACGACCGCGATGCCGTTGCGGCCGCCCAGCGTCGCATCCGGGAGCTCGCCGCCGAGGTCGGCGCCGAGCAGTCCAGCGACGACCATGGCCGCGCCGAGATCGAGCGCGAACAGCGACGCATGACGGACATCGTGCAACGGATGGAGCGCACAGTGCGGCAGATCGATGCCTGGGGCATCAGCCTGCGGGATATCAGCAGCGGATTGGTCGACTTCCCTGCCCTCGCCTCCGGCCGCCCCATCTGGTTGTGCTGGAAGCTGGGCGAGGACGAGATCGAGTATTGGCATGAGCTTGACGCCGGCATCGCCGGCCGCAAACCCCTGATCGAGTTGGAGTAGGAATGTCGTTCTTTCGCAGTCTGATCGGTGGCGGTGTGCCCGCCGTGAGCGTGCAGCAAGCCGCGGAGATGCAAGGCGATGGCGTGAGCGCGCTGATCGTCGACGTGCGCGAGCCCAACGAGTACACGCAGATCCGCGCCAAGGGTGCGGTGTTGCTGCCGCTGGGCCGACTCAATGGCCGCGTCAAGGACCTGCCCCGCGACCGAGAACTCCTGATGATGTGCCGCACCGGCGGCCGAAGCCAGAACGCCACGCAGTTCCTGCAGGCACAGGGCTTCGGGAACGTCACCAACGTCAGCGGCGGGATCGTGGCCTGGCACAACGCCGGCCTGCCCACCACATCCGGGGAACCAGAGCCCGGCGAGGGCGAGTTCTAACCCGGACTTCCCCCGTCAGCCGGGCGTGACCACACAGGGCCGGCCCCCGCGACGTCTCCCAGAGCGCCGACCCCAGACGTGATGAGCTCCGCTGCTCCACTTCGACCCACCTTGCAGCAGATGCAACATCTCGACCACTTGGCACCGTGATTTGCTGCTTTGTTACGTTGGATGCACACGATTGCCAGACCCATGCATCGGGTGCACGGAAGCGGCGACCTGATCGACAGGCACGTCGAGATGTTGCATCCACTGCAAGGCCGACACCGTGCAAGGCAGACCGAGCTGACGCTGACGCCGGAGCGCTGGCAGGGCCGACCCCTGCGGGCGCTGCGGGACGATCCCTGCGGACGTCGGAGGACGTGGCCGTGCAAGGCAACCGGGCTGACGCCGGGGCGCTGGCAGGGCTGACACTGTGCAAGGCAGACCGGGCTGACGCCGACGCCGAACCCCTGGCGGTGCCGAGCCGGCACATCCGCAAGCGGCTACACCGCCCGGCCAAGCGCTACGAGCGGTAGCGCTCCTCGGGTGGCATCGGCAGTCGGCCGCGCGAGAGCCGCGACAGCACACGCTTGCTCGACTCCGGTCGCGAGAGGGCGATGCCGATGATGATGAGGATGACGAAGTTGGTCATGCCCACGCCCATGGCGGCCAGGTAGCCCAGCTGTTGCCCGACCCCGCCCTTGATCGCGAGCGCCGGGATGGTGGCGCCGGCGATACCCAGCTGGAAGAACGGCGGGCGGGGCGAGATGGCCGCGCGCAGTGAAGCGTCGGTGGGGCCGTCGGGCGTCTCCCCGCCGAGGATGAAGGCATACGAACCGACACCCACACTCGGTGCCGCAGCGGTCGCGACGGGAAGGTCGGTCTGCTCGAATCGCTGCCAGCCGCTGAAGGTGCCCGTGCTGGTATCCGGCACAGCCCACAGCATCGATCCTTGGGGTGCGCCCGCGGCATCGAAGCCGCCGATGACGTAGATGGCACCGTTGGAGTTGAAGACCGCAGCGTCGGTACGGGGCTCGGGCAGCTTCTGGTCGTCCGGCGCCAGGGCCCAGCCGAGCAGTGCCCCAGCCTCGTTGGTCGCCGGCTCACCGTTCACCAGCTCAAGTCGGAAGACGGAGTCGGTCGCGCCGTCGGGGCCTTCGCCACCGATCACATAGACGAAGTCGGCGATCCCCGATGCCACCGCGTCGGCGCGTGCCTCCGGCAGTGCCAAGCCCGAGAGGGGCTTCCACGGCTGGATCGTGTTACCGGCCCCTTCCACCCAGGCCGTGTAGGCGCCGTCGGTGGGCTGTCCATCCGCGTCTCTGCCGCCCAGCAGCACGAAGCCGCCGGTGCCGTTGACCACGCCCGCACCGCTGAGTGGCTGTGGCAGCGTGAGCGCCACGGTGCGGTCCTCGCCATCGGCTAACTGCCAGCCGGTGAGCTGGCCTTCTTCGACGATGCCCATGTAGACGGTGTCGGTGGCGGCACCCGAGGCGTCCAGGCCGCCGATGAGGTACGGGACGCCGGAGTACATGCCCAGGGCAGCGTCCGTGCGCGCCTCGGGCAGTGCCGGAGCGCTGGACCAGCCGCTAAGGTTGCCGTCCTCGGTGACCTTGGTGGCGAGTACCTCATCGCTGGCCACCCCGTCGATGGTGCCGCCGATGAGATACACGCTGGTCCCTGACTGATAGACCGACGAGCCTTCGCGCGCCGCGGGCAAGGCCAGCTCCGCGGGTGATGCCTGCCAAGGCAGCATGGTGCCGGCGGGCGCCGGGCAGGGCAGGTCCTCATTGTCGGCCGGACAGAGGTTGACGATCGGCGCGAAGTTGTAACCGACCGAGATGGTGGTGCTGGTGGTGAAGTAGTAGGCGGAGTTGGGCACCACGCCCAGCATGAAGATGATGAATAGGAACCAGAAGGTCGCCTTCAGCCCCGCCCACGTCCAACCGTCAGCATCGAACAACCCGAAGGCAGCTCGGCGGCGGATGGCGCCAGGCGGGAGTGCTTGCTGTGCCACGTGCTTCTCCTGCCCTATCCCTGGATCACGATGTCGCCCTGCATCGTGTAATAGTGGCCCGGGATGGTGCAGGCGAACTGCAGGCCAGCAGCATCGGCCGGGACCGTCCACGTGACTGTCTGCTCGCCGCTTTGCCAAACCGGGATGCCCACATCGGTCTCCGCGTTAGGCGTGCTCAACTCGTCGGGTGTTCCGATCCAGAAGTCGTGGTCGAAACCGGCCACATTGTCGACCACGAACTCGATGGTCTCGCCGGGTGCGGCCTCGATCTGGGAAACGACGGCGCCGTTCTCATCGGTGAACTGCAGCGAGGCGGTGGCTTGGAGGTGGATGACGCGAGGGGCATCGGGGGTGCCGCCGGTGCCGCCAGTTCCTCCAGTGCTTGGTGCGGTGGTCACACCCGCTTCCGCCGCAGCTGGCGTGGCTGCTGGGGCTCCTCCACCGCCTCCGATGACACCGCTGGGGTTCTTCCAGCAGGCCGGAGGTGGCGTGTCGTCGGGGCCGGGCTGCCAGTTAGGGTCGCGCCAGCCGGTCACGATCTGTGGCGGGGACGCTTCCGCGTCGCTGACGCCGTGCGTCGCCGGTTCGTACTCGAAGATGATGTCATTGCTCGCCGTGATCCAGGCGATGAGCTCCTCCACCTGGCGGTAGTTGAGGGGCCCGTTGGGCTCCTTCCACGATGCCATCAGGCTGTTGGGGTCACCACACACGTACCGGCCACCCACCGTCAGGACGTGATCGACGTAGTCGGGGTTGAGGTGGCCACTACCGGGATCACCACCCGCAGTCAGGACGTTGTAGAGCTTGGCCTGGTCGTTGAGGGGCGGGCCGATGCCGCCCTTGCCCTCCGCGCCGTGGCATGCCGCACAGTTGGCGATGTAAAGCGCATAGCCGCGGGAGACGTCGGTGACGTACTGCGTTTCGATCTCCGCCGCCATCCGACCCTCGGTCCCGAGTGCGGGGATGCCGTTCTCGTAGAACCAGTACACCGGGATGAAGAGCGCCACCACCAGGACGGCGAGGAAGACCACGCTGCGGGCATTGCCGCTTTGGCGCGTGATCTGCGCAGAGCGCTCCTCCGTCAGGGTGACGCTGTGCGTCTGCGGCCCCGACGAGAAACGCTCCACATCGCGGCGTTCGCCATCGACCGGTGTCAGCGAAGCGTCGGCCGCCCCGACTTCGTCAGGCGGTCGGGGCGCAAGCTCGCGACCGCCCTTGTCCTCGCTCATATACAACCCGTCGGCGACTTGGCCGGGATCAAGCCCGGCTGACCGAGCGCGATCGGTAGTGGCCCCAGCACGATCTTGCTGGTATCGACGATGAGCTGTCCATCCTGTACCTGGTGGGGGAAACGATCGAGTCCGCGCGGTGCCGGCCCTAGCTCCTTGACCTTGATGCCCAGTCGGTCATAGCGAGAGCCGTGACAGGGGCATTCGAACCAGAAGTTCGAGTCGCAGAAGTTGGGCTTGCAGCCCAGGTGCGGGCACTTCTGGAACATGGTGTGGACGTTGGTGTCCGTGCCTTCGCCGTCGGACGAGTCACCGTTCTGAAAGGCCAGGTTGGGGTCGTTAAGCACGACGAACGTGCGCGCGTTGGGGAAGTACGAGGGGGCACCATCCTTGAGCGTAAGCCCGGCGACCTCCGGGCTGTCCAAGACGGTGTCGAAGGTGCCCAGGTTGAGCTGGCCACCGAAGCCCCGCGCCAGGTTGGGCCACAGGAAACCGAGCGTACCGCCTCCCACCTCCAGCAGCCACAGCGCCACCGCGACGCCGATGGAACGACGGATGAGCTGCCGCCGTGTCATGCCGCCTGTGGCACCCGATCGCATCTCGCGCAGGACCGGCTCGGTCAGTGCCCCCGGCTCTTGTGAACGTGTCAGCTTCCAGTTGCCCATGAGATCCCTACAATGCGAAGAAGAAGCCTTCCCACGGCATCGTCCAGGCATAGCCGGGACCGCGGAAGAAGGCACCGAGGAAGGTGACGGTCAGGCCGGCACCCATGATGATGGTGAAGAGCATCACGCTGGTCTTGCGGTCGGACGGCCGGGGTGAGCCACCGTCGCCCTTGGGACCACGATCGATGAAGGGGATCAGCGCCGCGCCCACGAGGATGACGGTGGGTGCCAACACGCCTGCCACGGTGGGGTGGAAGTAGGCCAGCAACTCCTGCAAACCCACGAAATACCAGGGCGCCTTGGCGACTGCCGGCGTGACGTTGCCGTTGGCCAACTCTTCGAGCGGAGCGTTGATGAAGACGCCCATGAGGAGCATGAAGATGCTCATCATGGTCGCCGCGAAGAACTCGATGGACAGCAGGTGCGGCCACGTCAGGACCGTGTCGTCGGGTTCCTTCTGCACGCGCACCACGGCATCCTGCTTGACCAGCGCCAGCAGCCGGTAGGGCTTGGCGGCCATGGGCACGCGCTGCTTGTCGATCTCCGTCGTGCGTCGCTCCGGCGGTGCCGCGGGCAGCGTGCTACGCCGCTCCGGCTGCGCCGGCGGCGGTGGAGCGGCGGGGACTTGGGGGTTCTTCGGATCGTCGCTCATGGGCTTTGGGGCGGCCTAGAGGGGACCGCTGATACCTCCGTCCTTGCGGATTCGCCAGAAGTGCACGGCCAGGAACACCGCGGCCACCAGCGGCATGAGGATCACGTGCAGCACGTAGAAGCGCAACAGCGTGTTCTGACCGACCTCGATACCACCCAGCAGCAGCAGCTGGCTGGGGGTGTTGAACACCGGCGCGTAGGTGGCCATGTTGGTGCCGATGGTGATGGCCCAGAAGGCGATCTGGTCCCACGGCAGCAGGTATCCGGTGAATGACAGGAAGACGGTCAGCAGCAACAACACCACGCCGACCACCCAGTTGAACTCACGCGGTGGCTTGTAGGCGCCGTGATAGAAGACACGCATCATGTGCAGGAAGACGAAGAACACCATCAGGTGTGCTGCCCAGCGGTGGATGTTGCGCGTCAAGAGGCCGAACGGCACCTCCGACTGGATGCGTAGGATGTCTGTATAGGCCTGGGTCGCCGAGGGCACGTAGAAGAACATCAGGTAGACGCCCGTCACGGTCAACACCAGGAAGAAGAAGAACGAGAGCCCACCGAGGCAGAAGGTGTAGGCGAACTTGACCGCATGCTGGCGTACCCGCACCGGGTGCAGGTGCAGGAACACGTTGTTCATCACGGCCATGGCGCGTGATCTCTCGTCATTGGGGTAGGGCTGCCGGAAGATCGACCGGAATGCCGCACTGCGGCGGATGGACTGGTCGACGCGTTCGAGGAAGCTCACCGCCGTGTCACCGTCATCGAGGACTGTCCCCCTGCCTCTGCCTGGTTGCCAACACCCGCCAGGCCGAGCTGGGTGTCACGGTACGATTCCTTGTAGAGCCTACCGTCCTCACTGATCTCCTGCATCTCGAACCGCTCCATGGTGATGGCGTCGTAGGGGCAACGCTTGACGCACAGGGCGCAACGGATGCAGCGTTCCTCATCGAGCACCATGGCCGCACCTTGGGTCCAACCGTAGCCGTCGACCAGCTCAGGCAAGGCACCTTCCGATTTCATCTGGTTGACGTCGATCATGTGGATGACGCCCTCGGGGCAGACATCCGCGCAGGCGCCACAAAGGACGCAGCGGAAGCCATCGAACCAGATGTTGTAGTTGCACATCAGGCACCGCGTCGATTCGGTGACGGCTTGGTCGGTGGTGTAGCCGAGCTCCGCGATGGTGCTGAAGTTCACCTTGGGGTCGTCCGAGGGACGGCGCGCCTCAGGCGGCAACACGGGGATGTGCTGCCTGGGCAGGACGTCGTACATCTCGGGCATGTCGTGGCGCGAGGAGCTGACGATGCGGACGTTGGCGTCCACCTCCACGCCCGAGCGGCCCGACAGGTAGCGGTCGATGGCATAGGCGCACTTCTTGCCGTGGCCGGCCGATTCGATGAGCGTGGTGGGGCCGGTCACGAAGTCGCCGCAGGCGAAGACGCCGCGCACGTTGGTGGCGTAGGTGCCCGGATCGACGCGCATGCGGCCACGGTTGATCTGGAAGCTGCCATCGACCGGCAGGAAGGTGTTGTCAGCCGCCTGGCTCACGGCGGGGATGACGGTCTGCGCGGGGACGACGTACTCCGATCCCTCGATCGGTACTGGCCGGCGGCGGCCGCTGGCATCTGGCTCGCCCAGCTTGTTGCGCACGAACCTGACACCGCTGATGTTGCCATCCTCATCACCGATGATCTCGACCGGGCTGACGAGGAACTCCATGTTCACGCCTTCACGCTCGGTCTCGCCCAGCTCCTCTTCATCGACGACCAGCTCGGAACGGGTGCGCCGGTAGGCGATGGTGACGTTCTGCGCGCCATGTCGAAGGGCCGTCCGCGAGCAGTCCATGGCGGTGTAGCCGCCGCCGATGACGACCACGTCCGTGCCCACCTCGAGCGCCTCGCCGAGGTTGGCACGCTTCATGAACTCGACGCCGTACTGGATGCCGGTGAGGTCGTTGCCGGGTACATCGAGCGGCACCGCGTTCATGGCTCCGGCACAGATGGCGACCGAATCGAACTGTGACTGCAGCTCCTCGAAGGTGATGTCGCGACCGATCCGGGTGTCGAAGCGGAAATCGACGCCCAGGCGCTCGACCAGACGGAAGTCCATCTCGATGGCCTCGCGTGGCAGTCGGAACGCGGGCACGCCGACCAGCAGCGTGCCACCCGCCATGGGCAGCTCCTCAAAGACGGTGACCCGGTGGCCGGCCACCGCCAGCTCACGCGCCACCGCCAGTCCAGCCGGACCAGCACCGACGACCGCGACGCTGGTGTCGCGAGGGGTGATCAGCGGCATCTCGTCGGGGATGCCCGACTGCGCATGCCACTCCACGAGAAACCGCTTCATGGCGCGGATGGCCAGCGGGCGGTCGATGTCACCGCGCCGGCAGGCTCGCTCACACGGTGCTGAGCAGACGTAGGCACACATGGCCGCCACCGGGTTGGGCTCGCGGGCGAGGATGTAGCCCTCCTCGAAGCGACCCTCGGCGGCGAGGTTCAAGTAGCCGCGGCAGTTGGTACCCACGGGGCACCCTTCCTGGCACTCGATGTTGCACTGCAGCCAGGACGCGTCCACAGGCTGGACGAGGAACTCCTGGCTACTGTCGATGACCACGCTGGATCGAACCCCCTGAGGATGTGGGTGTGGAGCATACGGCTCGGCCCGTCGGCACGAGCGCTATCGAATCTACCATCGCGGCGCCGTCCTGTGCGGGATCGCTTAGCGCGACCGTGTCCAATTCAGCGACGGGCGGGAGACTGCGAGGGGTATCGAACTCGCTGGCGACGCCGGGACCATCTGCTCGTGTCGGGTGACACCACTCTGTCCGCCAAGCGCACAGCGATCCTCTCACATCGGTCCCCTCGCAGCGTCGCGCCTCCTGGGATGGTCGGCCCCCTGGGATGGCCGGCCTCCTCGGATGGTCGGCCTCCTCGGATGGTCGGCCGCAGGCTGGTACGGCGCAGCGCCCTCGGCCTGCGGAGCCGTAGGCAGGTGTACCAGCGCACCCTGGTGCCAAGGCATCACCTGCGACCCGCCCCATGGGTGAGTCAGCGGAGCCGGGGACCACTGCGGCTCACCGAGCCGTCGTTCCATGCACCCGGTGGGTA
>JBBSAV010000027.1:0-32330 GCA_038251965.1 Candidatus Limnocylindrales bacterium
CGCTACTCCCCTGGCGCACCAGGAGCGTCGTCGCGGTAGGCTCGCGTGACGCTGAGGTCGACTGCGGTCAAGACCGGATCGGGACCACTACCCGGCGTGGCCTGGAAGTGGAACTCGAAGCGACGCAGGCGTGACAAGGGCATCAGGGCGATGGCCTGCAACAGCAGCGTCGCTACGAGGATGCCGTCGAACGCCCACAGCTCGGCGGCGGCGGCTCCGATGAGTGCACCGACGATCTGACCCAACGCGAGGAAGACACTGTAGAGGCCCATGATGGCGCCGCGGTCAGCCGGGAACGACTCGGACATGTCCGCCAGCAGACCCAACGCTGCCGGCGTGGCGCCCGCGATGAGGAAGAGTCCGAGACCAAGTCCGGCCATGGTCGGCACCCGCACCAGCGGCGACGCATCGCCACTGTGGTTGAGCAGCAATGCCGACACCACGAAGACCGCGCCACCGACGATGCCGTAGAAGATGATGGTCGTTCGCCGCAGGGAGACGAATCGGCCGCCCCAATAGACGAGACCGGCGAAGAAGACCACTCCGCCCAGCAGGAACGCGGCGGTCACCAGCAACGGATCGAAGCCGCCCACCAGTGACTGGCTGGCGAAACGCGGATCGGGCGTCCGTACCAGCTGGAACAGCGTCTGCGACGTGTAGAGGCCGAGACCGGCGTTGAGCGCGATCCACGTCGGTGCCAGCAGCCAGACGCGCGAACGCCGTAGCAGTCGCCGGTAGCGCGTCCAGCCCCGTGGCCCCTGCCTGACCGAAAGCGTTCGGGGTTCGATGTCGGGCACGGCGAACCTGAACAGCAGAAGCGCGCTCACATAGACCAGTCCATTGGCGAGGAACCCGGCCGGGCCCAGGACCGTCCACACCGGCCCGGCCACGCCGAAGCCCAACGCCAGACCGGCGATGGTGGCGGCCTCGAAGCGCGCCGAGGCACGCCCTCGAAGACGTTCGTCGCCACTGGTCACGACCGCGATGAACCCCAACACCGACGGCACGCTAGCAGCGGTGGAAGCTCCCTCCAGCAGGCGCGTCAGGCCCAGGAGCGGCAAGCTGCCGGCGAGGACGGGGATGGCCAGGCCGATGGAGCCAGGCACCTGCAGCTCGGCGGTCAGAGCCGTGAGAAGCACGGCCACGAAGCCGAAGACAGGCCCCACCTGCATGACCCGATGGTGGCCGATCCGGTCCGAGAGCAGACCGAACGGCGGCGAGAGCACGAGCTCGGCGGCGAAGAACAGCGCCGTCAGCATGCCGATGACCGCAGGGCCGACCTGCGGGCCCCCGTACGACTCTAGGTCAGCCAGGTAGAAGATCAGCAGCGCGCCGGTCAAACCGGTCGCGAACCGCAGTGCGAACGTGGCGGTGAACACGGCCGTGATGCCACGTACCGCGGGCGCCTCGATGGTGGACGCACCCGACACGATATGCTCGGGCCGTGGATCCATCAGCCGTGCCACCGTCGATCATGACACTCGCCCAAGAGCGGGCCGCCGCGCGAGGCACCGGCGATTGGGACGCGGCCGATGCTCTCAAGCTTCAGATCGAGGCCGCCGGCTGGCGGATCGTCGACGCCGGTGACGACTTCGAACTGGAGCCGGCGTGGCCAGCTGACGTCATCGAGGACGGGCACACGTTCTACGGATCGTTCGGGTCGGTGCCGTCGCGGCTGGATGAGCCGGCGGGCGAGTGGGCCACGGTCGTCGTCATCGTCGGGCACGACCAGACGGCGACGGCACTGGCGGCCCTGGCCGCTCACAGCCCTGCGGGAACCGAGGTCGTGGTCGTCTGCGAGCGCGCGGACGCCGTCGCTGGCCCCGCCGATGAGATCGTCCGCACGGCAGGCCCGTTCAGCCCCGGGGAGGCGCTGATGGCCGCGCTGCGGCGTGCCAGCGGTGCCGTCATCGTGGTGCTGGGACCAGCGCTCGAACCGGTGGCTGATCTCATCAGCCCACTGACGGGAGCACTGGCTGACCCCACGGTGGCCATCGTCGGCGCGGGGGGCCTGCGGTCGGCCGATCTGCACCACTACCGAGCGGGGGCCAGGGGCGATGTCACGGTCGTGCGTTCAGGCTGCTATGCGTTCCGGCGGGCCGACGCCATCGCCCGTGGGCCCATCGACACTCACCTCCAGCTGCCTGACGGCGTGGCTGCCTGGCTGAGCCTGGCCCTGCGAGATGAAGACGCAGGCACGCCGGCACGCCGAGCCCTGGCCCTGGAGCTGCCCCTCGTGGCGCTGCGGGAGGCGCCCGCCCCGGCCGCCGAGGATGCTCGCCGTGAGCGCCGGGACCGCTACCGCATCGCGGCTCGCTTCGGTGGGTGCGACTGGCTGGCGGCTGAGCTGCCACTTGGGGGGCGGCTGATAGGTGATGGGGCTCATGGCTACGATGACCACGATGACCCCGATGAGGGCGGCCACACCACCCCAGCGTAGGGGCCTGCTCCGCGCCGCCGGGTCGGGCGGCGGGCCGGTGGGCGCCGCTGGGTCACTCGACGGACGGGACCAGAGCGAGCCCAGCGTCACGCCAGCCGGCACCAGCAGGAAGCCCAGCGCCGCACCTGCCAGCAGGCCGCCGATGTGGGCGGCGTTGTCGATGCCGGGGATGCTGATGCCGATGAACAGGTTGATGCCGATGAGCATGCCGATCTGCGCCGACAGGTTGCGCGCATTCCGTGTCAGCGCCGGTTTGTGCACGCGGTCCGCCACCAACAGTGCGCTGAACAGGCCGAAGACGGCACCGCTGGCGCCCACGGCGGGGTTGACCGACGTGGCGTAGCTGGCCGCGGAGCCGGCCGCGGCGCAAACGAGGTAGATGCCCAGGAAGCGCCTGGGACCGTAGAGCGTCTCGACCATCGGGCCGATGATCCAGAGCGCGTACATGTTGAAACCCAGGTGGATGATGGAGCCGTGCACCAGCGCCACCGTCAGCAGGCGCCAGTACTCATTGGCGTTGTACATGGCGCCCTTGTCCAACCACAGCATCTGCTCGAGGTCTGTGGTTTCGCTGAACAGCACCACCAGGCTGATGATGCTAGTGACCGCGATGATGGCGTAGGTGACCATCGGTTGGGCCATGCCGTTGGCGCGGGTGCGACTGAAGGCACGCTCGGATGCCGGTGTGTCACCCAGCTCTTTGCTTAGCCAGCCGACGCGGGACTGGAGTTCTGCCTGCTCCGAGGCGGGTGCGCGTCGAGCCGCTTCACGGTAGGCGCGAGCCGCCCCGGGAACGTCGTCACCACGGACGCGCGCGGCGGCCAGCGCCTTCCAGGCTCGCCACGTGAGCCCATTCTCGGGTGCTTGGGTGGCCGAGATCCAAGCCTGCAGCGCCGCCGGTTCCTGATCGAGGCGATAGCGGCACTCGGCCAGTCCCAGGAGCGCCGCGGTGTGGAGTGCCGGATCGTCGTTGCCCACGACACGCGTGAAGGTGCCCGCAGCCAGGTCCCAGTCGCCCTGGTCGGCCAACACCTGCGCACGCTTGAGCAGTCCGACCGCGACATCGCTGTCGAGCGGACCGGGCCGTCCTGGATCGGGGAAGGAAGATGGCGTGGGGGTACCGCCCCAGCCGGGGGATCGATCTGGCATCGTGGCTGACTCTACCCGGCTCGCGCCGATGTGACCGGCAATGACCTCATCGCTCCAGGTCCAGGGCGAGCTGATCCCGCGCCGCAGGGCTGGATCGCCTGCTTCGTGGGGGCCTGGTCGGGATCGGTCGCATGGGCCGGCCCACGCCGGGCGCCAACAGCGGCTCGCCGACGCAGGCCGCTAGCTGTTCGGCCAACGGCCACCAATCGTGGTCCTCGGTGATGCTCGAGGCAGCCGTGATGATGAGCCGTTCGCGCGGCACCAGCCGTGGCAGGCGCGCGTCGAGGATGGACTCGATCTCATCGCGGAAGCGGTCGCTGGTCGATCGAACACCATCGGCCCGGATCTGCACGTCCGGCGTCAGACGGACCACGAGATCGTACGTACCCGACCAGCGCCGGACGAGCGGCTCGATGTCAAAGGGGTCCTCGCCCCCACCGGCACGCAGGTAGTAGGCGAAGTTGTCCATGACGCCACGGTCGGTGACGAGGCATTCGGCATTGCGCGACAGCTCCAACTCTCGGCGGATCTGCGAGGTGAGGACCCACAGTTGCGCCTCGCACGTGGCGCCCTCGTTGATGCCGAGCGGGTTGTCACGGACCACTTCCCGCGCGAAGTCGACCGATCGGCCAGCCCGCTGGATGACGCTGGCGAAGGCCAGGGCCGCAGTCGTCTTGCGGATCCCATGGGAACCGATGAAAGCGATCTTTGCGTTACGCGGCCAGGACACCTAGCGATGCTATCGCCTGCGACCCATGACCACCTGTCGGGGCCGCTACCCGACCCGACTCACGCTCCCAGAGCCTCCCTCACGATCTCCTGCGCTTCCTCGATGATGCGCTCGAGATGGGAGCTGTCGATGAATGACTCGGCGTAGAGCTTGGTGACGTTCTCGGTACCCGACGGTCGCGCCGCGAACCAACCCTGCTCGGTGACGACCTTGAGCCCGCCGATGGGGGCGCCGTTCCCGGGCGCCGCGGTGAGCTTGGCGGTGATCGCCCCGCCGGCCAGCTGCGTCGCCTTCACCGCCTCGGGCGACAGGGCCCCGAGTGCTGCCTTCTGAGCCGGCGTCGCGGGCGCATCGATACGCTTGTAGACGGGAGCGCCGAAGCGCTCCGTGAGCGCGGCATAGGACTCGCCCGGATCGCGACCGCCCCGCGCGGTCATCTCGGCCGCAAGGAGGCAGGCGACGATGCCGTCCTTGTCCGTCGACCAGGGGCGTCCGTCGAGTCGCAGGAAGGACATGCCGGCACTCTCCTCGCCGCCAAAGGCGACCGAGCCATCGAGCAGGCCGTCCACGAACCACTTGAAACCGACCGGCACCTCGAAGAGCCGTCGGCCATGTGCCGCGGCGACGCGGTCCTGCATGCTGGACGACACCAGTGTCTTGCCGATAGCGGCCCGCTCTCCCCACTCCCGAGCGCCACCGAACAGGTAGTCAGCCGCAGCGGCCAGGTAGTGATTGGGGTCGAGCAATCCGGCCGACGGGGTGACCACGCCGAAGCGATCGGCATCGGCGTCGTTGCCCAGTGCCAGGTCGAACTGCGAGCGCAGCTCGATGAGCCGCGCCATCGCGTACGGCGACGACGGGTCCATGCGGATCTTGCCGTCCCAATCGAGGGTCATGAAACCGAACGTCGGGTCGACCGTCATGTTGGTGATGGTGATGTCCAGGCCGAAGCGATCGGCGATGGCCGGCCAGTAGGCCACCGCCGCCCCACCCAGGGGATCGACACCCAACCGCAGGCCAGAGGCAACGATCACGTCGAGATCGATGACATGGGGCAGGCTGTCCACATAGGCATCGAGGAAGGCGTATCGCCGGGCCGCCGCGCGAGCACGTTCGATGGGCATGCGCTTCACCTTGGCAAGGCCGGAGACCAGCAGCGCATTGGCGGCATCCTCGACGGCGCGCGTGACGCTCGCATCGGCGGGTCCGCCGCTGGGCGGGTTGTACTTGAAGCCGCCATCCGCTGGCGGGTTGTGGGAAGGCGTCACCACGATGCCGTCGGCCAGCGCCCCAGGATGCTCCCGATTCCAGGTCAGGATGGCGTGCGAGACGGCCGGCGTGGGCGTATAGCCGTCCTGACTGTCGATGCGAACGTCGACGCCGTCGGCGATCAGCACCTCCAGCGCCGTCCGCCAGGCAGGCTCACTGAGCGCATGCGTGTCGCGGCCGATGAACAACGGACCGCTGTAGCCCTGCTCGCGCCGGAAGGCGCAGATGGCCGCGGTCGTGGCCACGATATGCGCCTCGTTGAACGAGGTCGTCAGGGACGAGCCGCGGTGGCCGGAGGTGCCGAAGGCCACCCGCTGCGCCGGCTCGGCCGGGTCCGGCACGCCTGAGTAGTAGGCGCCGACGAGGGCGTCGAGGTCCACCAGCGTCGATGCCTGGGCGGGTCGGCCGGCGAGTTCACTTGCCACGGATACCTCCTCTGGGACGAGACGCCCCCGAGTATGCCGGTCCCCCGCGGCGGCTGCCCAACGTGGCCTTGATACGGCCCGTCAGCGACCCGCTACGGTGAACGGTTCCCAATGGCCCCCCGAGTGTTGCCGAAGTGGCCCTGATTCGACTCGCCGACTGGCGTATCGTCGAGAGGATCGGGGGCCCCGGAGTTTGGTTCCTCGGCGGAGTCACCAGGAGGGAGCTATCGGATGACCAGGCAGCCGTGGGCGAAGCTCGCACGCGTCACACTCGTGGGCGCGTTGATGGCGAGTGCGATCGGGGTCAGTGGAGCCCCACTCGTCACTGCGCAAGAGGAGACTGACTGCTCCGCCATCTCCGGAGGCGTGCAACTACCTGAGGCCATGGAAGGCAAGTTCAACGTCGGGATGGTCCTCATCGGGCCACACAACGACGGCGGCTGGAGCCAGGCGCAGTTCGAGGGGCTCCAGTACCTCTGCGAGAACATGGATGGCGTCCATGTGGCCTACATGGAGAACGTGCCCGAAGGCGCCGACTCCGAGCAGGTCTTCCGAAGCCTTGCGCGCAAGGGCTTTGATTTCATCATCGGTACCTCGTTCGGCTACATGGATCCGATGGAGATCGTGGCCGACGAGTTCCCCGATGCCACATTCCTGCACCTGACCGGCTACAAGTCGAACGGCGAGAACTTCGGCAACTTCTTCGGCGCCATGGAGGACTTCAAGTACCTCGCTGGGATGCTGGCTGGTTCGCGCGCCAAGCTCGATGGCAATCCCAAGATCGGCTACATGGCGACTTTCGGCATCCCCGAGGAGTTGCGCCTCGGCAACGCCATCATGCTGGGCGCCAAGCAGACCTGTCCTGAGTGCACCATGGAGGTGCGCTTCATCAACACCTGGCACGATCCCACGCTGGAGCGTGACGGCGCGGCTTCGCTCTTCGACGCCGGCGCCCAAGTCGTCTTCACTGGCGCAGACACGCCGGCCGTGGCCCAGGTCGCGGAGGAGAAAGGCAAGTGGGGTGTCACCTATGACCATCCCGGCTCGTGCAGCAGCGATGCCTGCCTGACCGTGCCCTACTGGATCTGGGGTCCGGAGTACCTGCGCATCGCCGAGCAGGTCAAGGCCGGCGAGTACACCGCTGGCTACGAGTACTTTGACGCCGACGCCGGCGCGATGGGCCTCTACGGCTTCATGGAGGGCCAGACCCCGCAGCCCGGGATCGCGGACCTCCCCGAGGAGGACGTGCAGTTGGTCCGGGACACCCTGGCCGCCATGCTGGCGGGTGACTTCGACCGCTTCGACGTCTTCGCGGGCCCCATCATCGACAACGAGGGCAATGAGATCCTCGCTGCCGGTGAGAAACTGGAGCAGGCTGACCTCGACCAGTTCCCCAACGACGATGGCACGAACTGTTCCACCTGCATGTACTGGTGGGCTGACGGCGTAGAAGCCAAGCTGCCGTAGGAGAGAGATACACCATCGGAACCTCGGGAGCCGCAGTGGCTTCCGGGGTTCCTTTGTTGCCATGAACGATCAGGCCCTTGCGGTCGAGATGCAGGGCATCGTCAAGCGCTTCCCCGGCGTGGTCGCCAACGACCAGGTCGACTTCGACTTGCGTGTCGGCGAGGTCCACGCGCTGCTGGGCGAGAACGGCGCGGGCAAGTCCACGTTGATGAACATCCTCGCGGGCTTATACCGGGCCGACGCGGGGACGATTCGGGTCCGCGGTGAGCGCGCCGAGTTTCGCTCCCCCCGTGACGCCATCAAGGCGGGCCTGGGCATGGTGCACCAGCACTTTACCCTGGTCGATTCACTGAGCGTCACCGAGAACATCCTGCTTGGCCTTGACCAGCCACGGTTCTGGCTTGACCTCCCCAGCTATGAAGCCAGGGTCCGCGAGTTGGCTGAAGAGACCGGCTTGGCGGTCGACCCTGCGGCCAAGATTTGGCAGCTTTCGGTCGGCGAACAGCAGCGCGTCGAGATCCTCAAGATGCTCTACCGGGGCGCTCGAGTGCTGATCATGGACGAGCCCACCGCGGTCCTGGCCCCACATGAGATCGAGGAACTCTTCGCGACGCTGCGCGGCATGACCGCGGGCGGCGCCTCCATCGTCTTCATCAGCCACAAGCTCGACGAGGTGCGTCGCATCGCCGACCGCGTCACAGTCATGCGGCGCGGCGTCGTCACCGCGGCCGGTGTGCCAGCGGCGGGCAAGACCAAGCGCGACCTTGCACAGCTCATGGTCGGCCGGGAGGTGCTCGAGACGCTGGAGAAGGACGAGCATGTGGACGGCCCCATCGTCCTGCAGCTGACCGCCGTCAGTGCCATCAGCGACCGTGGCATCAAGGCCCTGGACGCGGTCGACCTCGCGGTCCATGCAGGCGAGATCATCGGCCTGGCGGGCGTGGCCGGCAACGGCCAATCGGAGTTGGCCGAAGTCATCACCGGCCTGCGCTCGTGCACCGGCAGCATCACCGTCAACGGCAAGGAGTTGGCCAATCGTCCCGTCAGCGAGGCCATCGATGCCGGCGTCGCACACGTACCGGAGGATCGCACCGGCATCGGCAGCGCTCCCAATCTGTCGCTGACGGACAACCTCATCATGAAGTCCTACCGTGCCAAGCCCATCGGCAGCGGCTGGACCATCGACAGCAGCATCGCGCGCAGTCAGGCACAGCGGCTCAAGGACGCCTACGAGGTGGCCGCACCATCGATCGACACCGAGGCGCGGCTGCTCTCCGGCGGCAACCTGCAGCGCCTCATCCTCGCTCGGGAGATCAGCTCGGAACCCGGCCTGATGGTGGCCGTGCAGCCGACCCGCGGCCTGGATGTCGGCGCCATCGAGGCCGTGCACAAGTTGCTGCTGCTGCAGCGGGCAGCCGGCACCGCGGTGCTCCTGATCAGCGAGGACCTTGACGAGATCCTCATGCTGGCCGACCGCGTGTCGGTCATCTACGAGGGACACATCAGCGCACCCATCGCTGCCGCGGGTGCCGATGTCGCCGAGCTGGGCCTGATGATGACGGGCTCCGTTCCTGATCGGGTGACGACGGAGGCCCGGGTCTTGTGAGCAGCCCCGGCCGGACTCGACTGCCCATCACCTTCCAGGCAGAACGCCGGCTCGAGACCCCTCGCGGTCTGGGTCTCGTCACCACCATCGGGGCGGTGGCCGTGGCCCTGCTCATCAGCGCCGTGCTGATCTGGTTCATCGGTGGCGACCCCATCTACGCCTACGCCCACATCGTGCGCTCCTCCCTTGGCTCGGTCGGTGTCCTGTCGGACACACTGGTGAAGGCGACGCCGCTCATCTTCACCGGGCTCGCCTGCTCGGTCGCCTTCCGCATGCGACTGTGGAACATCGGAGCCGAGGGCCAGCTGATGATGGGTGCCTGGGGAGCATCCGCAGTCGTGCTCGTGGGCGCCCTACCCGAGGGCACGCCAAGCTTCGTCTACCTGCCCCTGATGATGCTGGCAGGCATCGCCGCCGGTGCCGCCTGGGCCGGCATCGCCGGCTGGCTCAAGGCTCGCCTGAACGTCAGCGAGATCATCACCACCTTGATGATGGTGTACATCGCGGCGAAGTGGGTGCAGTTCTGGGTCTTCGGACCCTGGAGCGAGGGCGGCTTCCAGATGTCGCCGCGCTTCCCGCGTGAGGCGTGGCTCCCACGCCTGACCGACCATAGCGACATCCTGCCGGACTTCAGCGGTCTCACCGTCCACCTGGGTTTCGCCTTGGCCGTGGCGGCGGCGGTGCTGGTGTGGTTCTTCCTCAATGGCACGCGCAAGGGCTACGAGATCCGCCTCATCGGGGATAATCCACGGGCCGCTCGCTATGCCGGCATCGACATCGGCCGCACCATCGTCCTGGTCATGCTCATCTCCGGCGCCCTGGCAGGCCTGGCCGGGGCGACCGAGATCAGCGGCGCAGTGCATCGGTTGCAGGACAACTTCTCGCCCGGCTACGGCTTCACCGGCATCATCGTGGCGTTCCTGGCACGCTTCAACCCGCTTGGCGTGGTGGTCGCGGCCATCGCCTTCGGCGCACTCATCCTGGCCGGCCGGGAGATCCAGCCGGCAGGCATCCCGGCCATGATCCAGGGCATCATCCTCTTCTGCGTCATCGCCAGCGATGTCCTGCTGCGCTACCGCGTACGGTTGGTGCGACGGTGAACCTGGAGCTCGCGCTCGCCGCGGGCGTCGCGGCTGGCACGGTCCTGTTGTTCGCCGCCATCGGTGAGCTCTTCGCCGAACGTGCCGGCATCATCAACCTGGGTGTGCAGGGCATGATGTTCGTGGGCGCCATGGTCGGGTTCAAGGTCGGTTCCGAGGTCGACCCCTGGCTGGGCGTGCTGCTCGCCATGGTCGCGGGCGGCCTCCTGGGCGGCCTGCACGGCTTGGTCACCATCCACCTGCAGGCGAACCAGATCGTCTCAGGTCTGGCCTTGACATTCCTGGGCACGGGCGTGGCGCTGGTCCTGGGTGAAGGCCTGGCCGCCAGTAGCCCTGCTCTCCTGCCGGTGCTGAGCATCCCCTTGCTCGACGACATCCCCTTCATCGGTGGCATCTTCTTCCACGACCAGTCGGTCCTGGTCTACATCGGCTACTTGCTGGTGCCGCTGACCTCGATATGGATCTTCCGTACACGACCGGGGCTACACCTGCGGGCGGTCGGCGAACAGCCCAGTGCAGCTGACGCGTTGGGCGTCAACGTCTATCGTCAGCGCTACCTCTACACCATGCTGGGTGGTGCGCTGGCCGGCCTTGCTGGAGCCACCCTCACGATGGCCCTCGTTCCCGGCTGGCACGCCGACAAGACCGTCATCGCCCAGGGCTGGATCGCCGTGGCGCTGGTGATCTTCGGGCAGTGGAAACCAGGCCGCACGATGTTCGGCGCCTATATGGTCGCGTTCATCTTCCGTCTCTCGATCGACCTGCAGGGCAAGGATGCGCTGTTTGGACTGCCCAACGTCTTCTACGAATACCAGCCCTCCACGTTCTTCCTGGAGATGCTGCCATACGCCATGGTCATCCTGGTGCTCATCATCGCTGCCCGCGAGGCCAACCGGAAGCGCATCGGCGCGCCCGCCTCACTGGGCCTGCGGTACGTGCGCGGTGAGCGCGGCCACTAGCGGCGCGGTATCCGGGGCGCGGTAGCCAGGGCGCGGCATCCGGGGCGCGGCATCCGGGGCGCGGGTGCCAGGGCGCGGTAGCCAGGGCGCGGCATCCGGGGCGCGGCATCCGGGGCGCGGGTGCCAGGGCGCGGTAGCCAGGGCGCGGCATCCGGGGCGCGGGTGCGGGGTTTCCTGGCGTTGCGGTCTGCAGGATGAGGCCACGCAGGACACCATCCGCCTTCCGCGTCGGTGCCGTCCGGCTGACCTTGCATCTGTTGCACGATCTCGACGGGGTCTGCCCAAGATGTGCCGAGATCGTGCATCCAACGCATGGGATCGCCATACCTGATCACCTGATGCAAGAAACCGGTCATTTGCGATGCCGGGTGGTCGAGATGTTGCAGTCAACGCAAAGGCCCGAGAGAGACGATCAGCGGTGCCCCGGAGGGAGACGATCGGCCGCGCGACCACTCGCGGAACCGCATCCGGGGCTCAACCAGCAGGACGAGCTGGCGGCGCTGTTGCGGGACCTACGACCCTCCGACGTAGAGCCCTGCCACCTGTCCGTGGACCGTCCGCAACACCGGTGCCATCTCGCTGAACTGCTCCAGCGTGAGCGACTGCTCCCCGTCAGACAGCGCGTCGTCAGGGTTGGGATGGACCTCGACCATGATGCCGTCGGCGCCACCGGCTACGGCCGCCACCGCCATGGGCCGCACCAGCCAGCGCTTGCCCGTGGCATGGGACGGGTCCACGATCACCGGCAGATGGGTCAGATGGTGCAGCAGCGGCACAGCCGCCAGGTCGAGCGTGTTGCGGGTGTAGCGCTCGAACGTTCGGATGCCACGCTCGCACAGGATGACCTGCGGGTTGCCCGAGCTGACGATGTACTCGGCCGCCATCAACCATTCCTCGATGGTGGCGGAGATGCCCCGCTTCAGCATGACCGGCCGATCGACGCGCCCGGCTGCCATCAGCAGCGCGAAGTTCTGCATGTTGCGAGCACCGATCTGGATGATGTCAGCGTGAAGTGCCACCTGCTCCACCTGACCGGGCTCCATGACCTCGGTGATGACGGGTAGCCCGGTCCGCTCACGCGCCTCCGCGAGGACGCGCAAGCCGTCCATGCCCAGGCCCTGGAAGCTGTATGGGCTCGTCCGTGGCTTGAAGGCACCGCCGCGCAAGACGGTGGCACCTGCGGCCGCCACCGCATCCGCCGTCCGCAGCAGCTGGTCCCGGCTCTCGATGGCACAGGGTCCCGCCATGACCGTGAGCGAACCGCCACCGATCGTCGTGCCGGCCACCTTGATGACCGTGTCAGCCGGATGGAACTCACGTGAAGTGAGCTTGAACGGCTTGCTGACCGGAGTGACCGATTCGACCCCGGGGAGTCCGGCGATATGGTTCATCACCTGCTCCTTGCGCAGACCCACGTCGCCCACCACGCCGATGACGACACGCTGCTCGCCACGGCTCTCGTGTGGCGTCAGCCCGTCCGACTCGATGTGCTGGCGGACTGCCTGGACCTCTTCTTCGGTAGCGGTGACGGACATCACGACCAGCATGGGGCGACCTCCTTGGGGTCTACGGGAGGTTCAGCCGGGGCGGCCGGGGACCTGGTGGAACAGGGTTGGGTCGGGCTCGCCTGCGAGGACGCGGATGAGGCTCGCCGGCCGCAACCCCAGGGTGGCTCTCCCGAGCGGTCCCTCCAAGGTCAGCGAGTCCGTCGACTCCGAGCGCGCCAGGATCGTCACCTGCACCCCTGGCCGCAAGCCACGCGCCTCCAGATATGAGACGAGCCCGGTATCTTCCTCCGCGGCCTCGGTGATCCGGTAGATCGTCACTCTGGCGCCGGAACCGACCTCGCTCAGGCGATCGCCGGCTGGCCGCCGCTGCGATGTCGCCTCGTCGATGGGATTGCCGTGTGGGCAGATCTCGGGATGGCCCAGCAGCTCGTCCAGGGCGGCTTCCACGCGGGGAGAGATATGTGACTGTAGCCGCACGGCCTCACAGTCGGTCTCCGCCCAGGGGATACGCAGTACCGACGACAGCAGCCACTCGGCCAACGCGTGCCGTCGATAGATGGCATCAGCCTCGGCGCTGCCCTTGGCGCTGAGTTCCACGTGGCGTGCTTCACCGATGCTCACCAGGCCGGCCCCCGACAGCCGACGCAGCATCTCGCTGGTCGCCTGTGGCGAGACGCGCATGCGCCGCGCCAGGTCGGCGGCACTGATGGCGGGGCCACCGCGCGACTGGCGGATGGCCAACAGATAGGCCTGTTCGGCCGCGGAGATCCCGGTTTGCTCGCGTGTCATCGCCATGGCGATACAGGATAGGCGCCAGTGCCGGTCACCGGGACGTGGGCATGCGCCAGACTCGCTCCACGCGGCAATCGGTCTGCTCGCCCACCCTGAACCGCGCTGGACCTGGCTCACGGAGCACCAGGGGTCCGAGCGTCGTCGAGAGACGGTAGTCGGTGTGGGTGCCGCGGTAGCGCACATCCTCGACCGTGGCCGGCAGCGAGCCCCCGAAACGGACCCAATCGGGCCGCACCAGGTAGCGACCGGGACCATCGGCTCCATCGGCTCCAGCGGCTTCGACCGAGCCGACGATGAATGCGGCCGGTCCCGTCAAGCCAGCGGCCCATTCGTCGACAGGACGGGCGTAGACGTCACGAGGCTTGTCGACCTGCACCACGCCACCATCGCGCAACAGCACCACCCGGTCGGCCACCGCGAGGGCCTCGTCCACATCGTGCGTGGCGTGGATGGCGGCGGCACCATCGGCATGCATACGCGCCGCCAGCTCGGTCTGCAGTCCCGTTTTCAGGACCGTATCAAGGTGGGCCGTCGGCTCATCGAGGAGGTACACCGACGGGTGCCGGGCGAGCGCTCGGGCGAGGCCGACCCGTTGCTGCTCGCCACCCGACAGCTCCGCGGGGCGCCGGGCCGCCAGGTGGCCGATGTGCAACTGGTCGAGCAGCTCCGCCGCTTCGGCGCGAGCGGCACTGCGAGTGCGCCCCGCCCGTCGAAGCGGATAGGCCACCGTGTCGATGGCATCGAGGTGCGGCCACAGCCCGTAGTGCTGGAAGACCATCGCAAGGGGCCGCTGCTCGGGCGCCGTGCTCGACGTGGACGAGCTGGCCAGGCGACCATCGAGGAGGATCTCGCCGTCGACCAAGGGCAAGAAGCCGGCGATGGCGTAGAGCAGCGTCGTCTTGCCCGAACCGGATGGGCCCAGCAGCGCCACCGTCTCGCCACGCGCGACCTCCAGGTCGACGCCGCGGATCACGGCCGCGTCACCGTAGTTGACGACCGCACCGCGCACGCTCACTGCTGGCGCCAGTGTCGTGACGGTGGGTCGCTCAGTCACCGTCTCCACCCCACGCGCCCGAGCACACCAGTGCGGCCCAGCAGGGGCAGACTCGCGACGGCCACGATGACCGCCAGGATCAGCGCCAGCGCGGCCGTCAAGCCGTTGTCCCCGTACTGCTGCAGATTCAGGACCACGACCGCCAGGGTCGACGACCCGGGTCCATACAGCAGGCTGGACATGGTGACCTCGTGGATGCCGAACATGAACACGATGAGACCACCCGCCACGATCATCGGCCGCAGCAGCGGCAGGGTGATGGTGCGTGCCGTGACCCACGCCCCCGCACCTGACATCCGAGCAGCGCGATATGAATCAGCCGGGATCGCGTCCAGCCCGGCCGCCAACGGGCGGTAGCCAAGGGCCCAGAACTTGGCCAGGTAGGCGATGAGGATGATGGCCAGCGTGTCGCGCAGCGCGGCGCCATAGGCCAGCAGGACTGCCACCGCCAACGTCGATCCCGGCAGTGCGAACGTGAGACCCAACAGCCCACCGGTCAGACCGGCGCCATGGCCCCGTCGCGCCAGCACCGCCAACCCCGCCAGGACGATGACCCCGATGGCGGCGCCAGTCGCCAGGACGACACTGTTGGCGAGCGCCTCCCAGGTATGCGCGTTCAGGACCTCACGGAAGTTGTCCAGCGTCCAGTTGGACGGCAGCGGCGCCAACCCTGGTGCTCGCGCCAAGGCCGTGACCAACAGGCCAAGGAGCGGAAGGATCACCACCAACGTCACCAAGAGCCATGCCACAGTGCCGGCCGCGAGAGCCCGCCAACGCCGAGGGGAACCACCATCCGCGTGCTCCACCGACCCTCGTGGTGCCGTACCGATGTGTCCCGATGGCCCGCTGAACGCTCCCGAACGCTCCGTGCGGCGCCGTTCCATGAGTCGATCCGTGAGGACGATCAGCAGGGCCGCACCCACAGCGAGCACGACGGCCAGCCCCACACCGCTGGCGAACGACCCCGGGTCCGACGAGAAGGCGAGATCGCGGTAGATGCTGGTGGTCATGGTGCTGAAGCCGGCCGGGATCCCCAGCACCGCGGGCACGCCGAAGGAGGTGACGCTGAGCACGAAGGCAATGGCTCCCGCTCCTGCGATGACCGGCCGAAGCAGGGGCAGGGTGATGGTGCGGAACGTCTCGGTCGGCCCGGCACCCGATGCGCGAGCGGCCCGCTCCAGGTCAGGTTCGGCGCGTGTCGCCAGGCCGGCGACCACGATGAGATAGACGATGGGCGAGGCCTCCACGCCCATCACCACGACCACGCCGAGTGGCCCCAGGAGTGCCGGCGCAGCCAGCCCCAGCGTGTCATCGAGGAACCCACCGGGACCGTAGGCACTTAGCCAGCCCATCGCGGCCACGTAACCGGGCACGATGAACGCCAGCAACATGGCCAGACGCAACCCCCGCCGTCCGGGCACGTCTGTTCGCTCCGTGAGCACCGCCACCCCCGTGCCGATGAGCAGCGCCAGCGCGCTCGCGGCCAGACTCGTCCAGACGGACGCGAGGATGGCTGGCGAGGCCGCGCCCACCGCGTCGAGCAACACATCCAGACCCTGCTCCAGCGCGGTACGGGCGAGGACCGTCAACGGCACGACCACCAGCAGGCCAGCCGCTACCGCCAGCGCCGCGGGCGGCAGCAGCCGACGGGTCCATGCGAGTACGTCGCGGTCAGCCACCGAAGATGGCGTCGTACTCCTCCAACAAGCGTTGCTGGTTGCCGTAGAGCGCACTCCAGTCGGGCGAGACGACCGGGCCTGTGGCGGGCCAGGCAACGTCTTCCCGGACAGGCTGCCAGCCAGTGCTGGCGATGGCCGCCTGCCCTTCTGGCGAGACCAGGAATGCCTGGAGCGCCTGTGCCGCCGCCAGGTCGTCACTCGACGCCACCACGGCAGCCGGACTGAACACCGCGATGGCGCCCGGCTCCGGCCACACCAACTCGATCGGCGAACCCTTCTCGATGGCATCGCGGGCCAGCTTGTCGAGCGTGATGCCGATGTCGTAGTTGCCTTCAGCCACGCCAGTGAGTACGTCCACCGGTGATGCCACCACGACCGTCCCGTTGTCCTTCAGGCTCTGGTAGAAGTCCATGCCGTAGCCATCTGCGGTGGCGAGGTAGCCCAGCGCCGCCAACGCTGAACCAGCGAAGCCGGGGTCAGGGATTGCGGCGCGCCCGGCATACGCGGGGTCGGCCAGATCAGCCCATGACACCGGCTGCGGGGACACGTCCTCCCCGGCTACGAGCACCAGGTCGAGCAGGCGGGTGCCCACGAACGTGTCACCGCGGAACCCTTCTGGCACGGCCGCCGCCACCTCAGCCGCCAGCGGTGCCAGCAGCCCATCGGCCTGGTATCGCTGGACCGAGAGCGGGTCGGTCAGCCACAAGACGTCGGCACCGACCCCGCCGATGCGCTGCTCGGTCGCGATGCGCGCGTCGAGCTCGCCGGTCGGTGCGCGGAAGACCTCGACATGCAGGTCGGGATGGACGTCGGACAGGGCTGCGAGGACCGCATCGATGGTGTCTTGCGTGACCGAGGTGTAGAGCGCCACCTCACCATCCACGGGGGTCACCGGTGGGCTGCTGGCATCTTGGGCCAATGTCGGGCCGGTCACGACGGCCGCGCACAGCGAGACTGCCATGATGGCGCGGAGCAGGGTGTGGGAACGTGTGTGGACCATCGGGGTAGCGGTCTCCTTGAACCAGCGACATGGTGAGCCGCGACGGCCCCCCTGGATCCCGCTACCGGGGCCCATCCATGCCGCGCTCGTGGTGTTGTCGCCATCGAGGGTATCAGGGCCGACGCCAATCACCTCGGGTCGTTCGTCCCTCGCGGTCGGGTCGGTCGGACCAGTTCTCCCAAGGACCACTTCTCGACCGACTCCGGCGACTACGCCTCGATGCCGAGGATGGTGGCGATCTCATGGAGCGCCGCACGTTCGGTGTCATTGATCATCACACCGCCCCTGCCCAGGAAGCCCTGGTCCTCCTTGCCAGCACCGGCCGTCACCGTCGCGATCTGGAGCAACCAACCCTTGTAGTGGGCGGCTTCATCCGGTGTCGCGGTGGTGTCGAGGAGCGTCACCACCGTGCGCAGTGTCTGGAGCGCCGAGGCGCGGGCGTCCGGCTGGGACGACACGACCACGAAATCGGGGAATGCCGACTCACCCTTGACCCGCGCCTCCAACTCCACCAGCACGGACGTGATCAAGGGGCTATCCACATGGTCGGCCTGGCTGCCGAGGATGTACTCGGCCGCCGTGAACCCCTCGCTGACCGTCTCCTCACCACGACCGGGACTGGCTGCAGACACGGCCACCGCGGCCGCCTCCAGGCTGGCGCGCAACACTCGTTGCTGCTCGGCGGTGTAGTCACGGTAGATGGCCACGTTCATCCTCACTGTGGTGCTGGTCCAGACGCCAGAGCCTACATCGGGTGGACCTTCGTGGCGCAGGCCACGAGGAGAACGGCTGGGTCAACTGCGCGGAATGGGGCCACGTCCCGGCTGCCCCTGACGCTGGCGACCTGCCGGTTTCGCCCATCGTCGCTCTGTGGCCTGCGTCGGTCGACCCCCGGAAAGACGCTCGCCAGGAAGCTGATGGCGCGGTGAGGCCTGGCCCTGGTTCCGCGATGAGGCCTGGCCCTGGTTCCGCGGTGAGGCCTGGCCCTGGTTCCGCGGTGAACCCTGACCGCCCCGCTGTCGGTTCCGGCCATGCTGCGGACGGGTAGTCACGATGGGCTCAGGTCGATAGGCAGCACTAGGCTCAAATCCGGCCACCACCTCGGACGTGATCGAACGCTTCAACAGCTTCTCGATGGCAGCCATCATCTCGCGCTCGTCACCCGATACCAGTGAGGTGGCGGTCCCCTCCTGACCGGCGCGACCCGTGCGACCGATGCGATGGACATAATCCTCAGGCACCATCGGCAACTCGTAGTTGACCACGTGTGGCAACGCCTCGATGTCCAGCCCACGTGCCGCGATATCGGTGGCCACCAGAACCTGCGCCTCGCCCTTCTTGAAGGCAGCCAGAGCGCGCACCCGCTGCGACTGGCTCTTGTTGCCGTGGATGGCGGTGGCGCGGATGCCATCCTTGCCAAGCTGCTCCGCCAGTCGGTTGGCACCGTGCTTGGTCCGGGTGAAGACCAGCACTTGGCCGACCCCGTCTCGACGCACCATGTGCGCCAGCAAGTGGCGCTTGCGCGCTTTGTCGACGGGGTGGATCAGCTGCCGGATGGGTGTCGGCGTGGCATTACGTGGCGCTACGTCCACCGAAGCCGGATCGCGCAGCAGATCGTCGGCCAAACGGCGGATCGTCGGCGAGAACGTGGCACTGAACAGCAGCGTCTGTCGCTCCTTGGGCAGCAGCTCGAGGATGCGCTTGATGTCATGGATGAAGCCCATGTCGAGCATGCGGTCGGCCTCATCGAGGACGAGCACCTCGACGGTGCCGAGATCGATGGTCCCCTGGCGGACGTGATCGAGAAGACGGCCGGGGGTCGCCACCACGATCTCCGGCCACTGGCGCAGCGACCGGACCTGCCGGTCCATGCGCACACCGCCGTAGATGGCCACCGACCGGATGGGGCTGTGACCGCCATAGGCGCGGACGCTGGCCTCTACTTGCAGCGCCAGTTCGCGCGTGGGGACGACCACGAGGGCACGGATCTTGCGATGGCCCGATTCCCGGCGTTCGCGAAGGCCATCGAGCATCGGCAGTACGAAGGCCGCGGTCTTGCCGGTCCCCGTCTGGGCACCAGCCAGCAGATCGCGGCCGGCAAGGATGAGGGGGATGGCTTGCGCCTGGACCGGCGTGGGCTCCGTGTAGCCCTGATCGGCCACGGCACGGAGGGAATCGGCCCGCAGGCCAAGGGTAGAGAAGGTCAAGCGAACTCCTGACAGGGCCCATCTCGCATCGTGGCGAGGGCCGGTCAGGGCATGAGGACTCGGGGGATGGTCGTGTCAAGGAACCAGGGCGCGGACCGGAGGCGCCCGTCGAGGTGAGCGGCAATGATAGCGGCTCGGTCCAGGAAGCGGAGCCAGCGACAGGAGCCAGCGACAGGAGCCAGCGACAGGAAGCGGAGCCAGCGCTCCACTGACCCGGCTCTGCGACGTGCTCCTCCGGCCTCGTTTGCGCACCACGCACATAAACGACCGGGTCGCGGCGCAACGGGTCGCGGAGTTGCCTGGGAGTGCCGATCACGACCCGGCGTGGTCGTGGCTTGCCTGCTGGGTAACGGAGGGACGAGGAACGCGGTTCGGGCGTGAGTTACATGACTGCCACGCAAATGCGGACGGGGTCGGGCGGCCCAGGGTATGACATGCTCCGCCATATGCAGGACCGCGTCGCTACCGAGCCGGGCCATGAGCGGCCCATCGTCATCTACGCCGCCATCGCAGCCAACCTTGGCATCGCCATCGCCAAGTTCGTGGCCGCGGCGCTGACCGGCAGCTCAGCCATGATCTCCGAGGGTGTCCACTCGCTGGTCGATACCGGCAACCAGGGCCTCCTGCTGCTGGGGCTGGGTCGCGCAAGACGCCCTCCCGATAAGGAGCACCCGTTCGGCCACGGCAAGGAGCTCTACTTCTGGAGTCTCATCGTGGCCATCCTCATCTTCGGCGTCGGCGGTGGGGTATCCATCTACGAGGGCATCACACACATCCTCGACCCGACACCGCTCGAGGATCCGCTGGTGAACTACATCGTCCTCGCGATGGCATTCGTGCTCGAGGGCAGCTCCTGGTTCGTCGCCGCACGAGAGGTATCGGGCCAGGTGCAGCCGGACGAGGGTTTCGTCGACAGCGTGCGCTCATCCAAGGACCCGTCGGTCATCACCGTGTTGCTGGAGGATTCGGCGGCACTGGCGGGCTTGATCGTCGCGGCCGTGGGCATCTACCTGGCGCATGCCCTTGAGGCACCTTGGATCGACGGCGTCGCCTCGCTCATCATCGGTTCCATCCTCGTGGCGGTCGCGCTCTTCCTCGCCTCCGAGTCCCGGGGTCTGCTGATCGGGGAAGGGGCCGACGTGGAGTTGATCGGGCGCCTGAAGCGCATCGCTGAGGCGGACGAGGAAGTGGACACCGTCGAGGACATCCGCAGCATGCACCTCGGTCCGGATCACGTGGTGATCACGCTGCGGGTACGGTTCGCTTCCCCTGAAGGCGATCGCCTGGCCAGGGTCGTCGCCGACCTGGAGCAACGGCTGCGTGCCGAGGACCCCCGGCTCGCCGATATCACCATGCAGCCGGTCGTCGCGGCCGCCGAGCGGGCAGTGGATGGCCCCATCGCCGAGGTCAGTCGGGGCGGACGACCGAACGACTGACCATGTGGGTCCCCTCCGGCTGACCCACATGGCCGGCCACGACTGCGCATTTCACCTTGAACAGGATGAACACCGGCCGCGGTGCGTCATCGAGCGTCTCGTAGTTGCCCTGGCCCTTGGCGATGACGAGGTCCGCCTCGTCGAAGCGGCGCCGGAAGGCCGGACTGCAATCAGCCAGGAGCGTTCCTGGGGCATCTGATCCGTTGTCGATGACCGCCACGAGGTCGGTCAGGCCGACCGCCCGGGCATCCTCGAGCGTGGCGTCGTTGAGGATGGGCGCCCCGCGGACCGCGACCGTGACACGCTCGGTCGGGAGCTGCTCGATGAGCAGTCGGTCGAACACGATCTCACCGCAGTTGTCAGCCAGGTACAGGATGTCGCGCGCCTCTGCCGCTGCGTCGCGCAATGCGTCGAGCGGTCCGCAGACAGGCTCAGAGAGCGCGCGCTCGATGGCGAGGTGGACTTCTTCCTCGGTGACGCGCCCGTTGACACCGAGGTCGATGACGTTGCCCGCGATCGCCAACCGCACCGCCAGATCGAAGGGGTCCTCGGCTGCGGCCACGCGCGCCCGCAGCTCGGGCAGCAGCGAGAGGGCCAGCCGATTGTGACGATCCTTGGCCTCGCGGTAGGCGTCAGCGACGCCGGTCACCTCGCGCAGCCGACGATGCAGGCGCTGCCCCACCACCGGTGGCGAAGCCATCAGGTCCGCTGTGGAGGTCCATTCCAGCATCTCGCGCAGCACCTGCTCGTGGACCTCGGGGTCGGAGGACACCAACCGACCTGCGTCGATGGCCTGGCGCATGAAGCACGGGATACAGTCGAGATCGGTTCTCATCACTCACAGTCGGTGGTAGGGGAATGAGGCAGGGCCCCGCTTCATGGCAGTCCTCGGCCGGACCCGACGTCCCGGCACCACCGGAGAGGGGTGGTCTTGGCGCGCCCGGAGGGATTCGAAGGCGCACGAACAGCCATCGAGATAGAGGGTATCGCAGAGATGGTGGAGCTGCTATGTGCCGCATGATGGCAGTGCAGCAGCCGGGTCGATGGGCGGCAGCAGGCCGCGTGTCCCACATGGCGAGGGTTTCGACCGCCCTGAGCCCGGACGCACACATCCCCCTGGCCAGAGGCTTACATCGGATCGAGCGTGATGCTGTCGATGACCGGCTGTGCCAGCGAAGCCAGTTCGTCCAGATCGACGTCCGCACTGGCCTCGAGCACGAGGGCAACCACCTCGCCGTTGGCATCGATGAGACTGTATCGCGCGTGGTCGCCATCTCCGAGGATCCAATTGTCAAACACCGGGATGGCCCACAGGTAGGTGACCGGAATCTCGCAGTCCTCACCGACGCTCGCGGTCGCATCGAACTGCAGGCCGCTGTGGCCGGCGATCTCGATCTCGACCGGCTCCGTGGTCTCAAGATAGGGATCCGCCGCGAGATACTCCGCCAACGCCTGCGCCGTCGGCTCGATGTTCATCCTGGCCTCGTTGTAGGCGGCATAGTCGCCGCCGGCCGGGACGCAGTAAGCCTCAAAGACCGTACCGTCGGAGCGGGTGATGCCCAGCATGGCGCGGTTAGTGGGACCCTCATAGTCAAAGGGCTCTGGCACAAGGTCGACGCCCACACCCTCCACCGCCTCGCCACCGATGGACCAGCCCTCGCCGACCGTCAGGGTGAGGGTCTGTCCAAGCGCATCGTCGGTGTACGTCCCGGGCTCGAGTGGCCCCGTGACTTCCGGCAGGGGCTCCTGAGCGCTGACTGCGATAGGTGTCAGCGTCAGAGCCAGACCGACGGCTCCAGTGAGCAACGCACGGCACCCCCTTTGGCCTCGAATGCCCATCGTCAGTGTGGGGTTCATGGGTCTCCTCCCTCTCCCCCGTTCCGTGGTTAGACATGCGCCGCAAGTCCGCTCCACCAGCCGCTGAATATTGGGTGTCGTGGGGAGCACCGCAAGCGTGGAACGACCAACGATAAGGATCCCAACAGTGGATCGGGGCTGACAGCTATCCGAGCCTCTCATCGGCGCCAGTGACCGACTCGGCCATGTCCGGCCGCTCATCAGTCCCGCTCACTGCGCGTGGGAGGTCGCTCGGGATCCCGAGGAAGCCCAGGTAGCATTCGACCGGCTGGTACATGAGAGTCCGGATCGCCGTCAACGTCGGCCTTGATCCGGGCGCCGGCCGCGCGACTCGCCGACCGTTCTTGACGCTCGAGGCGGGGATGTCGCGCTTACGAGCGCGGCACGATGTCCTGGGTGTCGAGGGTGGCGAGTGGTCGGATCTGCCATGACTCGATGTGCCTCCAACGGCTGGAGTCTCCATCGAACTCAGGGCGGTTCACCCAGCAGGCGGGCTGGACGCGGGTCTGGTCACGCAGACGACGTAGCGTCTCCCGTTGGCGTCACGTCGCTCTTGCGAGTCGTGGACGTGTTCCATCACGCGGCGGAGTTCGTTACAGATCGTAACGAACCGACTTCCGGTCGCGACCCAGAGCGCGAAGAGGACCAGCATCCACGACCCCGAGGGCGAAGCCGACGACCACCAGACCGATGTGCTCGGCCATCACTCGTCCTCCGTCACCCCACGTCATCCACGTCCGGCGACTCGCGCAGCAGGTCGATGACGGGACGGGAGACCTGTCGGGTATACCTGACCGTCGCCCACGTCCCGCTCCGCAGGGTCGGGAGGTCGTTGACCGGGGCGGCGATGACGATGTCCACCGCGTCCACGATGGCGCGGTTCCGGTCGAGGTACGGCAGCGGGTCCCGCTGTACGCATCCATTCCCCCGTCATGCGTCTCGCGGGCCGGTGGCGATGACGCTCACCACGAGTCGGCGCCGGAGCCCCTGATCACAGGATGCCACGTGCTTCTCCCGCCAACGCCTCTCCACGGTGCGTCCGATCACCAGCCGTGACACGAGAGCTGGCCATTGACAACGGCTGCGGCGCTTGATCGAGGCATGCCAAGCACGCATTCCCCATGGCATGTGGTTCGCTACGATCATGGGCATGGCTCAAGCACCTGCCCCAGCGCTGTCCGTCCCCGAGTCCGACAAGGCCGTCCTGATGGCACTGGTGCGGGCCCGACGAGCGAGCAGCGGCTCGCGACGCGTGCGCGCATCGTCTTGCGCTCGACACGCCCAAGTCATCGTGGGCCGGGGTCTCCGCGCGCCGAGGCCTCCTCCGTCGAGCTGGCATCACGATCCCGGAGGATCGTCGAGGAGCTCGAACCGGACCGCACCCCCGGATGTCGTATCCGGCAGGCCGTTGGGGTCGCCCCAGCACCACGCCTCGGCGCCGACGAGCGCGCAGCCGTGCTCGGCACCCTCGGCGTCGATGCGCGAAGCACCTCGGGCGGCCGCCGTCGGAGCAGAAAGAGGGCGGAGATGATGACGAACCGGGGGACGAGGACGGAGACACATCCGCTGGTGGTGGTGACGATCGGTCGCCATTCGCGGCCCACGCCTCCGCCCGGCGTGACGCAAGCGCGCGAAGGCTGATCCCTCGTCGGACTGACCGCCGCGCCATGGCCGATGGCCGCGGCGGAGGGACGCGCTCCTGGTCAGGCCCCGGGAATGACGCAGCCGCGCGGAACGTCGACCGTGCCCGGTCGGCAGGTTGGCGCCGGTGCCGGGCGGTCATCGCGACCACCTCCGCGAGGCTTGGTGGTGCTCTCCCCGCCGCCGCCGTTGCTATCTGACTCGGACGAGCCGCTCGAATCAGGCGTCGGCGTCGTGATCGTCGGCACGTCCACCTGCCGCGGACCTCTCGGCTGCGTGCCCTTGATATAGAGCTCCGTTCCCCCCGAGCCGGAGGCTCGGATGACACTCTTCGGTCGCTTGAACGCTGGGGCAGGCTTGCCATTCATGTAATCGCGCACGAAGGCCGTCCACGTTTGGCCGGCGTTGTCCAACGAGTAGCGCAGGAAGCCGAGGTTAGGGCTCGAGCTGTCGCTGTTGCCGTACCACACGCCGACCGCGAGCGCGGGCTGGCGCTTGCCTTTGGGCGCTGGTAGGAAGCCGTAGGTCGAATAGTCCTTGAGGTCGTTGGTCGTGCCCGTCTTGACCGCCGCCTCGCGGCGCGAGCCATCCCGCGTGTTGTGCAGCTCGAAGACCGCACCCCAGGCCGGGTTCACGGCACGGTTCGTGTTGCCGGCGAGGATGTCGGCAATGATGTAGGCCGTGGCCGGCTTCCATACCTGCGTGGTGACGGGCTTGCCGGCCTCATAGATGACCTCGCCATCCGGCCCCAGGACCTTGAGGATGTAGCGCGGCTTCGTGACCTTGCCGCCGTTGCCGAAGGCGCCGAAGGCCGCGGTCATGTCGAGCGGCCGCACCTCGACCGTCCCGAGGGCGCCTGCCAGGCCGGCCTGGTCGAGCATCTTGGTGTTCCCGCCCAGGAAGGTGAAGCCGGCCTTTACGGCGTACTTCCGGACGGTGGCGATGCCCACGCGCTGGAGGGCCCGGATGGCCGGGATGTTGAGTGACTGCTGGATCGCTTCGCGGACCTGGATGAGTCCCCGGTATACCCCGTCGGCGTTCTTGGGCGTCCAGCCCGGGCCGAACTGCTCCTGCCGGTCGAGCAGGTAGGTACCTGCCGTCAAGCGCTCGGTATCGATGCCGGTGGCGTAGAGGATCGGCTTCCAGGCCGAGCCCGGCTGTCGATGGGAGGCTCCGACGTGGTCGACCTGCGGCGCGAACCGCGGCGTCTCCCTGCGGTAGTAGCCGGCCGAGCCGACGTAGGCGAGGATGTCGCCGGAGCGATAGTCCATTGCGACCATGGCCCCGTTGCGCAAGTTGGAGCCGCGGAGGCGAGCGATCCAGCCGGCGTCCTTGCGCAGCTTGAGCTTGTCGAGCTGCTTGAGGTACTTCGATGAGGGCAGGTTGGGCAGGACGGCGCCGGCCTGGATGACTTTCTCGGCCAGGCGCTGAGCCCGCATGTCCAGCGTGGTGATGACCCGGTACCCACCGCGCTGGATGGGCTCGCGGTCGGCGAGGATGAGGTTGAGCTCCGGCAGCAGCGCATTGACGAAGTGCGGTGCCTGCCAGCGCCGCGCCTTGGGCGGCTTCACGACGATCTTCTCGTCGAGCGCGGCCTTGAGCTGCTCCTCGCTCAGGGAGGTCCAACGGCCATTGCCATCGGCGAGGCGCCGCAGGATGAAGTTCCGTCGGATGACCAGCGGCGAATCCTGGCACGCTGGACCCTTGTCGACACAGGTCTTGAGGACGAGCTGCGTGTGCCGCTTGCCGGACTTGGTCTTCTTGCCCTTCTCCTTGGTGATGTAGAGGTACCGTCCCGTGTGCGCGTCGCGCTTCCAGAGGTAGAGCTGGGAGGGGGCCTGCGGGATGGCCGCCAGAAGGGCGGCTTCGCTGGGGGTCAGCTTCCCGAGCGGCTTCCCGAAGTAGAGGTCCGCAGCTGCCGCGATGCCGAGCGCGGCGCCGTAGGAGATCTCGTTGAGGTAGGCCGTGATGATCGCTTCCTTGCCCTCCTCGCCAGGAAAGGCCTGCGTCAGCTTGTAGGCCTGCAGGATCTCCTTGGCCTTGCGGATGTAGAGCCCTTCTCTGGTGCCATCGTTGTCGGTGATGTCGGCCGGCAGCAGGCGGGCACGCACGAGCTGTTGGGTGATGGTCGAGCCACCGCCCCGGTCGCCGCCGCCGCCGGCCTCGGTGACGAAGGCGTTGAGGGTGGCCCCGAGATCGACGCCCGGGTTGGACCAGAACGTGGTGTCCTCGGTGGCGGTGGTGGCATCCAGCACGAGCGTGGGGATGTCCTTGAATGCGATGACCTCACGGCGCTCATCCCAGAAGCGGGCCAGCTCGATCTTGCCCTTGCTGTCGAGGATCAGGGTGGGTTGCGAGAACCCCAGATCCGGGAAGGATCGGATGTCAGGAAGGCCCTGATCGAGCGAGGCGATGACCACGCCGGCGGCACCGCCGGCCACGATGCCCGAAGCGATGGGGATCGTCGCAGCCAGGACGATGGTGACCAGCAGGACTATCAGCAGTGCGCTCGGGCCGCTGGAGGCTCGCTTCCGCTTGAGCGTACGCTCCACGGCGAGCCTGGCCGCATACGATCCGAGGCGAGGGCTCCCGTACCCGCTCCGGCCGACTGAGGGACGACGAGGCTTCGGACGATACGGCATTCCGGACCGATTATGGATGAGACCGCCGAATACCGCGTCGCGTTCTCATGCGCTGGTGGATGCGCGCACACCCGGCGGAACCAGCGCGCACACTCCGTGGGGCGTACGCGGTTCATGTTCGTGATCGGTCTCGTGCTGACGGCGGTCGTGCTCTTGCCCGTCGCCGCGCAGGCGGGCAGCGTCAAGCTAGTCAGGGACCTTCCGGGGAGTTCGTCCCCGGCCGAGCTCACCCCATTCGGGGGCAGGCTCGTCTACGTCGCCTACACCGCGGAGACAGGCCGCGAGCTGGGGACTAGCGACGGCACGGAGGCGGGCACCAAGCTCGTCAAGGACATCTGGCCCGGCGAGGAGTGGAGCGACCCCGACGAGTTCGCAGTCATGGGCGGGGTCCTCTACTTCGCCGCCAACAGCCCCGACCACGGCCGCGAGCTCTGGCGCAGCGACGGGACGCGAAAGGGCACGCGCCCCGATCGTGGCCTCGAGAGCCGGTCACTGCCACGACGTCGGAGTTGACATCTCGCGGTTCTGGCCCTCCATCGGGCCATGGGCGACCGCGTCACACGCTGGATCAGCACCGAGCGGGCCGGAGCCTCGATCGGCATGTCCAGCCAGTGGGTCAGGCAGCAGATCAAGGCGAAGCGTCTGCCCGCCTATGCCATCGAGACCGGGGCCCGGCGCACGTATCGCATCCGGACCGACGATTGGGCGCACTTCCTCGTGCGCTACCGCCGCCGGTCCGACGAGCTCGAGTGAGCTCGAGTGAGCTCGAGCACACAGGTTCAGCCCGAAGCCGCCCCGACCGCGCGCCACGTGAGACCCGCGAACCAGGCGGCTCTCGGACCTTCAGGTGATCTGCGAGCGTCCGTTCCCTGAATGCGATCCAGACCTCTCCGTGCCGCCCATCCGAAGTCGGTGAGGTCTCGAGGGGTGGTTGGATAGGGCAGGGCTCGAGCGGCTGTGGCTGTCCTGCCAGCGGGGCCGCGGCGTGTCCCCCACGCAGGGGCGCTGCTTCCCGATCGAGGTGCGCTGACCCCGCCTCGGTCAGCGGCGCGGCCGCTCCCGCACCACCACCGCCGGATCCTTGCCGAGGCCCAGGCCCTTGAACGCCGCCTGGCGCACCATGCCATCGCCGGTCCAGCCGGCGAACTCGGCCCGGATGACGAGGTCGGGGCGGACCCAGACCGCTTGCCGTGACACGGCTCGTGGCGGCGGGGGCGTGAACAAACCAACCGGGTATGTCGCCAGGCACTTGACCGTCCGCAGCTCGACCTTCGCGAGCGGGTCGGCCTGGTCTGGCGAGAGATCGTCGACCAGGCTCGCAAAGAGGACGGCTCGGCAGGTCACCAGAGGCTAGCGGGACCACCAGAGTGCAGGGCGCTCGGCTGACCGTACTCGATGCTCTTCTCGTGCACGGACGCAAGGTTGGCTTCGAGCGGCAGGGCCATCTCGATGAGCTTGCGCTTGTACGCAACCGCGGTAGCCGTCACGCGGTCGCCGCCCAAGTGTCGGACGACGTCCCGACGACGCTCGCCCCTGAGGTGGTCTCTGCCCACGACTTGAGCGCCTCGACCTCCGTGAAGCACCGATACCCGATCTCCGACAGCCGGGTCATGACCTCAGCCGATGCGTCCAGCTCCAGGCAGACGGGCTCGGTCAGCCCCTCCTGGACTCCGTTGGGCCAGACGGCGTCGCCCACGACGATGAGCTCCTGGTTCTCGGGGTCCACGATCTCGCGCTCGAAGACCGGGGTCCCGAATCCGTGGTCGGTCGCCCAGATCGACAGCTCCGCGACGGCCGGCTCGATCGCCTCGCCGATGCCGGCCCCCTCCAGGGCGCCGATCTCGGCGGGCAGGTCAAGCGGTGCCTCTGTCGCGGGCGCATGGAGGAGCCCGTCGAGGTGTTCGTTCGCCGTCTTCGCGAGGAGCTCGCGGCGCGCCGCGAGGAAGTCCCGGTATCGATCGACCTTCCAGAGCTCACGATCGGTGGGGATCCACTGGCTGGCGAGAGCTCCGGGGAACCGCCCCTCCGCCTCAGCGAAGTAGTCCTCTGGCAGGCGATCCGAGATCTCCAGGTTGGCCTCCTGGGTGAGGAAGCAGTAGTTCGCGATGGCGTTGACCTCGGACCGGGAGTAGTGGCTCCCCTCGTCTCTGTAGAGGACGGCCTTCGGGAAGATGTGGTGGACTTGAAGGCTGGTGAGCTTGCCCAGCATGGACGCGCGGAGTTCCAATCCAAGAGCCGCCAGGTCGCGCGCGCCGGCCATCCGAGTCAACAGGTAGAGCAGAGGGTAGAAACGCGAGCCGAGGCTCCACCCGCTGAAGTCCACCGGCCGCACCAGTAGGTCGCCGCGTGACACCCGGAGGCGCTCGATCAGCCTGTCCACGGCGTCGGCCCGACCCACGACCTCCGTGAGATCCTGGTTCATCACCGACTCGACGGACGACGTGTAGCGACCCCAAAGGAAGCTGTGGACGTACCAGTAGAGGAGCCGGTCCTGCTCTGCGGCGTCGCGGAACTTGCCGTGCTCGGCGAGCAGTCGGGCCATCACCGAGAACGCGTAGCGGCCACCGAGTACGCGGTCGTGGTCGAGCCCCAGGCGGGCAGAGACGAGGTTGAGCATCTTGTTCGTCGCCGTCTCAGCTCGTCCGAGCGCCTTGGCGAACTCGGCGGTCTGGATATCCGCGAGCCCCGCGAACCGCGCCTGGCCGGTGTGGATCGTCGTGACGCTGCGGAGGAGCCATTCGAGCTCGAAGGAATAGCCCACATGATGCCAGCGCTTCAGGATCGTCTTCATCTCGTTGCGAGCGTCCGGCCACCTTGCGCAGATCCTTGCGAGCGCCAGGTCGCCCTTGGACAGCTTGGTACCGCCGCTGTTCACCCGATTGAAGATGTCCACGACGACGTCGACGGTCTTGTCCTCGCCGACCACCTGCTCGACATGGAGCTCGATGTCCTTGATGTTCGTGAGCCGGGTCAGGCGAGCGATGTATGCCTGCAGATCTGCCGTGACCCCCGGTGCTGCCAGCGGCGCGAGTGCCTCGCCCAGACCGTCGGGGTGCATCAGGCGGGTGACGTCGAGCCACATCGGGTTGCTGGCCATCTTGGCCGGGGCGTAGAACTCGAAGACCTCGTTCTCGAGGTCGAAGTACAGACCGGTGAATGCCTGCGCATTGCCGTCGAAGAACCGTGGTGCATGGCCTCGGATGATCCCGTACAAGGATGTGATCCGCTGCTGGCCGTCGAGGAGGAGTTCGATCGTTCCAGCGGGGCCAAGGTCGCCGCCCCGGATGATCGAGGGGTCCTTGGGTGTAAGCCACGTGAGGAGCGACCCCACAGGATGCCGCCGGTACATCGAGGACATCAGGCCGCGCACCTGATCCCGGTTCCACACGTATCCCCTCTGGAACTCGGGCAGCGCCATGGTGCCGAGGTCGATCTGGCTCAGGATGGTGTCGACCTTCACTTCGTCCCCCCCGAATGGATGGTGTTACTGAGGTCGTACATCAGGCCGTGGCCTCGACGACATCGACTCGGACGAACCAATCATCATGCCAGCGCCTCCACCAGGTCGACCTGAGCCAGCAGGTCCTTCATCGAGTAGTCTACCGACGTGGCGGCAACGGGCCGCCGGCGTCGGCGAGCGATGCCAGGTTCGGCATCGGCTCGGGCTCGAGCTGCTCACCCGAGTTCGCCCGGCGCTTTGAGGGGACGCGTGCGGTCGCGCTGTGGGCAACCGCCATGAACAAGGAACGCGCGCATGCTGCGGTCGCCTGATCGCGTGGACACGCGGGCTGCTTCTTTGCGAACGCGGTTCGGTGGTGCGGCGCGGCACCACCCGTGACATCGTAGCTGGCACGATCGGGGCGCCTCATCGAGCCATGACAGGCACGTACACTCCGGCCCTCGAACGACTCCTCGACTCCGTCGCCCCCATCGTCACCATGGAGCGCGACGGTCTCGTGGTCATCGCGCTCGGCGCCACCTCCGACGTGACCGGCCCGGCGTACCTGACGCTCGGCGAAGCTACCCAGGCGAACGCGGTGGACATCCACGAGCTCGGCGGCGGCAGCGTGCCCACGGTGGCGGTCGAGACCAGGGACCGGCCGGTGGTCATCTTCGGTGGCGACACCATCGTCGGCGGCAAGCAGAACCGCATCGTCAACGTGACCATCTGGCTGGCGGCCATGCGGACCACCAGGATCCCGGTGACCTGCCGAGCACGGACGCTGGGACCCTGGCGCGGGGATGGGCTTCGCGTCGGGTCCCAAGGCCGATCTGGGCCTGCGCTCGATGATGAACCGCCAGGTCCACGCCCGGGCTCGCGCCATGGTCGAGGTCTGCGCACCGATGCCGGCCGAGTCGCGCTATGCCGCCGACCAGGACCGCGTCTGGGACGAGGTGGAGCGCAAGCACGAGCGCGCAGGCTCCAGCTCGCGCACCGGGGCGCTCCATGACCTGTACGCCCGCGAGGCCGTCGACATGGCAGCGCTCCTGGGCGCCTTCCCCTATCCCGTCGATGCCGTCGGTGCTGCCATCGCCATCGGTGGTCGGCTGGTCGCGCTGGAGCTCTACGACGCACCCGCCACGGCCCGCAAGCTCTGGCCTCGGCTGATCGAAGGTGCGGTGCGAGCCTATCTCGACCATCGTCGCCTCGCGGCTGTCGGCGGTGCACCAGCCTCCAAGCATCGCTACCTTGACCGTGATGCCCTCGGGCGCATGCTGGGCCGCGTCAAGCTGGCGCAGGCCGATGCCCTCGAGTCACCGGCCGTGGGAGAAGGGATGGACGTGCGCTTCCGGACCGACCGCATCACCGGTGCCGCCCTGGTCCATGACGACCGCGTCGTCCATGCCGAGGTGCATCGTGTCGTCTGAGGATGGCTGGCTGACCTGCGAGCGCTGCTTCACTCCGCTGGGGGACGACCCCGACGATGACCCGGTCGGTGGCCCTGGCAGCTCCCCGTTGTGTGGCGAATGTGAACGCAACCGCAACATGGAGGCCGATCTCGCGATGCTGGATGCACAGGACGGCGAGCTCGACGGCACGATCGACTGGTAGTCCTGCCGGCGCGAGACCCGTCCGGGCCACATCCCACGGGCCTCACATCCCGGAGAATGTCCAGGCCATACACGGGGGACCAGGGACGATGACGGACACCCGGACCGCGACGGGACTCACCGACACCCAGCGACGCATCGTCGAGTGGGGTGATGGACCCGCCGTGGTCATCGCGGGTGCCGGGAGCGGCAAGACGCGCGTGATCGTCGAACGCGTGCGCTGGCTCCTCGGGGCCAACGGGTGCGATCGGATGGCACGGAAGCCGAAGCGTTCGCCAGCCCCCTGCTGCCCGAGCAGATCCTCGTGCTCACCTACA